>CAYOIT010000073.1:0-22250 GCA_964404035.1 uncultured Verrucomicrobiota bacterium | reverse complement strand
CACCGTTCCGTCACATAGAGTCGATGCCACGGGATGAGTCGTGGAAAAGCCACTACCGGCTCAGTTTCTACGCGTCTCCAGTCAGGAACAGCCTCCGCATCCCTAGTCACGTTCTCGGATAGAATCGTTTCACACACGTCATCCGACAGGGGGAAAAACAGGAAGCACACCCTTTCTCGCAACCGCCCAGAACTGATATCAACATCGCAAGTCCTGCGGGACAAGACAGTTGGCGCAACAAGAAAAACTGCACACCCAAACAAAAAGGCCACAGACAAGGAACATCTGAAACAGACTCGCCGTCTACAGCCACTCACTGGTGGCAAGCCTCCAATGGACAGCAGCCTTCACTTCCATAGGTCTGCTTTGCCGCTGATTCGATAAGATTAAGGTTGCAGCACCCCCCACTGCAAAATCGTCAAAATAGTGGGCACTATCTAAAGTCATGGGGCTTGTGGCATCACTCGTTCCGTAGTGATGGCTGAGTTCATGAAGAACTTGTGAACTTGCGCTGAGATTGGAAAGACCGATAATCCACGAACCGAAGCCTGTCTCGGTGGTCGTTCCGTCACTCCCCGGGGATGTCATGTTCCAGATGTGGATATGTTGACTCGAATCGTCGAGATCCGCCCGAATGCTCTGAACCCGAGCACGAGCCGCTATGTACTGCTGAATTAGCGGAATCTTGAAGGGACATTTTTTCGGCTGGAGCACGAGAAGGGCAAGCCGTTGTCCGATAAGACCATTCGCATGATCCAATATGCCGTATTGAGCGCTAAAAGTGTTCTCAACTTGCTGTATTTTGTTCTCAGACCACCAAGGAGGCAAAAGCAGCGTGTAGAGGCCAAAAGGATCAGTCGCACAAACTGGACTGTTTCCAACGAATCTTTGCAAATTCTGCCCCTTCATCACCTCAATCGGATCACGGCTGATCCACCTCCCCAGCGCTGGGGAGTAAAATCGTAAGCCGTAATAGTACACGCCCCAGCGATCGTCAAACTGCTTGGTCGAGAAGCGCCAGGGGTTCACAGTGGCATAACTGCCATTCTGCGAGATTGTCCGGCCGAAGGGATCATATTCGTAATGGGCCACCACCGTTGCGTTTTCACCCAGTACGTCGGTTATGTTGCCATTCCCGTCAAACGTGTAAAGAGAGCTTGCGCCCGCCTCGATGCGGGCGAGCAGCCCGCCTATGCCCCCTGCACCCTGAAGAGTCTGGCTCAAGTCGAGTCCGTGGACGTGATAGGCTGTGACGGAATTGTCCTCATCCAACTCCGCCAGCAGCAGCCAACCGTCCCACACGAAACGCGTGACGTTCGTCGCAGCATAGGCGCAGCCGGTCCAGCCGGAAAGATCGGCTTTCTGAATCCGCCGGCCCTGGGCATCGTAAAGGTATTCTGAGCGAAGGCGCGGATTCGACGGCGCGGATCCCTCCACTGCCACCAGGCGGTTCTCCTCGTCCCAGAAGCACGCCCGCTGCCCATCGTTCGTCAGGTTGCCATTCAGATCGTACTGAAAGACTTCCGGATTGGCGGGCGGCATCTGGAACGGCCGAAGCGCCGTGGTGCGGTTCGACGCCGCATCAAGGGCCACGATAGACGCCACGTTGCTGCCGGGTGCCACACGGGCACCGCCCCAGTAGTTCGTGCCATCGAAGAGGGTGGCGGGCTGGCCATCCACCTTGACGGTGACCGGAGGATTGGTGGTCGTCGCCGTGCCCGCCATGTCCAGCCGCCCGCTGAACCGCCGGGCAGTCAGTTGGTTCAGATTGTTGAACCCTCCGTCCAGGTCCAGTAAGCCGCGATCCTCGTGCAGGCGGTTGCCGACCTCGTCGTACTGGTAGGCGAAGCGATACGCGGCGTCCGCCGCGCCGTTGGGGCCGTTCGTGCGGGCGGCGCTGGTCAACTGGTCGTAGCGGTCGTAGGCCCAGTCGAGGCGCGCACCGTCGGCGTCCTGGCGGGCGGTGCGGCGGCCCAGGGCGTCGGTTTTCTGAACTCCTGGCGGTGATTACCACTTGAAAGCGCGTGAGGGTCCCATATAGAGTGGCGGTAGTGCGAACCAAAGACACCATGGATGCCCTGGCCAGCGGATTGGCCGTTGTGGCCGATGCGGCGGCCATTTTTGCCGGATTTCTGATTGCCACTTGGATCCGTTTCGATACCGGTCTATTTCCCGTCGAGAGCCTGCCGCCTAGCCTCTACTTCATGTATGGGTGGGGGTCAGCACTGGCGACGATTATCTTCCTATTCATCTTCCGTACGCTCGGGTTGTATGTGCGGCCTCAACTGGGCCGTTTTCCCAGTAAAATCCCAAGGCTGATTCGCGCCACGGGGCTGGGCCTGCTACTGGCCACGGCGCTGGCGTTCGCGGTCCGAACCGATCCGCCCTTCTCCCGTCTGACGATGGCGGTCTCCTTCTTCACCATCGCCTTCCTGGTCGTTCTCGAGCGCTACATCCTCTTTCGCGTTGAGATCCAGATGGCCCGGAAAGGGGGCCGCCAGAACCGCGTGCTGATCGTCGGCACGGATGCTGTCGCCACCCACCTCAAGCGCGCCCTGGCGCGTGAACCGCGGCTCAGGTCCAAAGTCGTCGGTTTCGTCCGCACCGATGGTCCCGAGGCCGACGAGAGCATTGATCCGGCCTCAATCAAAGGCCACGTCCGCGATCTTGAGGCCATTCTCGACGCAAACCCGGTCGACCAGCTTATCGTCACGGATAATCTTCTCGGCCACCAACGCGTGGTGGAGATCATCCTCGCCTGTGAGCAGAACCTGATCTCGTTCAACATGGTGCCCGACATGTTCCGGATCATGACCGGCAGCATGGACATGCAGCTCGTGGATGATATCCCCCTGCTCGGCGTCAGTCGCTGGCCGCTGGACTATTTCTGGAACCGGCTCCTGAAACGGATGGAGGACGTCGTCGGCTCCACGATCGGGCTCCTGCTTTTCGGGCCGGTCATCTTCCTGGCGGCCCTGCTGGTCAAACGTTCCTCCCCCGGCCCCGTGTTCTACCGGCAGGAGCGCTGCGGCGAAAGCGGCCGGCCTTTCACCATTTTCAAGCTCCGCACTATGAATAACGATGCCGAGAGCGACTCCGGACCGGTCTGGGCGGAGCCCAACGACCCGCGCCGCACCCGTATCGGGGCCTCTCTCCGCCGTCACAACCTGGACGAGCTTCCCCAGTTGTGGAACGTGCTCAAAGGCGAGATGAGCCTGGTGGGGCCGCGCCCTGAACGCCCGCATTTTGTGGAGAAATTCAAGGACGACATCGACCGCTACATGTGGCGGCATGTTTCGAAACCGGGCATGACCGGCTGGGCCCAAGTCAACGGGCTGCGGGGCAATACCAGCATCGAGGAACGGATCAAGTATGACCTCTATTATCTGGAAAACTGGTCCCTATCCTTCGACTTCAAGATCCTGCTGCGCACCATCGCCGCCAACCGTAATGCCTATTGATTTTCTTTCGGATTGACCGCCCCGCCCGAATGCTTCATTTTTGACCCATGCATATCGGTGTCGGAAAGCTCTTCGAAAGTCCCATTTTCTGGTCCGCCTTCTTCGGATGGATGGCCGCCTCACTTCTAAAAATGCTGGGAAACCTGCGCCAGACGGGAAGAGTCGACTTCCAATACCTGAGCGCCTTGGGGGGCATGCCCAGTGCCCATTCCGCCATGGTCAGCGGACTCACCACCGCAGTGGGGCTCCGTGAAGGCTTTGACAGCACCATTTTTGCCGTAACCCTGGCGTTTGCCGCGGTCGTGATGTTCGATGCTTCAACCGTGCGGCGCGCAACGGGGCTCCAGGCCAGACTGCTGAATCAGATCGTCGACGAGCTGTTCCAGCATCACCATCTCTCCGCGCAGAAGCTCAAGGAAATCCTGGGACATACCCGCATGGAGGTGTTCGCGGGCATGCTGGTAGGGGTCACCATCGGCCTGATCGTGGGCCTGTTGACACATACGCCAGGCTGAGGCTTAGTCGACCAGGGTGATGGCCTCAACGGGACAATTATTCACGGCATCCCGACAGGCCACCTCGCACTCGAAGGGAACTTCGTCCACTATGACGGCCGCCACATCGTCGCCCATCTCGAAAACATCGGGACAGGTATCACAACAAAGCCCGCAGCCCGTGCACTTGTTTGCGTCCACAATAGCCTTCATCGATGTCTCCCTTCCCAAGGTCAACCCATTCTGGACCCTGACACCGGTCACGGGCAGAAGTTTAGCGGAACCCGCAACCCGGTCCAATCCAAATTCTAAAGAAAGGACGATTCATGAGTTCGCGTCTTGAGTCAGCACCATCCCCCGGTGGAGTCATCTTCGACATGGACGGAGTCCTCACCGATTCCGAGCCGCTTATCTGCGCCGCCGCGACCGCCATGTTTGCGGGAAAAGGGTACCGGGTCAGTCCCGAGGACTTCCTTCCCTTCGTGGGGGCAGGCGAAAACCGCTACATCGGCGGGGTGGCGGAGAAACACGGCGTGACGCTCGACATCGTCCAGGCCAAGAAACGCACTTACGAGCTCTATCTGGAGATGGTGCCGACCAGGCTTCACGCCTTTCCGGGCGCGGTTGATTTCGTCAAGGCCTGCCGTGCCGGCGGTTGGCGAATCGCCGTGGCCTCGAGCGCCGACTGGATCAAAGTCGAAGCCAACCTGAACACCATCGGCCTCCCCCCTCAGACCTGGGATGCGATTGTAACGGCCGAAGATGTCATCCAGAAGAAACCGGCGCCGGATATCTTCCTCTGCGCCCTTCGGAAGTTGAACCTCGCTCCGTCGCAGTGCGTGGTGATCGAGGATGCCATCAACGGTGTCCAGGCCGCCCGGGCCGCCGGTGTGCGGTGCGTGGCGGTGGCCCAGAGTTTTGCCGCCGACCGGCTTTCCGAAGCCGACCTGGTCCGTCCCACCATCGCCGCATTGACGCTCAACGATCTGCAACCCTCCTGAAGGTGGACCGTGCTGTCCCCAGCGCGGTCAGATGCCGGTAGGGATTCACCCTGAAGGTTCATCCTGAAGGACACCGGCATCCAGCAGGATTCTCACTTCGCCGCCAGATGCTCGTTGAGGAACGCCAGGACTTCCTTGTCGAACGCCTTGCCGGTGGCGTCACGTCCCGTGTTATGGGAGCCACGCAAGGTAAAGAAGCGCTTCGGGTCACGAGCCGCCTGATACAGCTTCTGCCCCATCGCGAAAGGAATCATCTCGTCATCCGGGCTGTGTGCCACCAACACCGGGCAGGAGATGGAACCCAGCCGAACGGCCGTCGGATAGCGGAACCGGCACAGCCATCGAATCGGCAGAAACGGGTAAAGCCGCGACGCCAGGTCGGGAATCGAGGTAAAGGTGGATTCGAGAATCAACGCCCCGGGGTGTTTCTTCTCAGCCACCCAGGCCGCCACAGCGCCTCCAAGCGATTCGCCCCACACCACCATCCGGCCGGCCGCCACGCCCTTGTCCCTGACCAGGTAATCCCACACCGCTTCCGCATCGCGATACGTCCCCTCCTCTGTCGGCGTCCCTGTGCTCTTGCCGTACCCGCGATAGTCGAACAGACAGGCGTTAAGCCCCATGTCGTGAAGCATCCAGATCACGTCGAGCCGGTCGCCGATGTTCCCCGCATTGCCATGACAGAACAAAACGGTGCCCACCGGCTTGTCCACGGGCACAAACCAACCCTGCACCGTTTCGCCGTCCGACGTGCGAACCGACAACTCCTCATAGGCCAACCTCGCCGTAGCCGGGGTCGAAGTGAGCGACTTTGAGGGGAAATAGACGTATTTCGCCTGACGGAAGTACATGAGCAACATCAACCCCACGTACGAAGCCAAAGCGACCCGGCCCACCGACCACAGCCATTCCGGCATACGCATCTCCTTCCTCCTCTTGGACGGCAACTCAGCCATACGCGCCAAACCCGAAGAACCAGTACTTCTTGGCCACCCGGTAGGTCCAGCTTGTTTCCGGGATTTCCCGGCCCGGCAGATGGTGGCTTGAACACGGCAGCAACTCGCACAGTTCGGCATCCATGGTACCGCGCCCGCTGCTATCCGTGGCGCCCGTCTTCACCGCCAACTCCCGCAACAGATCCGGCCGTTCCATGATCACACACCCCCGCGTCGTGCCGGCCGCCACGCTCCGGAATTCCCGCAGAAACGCCGAGTTTGTCAGCCGTTCATAAAGGTCCGTCCCATCGCCCACATGCTCTCCCGCCAGTTGAAGCGGAGGACAGGGCTCCACGTAGCCCGCCGGACTGATGTGATGCCCGATGCCCGTCGCCGCCGGGCAGAGCGCCTTCCCCTCATGATCCCAGTACGCGTCCACGATGATGATCGGCAGGCGCTTTCGCATGTCCACCATGAACTGCCGGAGGGCGACAATCTGGTCCGGCGTCAACTTGAGGTCGGGACACGGGTTCGGTCCGACGGGACGATAGATGTAATACCAGACGTAGTGCACGCCACGGTCGATCAGATCGCGCAGGAAACGTTCCGACACCAATTCGCGGAAGTTGGACTGACACACACTCGTGGCCACGCCGGTCATCAGCCGTTGCTGACGGCAGTGCTCCACGCCCTCAAGTGTGCGCCGGTAAACCTCTGAGCCGCCGCGGCGTTCATCACTCACCGTTTCGAGCCCCTCGATGCTGATCAGGGGTGATACGTTGCCGAGTCCGCGCAAGCGCGCCGCCACCGCATCGGTGAGCAATGTCCCGTTGGTGAACAGCAGGAAATAGCACTCGGGATGGCGCCCCATCAGTTCCATGAGACCCTTGTGCAGCAGCGGCTCACCGCCAAGGATACCGAAGAAATACGACCCCTGGGCTTTGCAGGACCGGATCAGGTTATCCAGGGTCGCCAGGTCCAGTTCACAGGGCGGCTGCGTGGGGGTCACCCAGCACCCCTGACATCGCAGGTTGCAGGCATTGGTCACCGAGATGAAGAGGAAGGCCGGGAAATAGATCCCTTGCTTCCGCCGTTTCTCGAAGGCCGTCACGGCGCGCATCCCTTTCCAGCCGAAGTTCCAGGTAAACTTCCAAAGCAGGCGCTTGTCCGGCTCCGTCATCAAACGTTTCGCGAGTTGCAGGCTCATTGGCCGTAGACCTCCATCATCTTATCCGCCATGGCTTCCACCGTGAAACGCGCCAATACGGCGGCGCGCCCCTGGCGCCCCAGTTCCGCCGCACGAGGGGGATCACGAAGAAGCGTTTCCAGGGCCTCTGCCAGCGCCTGACCCGTCTGAGGTTCGTAACACAGCCCACCGCCCGTCGCCTGAATCAATTCAGGAAAGGCGCCGCAGTTCGGCTGGACCACGGGCACGCCGGCGGCCAGGGATTCCAGCAGGAACGTCCCGAACGCCGCGCCGCCCGGAATCGGGACTGACATCACCGTAAGCGATTGCAGGAATCGAATCCGGCTCGCCCGGTCCAACTCCGGCAGGAACTCCACGCTGTCGACCATCCCCTTGGCCGCCAGTTTCGCCTTAAGCCCTGACACAAACGCCTTGTCCGGACCATTCAACCCGCCCATGGCCCGCAGCCTTAAAGTCTCCAACCCGGGTTTTGCCTTCAACAGCATGAAGGCCTCCACCAAGGTTCCCAGCCCCAGGCTTTCGGTCATCTGGGAGAGGTAGCCAATGGTTGGCGGCGGCGGCGCCGCAACGCGTTCCTTGGCATCGGGAGCATCCTCCGGCCGGCCGTATCCCGTCGGATCAATCCCGGGATGAACCACCGCCATGCGTTCCCTTGGCAAACCGGCCCGCTGTGAAAAGAAACGCGCGTAGTAATCACTGACCGCTACCAGCTTATCCGCCTCTTTGGCGCCATCCCGAATCGCATTCCAGCACAAGGCAGGATACGGTGGCTCCAAGGCATCCACCCAGGTATCCTCGTCCTGCAGGAGACAAACGACCGGGGTCCCCAGTTTCTCGCGCAACTGCCGGGCCAGCCCGATCAACAGGGCGGTTGAAATCTGTATGACATCCGGACGCCCGTCACGGAGCAGCCATTCAACCATCCGCTCCAGTTCCGTCGCATGATGTCCATCCATTCCCTGCAGCATCGACAGCGTCATCCGCCCCATGCCAAACGCTTTCGTGGAGCCACTGTACTTTGCCAGCCGTTCCAGAAGCCAGGGTGCATCGAACCAGCGGCTCAACCAACGCGGCGCATACCGGTATAAGACGCACTTTTCCTGCAAATAGACGTTGATGCCGCCGAAGAAGACCGGCGTTTCCCCGGCCACTCCCGGTTCGTCCGTGAAGAAAGGCAGGTACATCGGGACCATGACCACCTCATGGCCCCGCTTCCGTAACGCCTGGATAAGCGCCGTATCACGCAGGCAGTTCTCGCAGTAAAACGTCCCGCCCGACCCCGGGACAATCATGACAATTTTCAGCGGCTTGTGCATATCTGGGTCAAAGCTTAACACAGCCACCAACGCTCACCATTCAAAATCACCGGCAGACGCCACGGCAGTCCGACCTGTTCTGTTGGCGCCCTAGCGCCAACCTTCGGAGTGCGGCAGTTCCTTCACTGCCGCCTTTCTTCCCGCTACCCAAGCACAAGGCGGCAGCCACAACTGCCTACCTCCAAGGCGGGCTCCGCCCGCTTCCTATGCCATTGATTACGTCATTTTGACTCCCAAATATTCTCAACATACACATCATACTGCGTCATCATGACTCACTTATTCAATCTCACGATTCGACAATCAGATGTATTACTATTTGATGTTCAACAGATTACACAATAACACCAAACTGCCATCTCCGACTGGCATACGCCATGCTAAATAATGGTGCAGAAACAAACCTATGAAAGGAGGTTCTTATGGACATGATACGTTATGAGGCAAGGCCGGAGCAGTCGTTATTCGAGGATATCTTTCCGATGACCCGATGGTTCGACGACACGTTGTGCCGCGGGCCGAGGCGGACAAATCCAGGAAGATCGCGATCGAGGCCGCCTGAACCATAAGATAAGGAGGATGCAGTATGAACAATGAAGCCGTCAGCAATGTGCCGCATTCGGAACAGGTGGAGCCGACACGGAGCCACAGAGTCTACCCTCCTGATGTCGATATTCGGGAAACGGGCCAAAGCATCGTGCTGCGGAGTAACAGCAAGACCCATGGTGACGGCGTTCCCGCTTGCGGGAACGCCGTCACTTTTGACATGCTCTTACGCCATGGCACCGAACGACGTCATTACCCGGATCATCAAGCGAAATGGAAACATCGTCGACTACAACCGCGAACGGATCACGAACGCCATTCTCAAGGCGGTAGCCTCCACCGGCACGACCGATCGCGCCCTGGCGGAATCGCTGGCGGAAAAGGTCGAGCTCGCTCTCGGCCAGGCGTATTCCGGCGACATGATCCCCTCCGTCGAGGATATCCAGGATATCGTCGAACGGGTGCTGCTCGACAACCAGCTGATCAAGATCGCCCACAGCTATATCGCCTACCGCCGTCAGCGCGCCATCCTCCGCGCCACACGGGCTTATTCCTTCGAGATCACCGACAATATTCCGTATAAGAAGATCTACGAGGTGCTCGTCTGGAACATGGCGCACCACTGCGAAAGCGTGGAGGGGCTCAACGCCATCATCGATGGCGGCTCCCTGCCGGACCTGGTCCGGGCCGCGGAACAACGCTATGTCGATGAAGTCAGCCTCGCCGCCCAAGCCATCGTTGCCCGGGCCGACGAACTCCGCCTGATCATCATCGCCGGCCCCTCCTCCTCCGGCAAGACCACCACCACCATCAAGATTGGCGAGGCGCTTCAATCGGTCGGCCACCGGCTCAAGGCGATCAATATCGACCATTACTTTTTCGATCTCGTCAAACACCCCAAGGACGAGTTTGGCGACTACGACTATGAAGCCCCGCAATCCCTGGATCTGGCCCTCATCAACGAGCATCTGGGCCGCTTGCTTGCCGGGGAAACCATCAGGATGCCTTTCTACAACTTCAAGACAGGGATCCGCACCCTCGACGCCCAGGAGATGCGCCTGGAGAAGGATGAAGTCCTCCTGCTCGACAGCCTCCATGGCCTCTACGACGATATGACCCGTTCCGTGCCTGCGGCCGGCAAGTACCGGCTCTACGTCGAGACGCTGGGGCAACTACGCGCCGCCGATGGCACCTTCATGCGTTGGGCCGACAACCGTCTTCTTCGGCGAATGATCCGCGATAAGAACCACCGCAATCTCCAGCCGATGGGCACCTTGACTCACTGGCACTACGTCCGCCGGAGCGAACTGAAACACATCATCCCCTTTATTGGACATGCGGATTTTGTGCTGAACACCGCCCTGCCCTATGAGCTTCCGATCCTCAAGGCGCGGCTCTGGGAATTCCTTCCCGACGCCATCGAGCGCTTCAGGAACGATCCCCATCGCCAGGATGCTTATGTGCGCGCCAGGCGCGTCCACGACCTGCTGGAGCCCATCCGCGAGGTCCGGGAAGACGCCTGCGTCCCTGAAAACTCCCTGTTGCGGGAGTTCATTGGCGGCAGCCGGTATCAGTATTAGTCCAAGGGACACAATAAACAGGGATGGCGTTACGTTTGGATTGGCATTCCGCGCGCCCAGCGGCGAGGGCGGAGTGGATTTTCCCAACCAGGGGGCTGGGACAAGCAGAAAAAACACGAAGGAGATAACATGAGCAAACTGTGGATGATCGGAGTGGGTGTGATGGCGTTGTCGGTGGCCGGAGCCATCGCTCAGGGCGAAGCCAAGCAGGAGCAGGCTCCTGCCGACAAACCGCGACATGAACGCAAGGAAAGGATGCCCAAGCCTGAGCTCAAGGAACTCAGCATGGAAGGTGTCCTCCAGAAGATCGAGCAGAAGAAGAAGGATGGAACCGTGGCCACCTCCCTCAAATTGGTCACCGATGACGGCACCGAAGTGATGCTTCCGAAGAAGGCCGGTGGAAAAGATGCGCCCGCCATCGACATGGACAGCCAGGTTGGATCCCGCGTGAAAGTCGTGGGCATGGGCTCTGAATCGGATAAGGGTGGCAAGAAACGTTGCTTCCTGAAATCGATCAAGAGCATGGAGAAGGTCGTTCCCGTGGCCGCTCCCGCGCCGTAATCCATTCGGCTACAGCAGCACTGCAGGTGAGCTGCAGGTAAGACGTCCCCGGATCAAACGCCGGGGACGTTTTTTTGTTGGGCCAGATGGCAGGCGACGCGATGGCCGTTCCGACCGACTTCGCGCAGGGGCTGCATCTCCCGCCGGCACCGATCACAAGCCAGCGAACACCGCGCCGCATAGGCGCACCCGGCATCGGCTTCGACTCCCGGGACCGTCCCCTCAAGATCCACAACCGGATCGCGCTCACCCTGGTCGTCCGGATCGGGCACCGCGGCCTTCAAAGCCTGCGTGTAGGGATGAAGCGGGTTCCCCAACACGTCCGAAGAGAGCCCGGACTCGACCACCCGGCCTCGATACATGACCATCATCCTGGGGCAGACATAATTGACCACCGCCAGGTCATGCGCAATCAGGAGGCACGCCATGCGACGCTGTTCACTGATATCCTTGAGCAGATTGAGAATCTGGGCCTGCACCGAGACATCCAGCGCAGAGACCGGCTCGTCCGCCACGATCAACTCCGGGTTCAGGGCCAACGCGCGCGCCAGGCCCACCCGCTGCCGCTGCCCTCCGCTGAATTCATGCGGGTAGCGGGCCGCGTAGGCCGGATCAAGCCCCACCTGCTCCAGCAGTTCAGCCACCCGTTTCGGACGGTCTTCCCGTGACGCCAGTCGATGAACGGCAAGGACTTCATTCAGGGCCGTGCCGATCTTCAGACGGGGATTCAGCGATCCCATCGGATCCTGGAAAACCATCTGGGCACTGCGCCTGAATGCCCGCAGCGCCGCCCGGCGCATCGTGTGGACGTTGCAGCCCTGAAACAGCACCTGCCCGCCGGCCACCGGTTCCAGAGCCAGCAGGGCCCGCCCGAGCGTCGTCTTGCCCGAGCCGCTTTCCCCCACCAGCCCGAGCCGCTCGCCCGCTTCCAGACAGAACGACACGCCGGCCACGGCCGTCAGGACCCGGCGGCGCCCGAACGTATCCTGCGACGCGAAACGCACCGTCACCTCAGTTGCTTCCAGTAATGACATCGTGTCTGGTGCCCTTCCTCCACCGTCAGCATTTCAGGTTCGACCGCCCGGCAATGATCATCGGCGTATTTGCATCTCGGATGAAACCGGCATCCGGCCGGCAGATGCGCGGGATGCGGCACGGTTCCATCGATTCCCGTCATCCGCTCGGCGGCCCTGCGCAAGCGCGGCACCGCCGCCAGCAATCCCCTGGTGTAAGGATGCGCGCTCCGCCGCAGGACTTGCGCGGAAGGCCCCGCCTCCATGATCCGCCCGGAATACATGACGTAGACACGTTCGGCGTTCTGCGCCACCAGGCCGAGGTTATGCGTGATCAGGAGCACCGCCATCTTGAATTCGGCGCGCAGGGCGGCCAGCAGCCGGAAGATCTGGGCCTGGATCGTGACATCCAGTGCGGTGGTGGGCTCATCCGCCACGAGAAGCCTCGGGTGACAGGCCAGCGCCATGGCGATCATCACGCGTTGCTGCATCCCGCCGCTGAACTGGTGCGGATAGGCCCGGCGTCGCGCCTCCGGCTCGGGCAGCCCCACCAGCCCCATCAGCCGGACCACTTCCGCCTCGATGTCCGGCACCTTCCGGTGCAGCCGGATCGCCTCGGCGATCTGATCCCCCACCGGCTTGACCGGATTCAGGGAGGCCATCGGGTCCTGAAAGATGTAGGAGACTGTGGCCCCACGCAACCGGCGGAGCTCCCGCTCCGGCACGTTCAGGAGGTCCCGATCCAGCAGTCGGGCTTCGCCCGTGATCTCCAGTCCCGGCCCCCAGACCAGCCGGGCCAGCGCCAATGACGCCACGCTCTTGCCGCAACCGCTTTCGCCCACAAGCGCGACCGTTTCGTTGCCGTTCACGGCAAGATCGATTCCGTCCACCGCGCGAATCGTTCCTTCGTCCGTCTGGAACGTCACCCGCAGGTCACGCAGATCAAGAATGGGGGTTGGCGCAGGCACGGGGCTTCACCTAGAACGGCATGCCGTTCTTGTTATCGTCGTCCTTGTCACTGGCCGCCTCATCCTCACCGCCGGATTCCTCCCCGAACGGTTCGGCGACGACGTTCTCGCCTTCCTTGGCCAGGATCTCGATACGCCGCTCCACCTGGTTCAGTTTTCCCGAGCAGAGTTTGACGAGCGCCTGTCCTTCCTCAAAACGCGCCATCATGTGCTCCAGGCTCAACGCGCCGCTTTCCATCTCCTTGACGATCGTTTCCAATCGCTCAAGCGCCGTCTCAAAGCTCACGCTATCGGGCTTTGCGCCCTCTGTCTCCGTTTTCTTCCTGCTCATATCCCGTCCCTTTCCTCACCCTTTTGCCCGCTCTTAACCGTCCTGACTTCAGACCCGAGTTCACCCGACCCGACCCGGGTCATGATCAGTTCCCCGGGCGTGAGTTCGTCGGCCCGGCGCACGGCCTGTCCCCGGCTGTTAAAAGTGATACTGTAACCGCGCTGCAACACGGCCAGGGGGTTGAACGCGGCCAGCTGGCGATCCAATCCTTGCACCTGGTGGACGCGCTCGGCGAACACCATCTTCATCCCGTGGACCAGCCTCATCGCAAGATCATCGGTCCTTTGCTGGCTGTCCCGAAACCGGCGATCCAGAAGGTGCCGGCTCTGCAGCTGCAGGCGGTCGATCTTCTGCCGGTACCCTTGCGCGGCATGGGCCGGCTCGCGAAATACGTAACTCCCGGCCGCCGCGCCAAACCGGCTCTTCGCCTCCAGCAACGCATGTTTCAGCAGCCTGGTCATCAGGCGTGACTGCCCGGCCAGGACTTCCAGGAATTCATCCTTGCGGCCCACCACGAGTTCGGCCGCCGCGGAGGGCGTCGGGGCCCGCAGATCCGCCACAAAATCGCTGATCGTAAAATCGATTTCGTGCCCGACGGCCGAAATCGTCGGAATCCGGGAGCGCGCAAGGGCCCGCGCCACCACCTCTTCGTTGAAACACCAGAGATCCTCGATGCTTCCGCCGCCGCGCCCCACGATGAGCACATCCAGTCCGCCCCGCTGATTCAGGAGATCGATGGCCGCGGCAATTTCCGCAGCGGCCCCCTCGCCTTGAACCCGGACGGGCGCCACCACCACATGCAGGTTGGGAAACCGCCGCCGCAGAATGTTGAGGATATCGCGGATCGCTGCCCCCGTGGGCGAGGTGACAATGCCGATATGCCGGGGAAGCAGGGGAAGCGGCCGTTTGCGTGAGGGGTCGAAAAGTCCTTCTTCGCTCAATTTCTTCTTGAGGGCCTCGAAGGCCGCCTGCAAGGCGCCCTGCCCGCCCTCCTCCATCCGCCGCACGACAATCTGGTAACTGCCGTCGCGCTCATACAAGGTCAAGGCGCCGTAGGCCCGCACCTGCAGGCCATCCCGGGGCTGGAACAGCAGGCCGCGCCGCTCGCCGCGCCAGATCACCGCCCGGATCTGGGCCGTCGCATCCTTGATCGTGAAATAGCAATGACCCGAGGCGGGCTGCCTCACGTTGGAAAGCTCACCCTCGACACAGACCGCGGGAAACCCCGATTCGAGGGTTCCCCGGATCAGGCGGGTAAGCTCGCTCACGGAGTAAACCCGCGGTTTCCCTTGTTCGAGCCGCAGTTCGTTCATCTCGGAGAGTCCAGCAGTTCCCGGATACGCGTAATCTTACGGGCCCGTCCCGTTGTTTCATCGACGTCAATCAGCGCGCCTTCAAGCGCCACGCCTTTTTCCGCGATATCGAACTTGCACGGCATCCCGGTCAGGAACTTTGACAAGACCGAGGCCAGATCCCGGCCCAGGACCGAGTCCTTGGGGCCCGTCATCCCGAGATCGGTGAGGTAGGCGGTCTTGTTCGGCAGAATGGTTTCATCCGAGGTCTGAACGTGCGTATGCGTCCCCACCACCGCGCTGACCCGCCCATCCAGATACCGGCCCATGGCGATCTTCTCGGAGGTGGCCTCGGCGTGCATATCGACCAGGATCACCTTGCCCAGGTTGGGCTCCTTGCTTAACAGGGCATCGGCCGTCCGGAACGGACAGTCTGCCGGCGGCATGAAAACCCGCCCGACGAGGTTCATCACCGACACCCGTCCCTTGGGCGTGTCGATCGAGACGATGCCCCTGCCGGGACAACCGGGTGGAAAGTTGGCCGGGCGAATAATGCGCTTCTCGTGCTCGAACAGCGGGATGATTTCCTTCTGATCCCAGGTGTGATCCCCCATGGTCAGGACATCGGCCCCGGCACTGAGCAGTTCCTCGACCACGGCCCGGTTGGCCCCCTTGCCTCCGGCGGCATTCTCGGCGTTGGCGACCACCACATCCACGGTGCCTCGCTGCTTCATCTGGCCCACCAGCCGCGCGAGCATCTTCCGCCCCGGCGCGCCCACTATGTCTCCCACCATCAAAATGTGCATGTGTCCGTTTCCGGCCGCCTTCCGGCGGCGTCATTGGCTGCCGTGGTGCTAGCGCGCGTACTCCACGCACCGCGTCTCGCGCACCACGATCACCCGGATCTGGCCGGGATACTGAAGTTCGCCCTCGATCTTCTTGCAGATGTTCCGCGCCAGGATCATGGCATCATGATCCGTCACGGTCTCCGGCTGGACCATCACCCGCACTTCCCGTCCGGCCTGGATGGCGTAACTTCTTTCGACGCCCGCGAATCCGTTCGCAATGGCCTCCAGTTTCTCGAGCCGCTTGACGTAGATGTCGGTGGTCTCAGACCGCGCCCCGGGCCGGGCAGCCGAGATCGCATCGCCCGCCGCGACCAGGATCGCATAGAGGCTTTCCCCGGGCACATCCGCATGGTGGGCCGCCACGGCGTTGATGACCACGGGAGTTTCGCCTAGGCGCCGCAACAGATCGGCCCCGATCAGGGCATGGCTGCCCTCGATATCGTGATCGAGCGCTTTGCCGATGTCGTGCAACAGCCCGATGCGTTTGGCCAGCGTCACGTCCAGATTCAGTTCCGTGGCCATCACCCCCATGAGCTGAGCCACCTCGAGCGAGTGCATCAGCACGTTCTGGGAGTAACTGCTCCGGAACTTCAGCCGGCCCAGCGTCCTCAGCAGTTCGGGATCGAATCCCTGGATGCCGACCTGATAGGCCGCCTCCTCGCCAGCCTCGCGAATACGTTCGTCCATTTCGCCGCGGGTCTTCGTCACCACTTCCTCGATGCGCGCCGGGTGAATCCGCCCGTCCAGAATCAGGCGTTCAAGGGAGAGGCGGGCCACTTCGCGCCGCACCGGATCGAAGCCGGAAATCACCACCGCCTCAGGCGTATCGTCGACCAGCAGGTTAATGCCCGTGGCGCTCTCGATCGCGCGGATATTCCGTCCGTCACGCCCGATGATCCGCCCCTTCATATCGTCGCTCGGCAGCGCGACGGTGCTCGTCATGACCTCGGACGCATGGCTGGCGGCGTACCGCTGAATGGCGAGGCAGACGATCTTCTGCGCTTCGCGCTCCGCCGTGTCCTTGGCCCCCTCCTGCAGGCGCCGGATCAACCCGCCCACGTCGCTATGCACTTCCGCCTCAACCTTCGCCATGAGCGTCTGACGGGCTTCGGCTTCGGTCATGCCGGCCACCCGTTGCAGCTTGATCTTCTCCTCGTCGACCAACTTGTCAAAGTCCGCCTTGGCTTTCACCGCGGCCGCGGCGTTCTTCTCGGCCTCGGCTTCGCGCTGTTCCAGGACCCGTTCCTTCTTGTCCAACATCGCGACTTTTCGGTCCAGGTTGGACTCCCGCAGGGCGGTCCGGTTATCCAACGCGGTCAATTCATCGCGCCGCGCCTTGGTGCCCGCCTCGAATTCCTCCCTGGCTTTCAGCACCTCGGCCTTGGCCTGCAGGCCCGCTTCCTTCAGAATACTATCCGCATCGCGTTTCGCATCGCGCAGCATCCGCTCCGACTCTTTCGCCGTGTTATTCAGCGCCTGGTTGCTCATCCATATCCGGACCCCGTAACCAATCACGATGCCGAAAAACGCCGTGATAATTCCATTCCACCACATGGTCTTACTCCTTTTCTCATCGGGCCACCCGCGGCCCGTTCATCCGCGTTCATTGTCCTACAAGGCGGCCGAAGACCGGTACACCTTCTCCTCGGTCACCACCACATCCATCCCCACATCGCTGGCCGTCACCGGCACCACGGCCAGTATCTGAAATTCCAGGCCAATCCCGACTTTGCATCCCGCGCGCCGGCCCAATCGCGCCAGCATCCGGTCGTAATACCCTTTGCCATGCCCCAGCCGGGCGCCGGCGGCCGTGAACGCCACCCCGGGCACGATCACCAGGTCGAACCGGTCCGGTTTCGCCGGGGCTTGCACCACCGGTTCGGGCACGTCGAAGCGGCCCCGGGCAACGCTGTCGCCGGGTTTGAGCCACACCGGCACGTACTCTCCATCCAACCTCGCGGCGGGAACCGCGACCTGTTTGCCCGCCAGCCAGGCGTACTCCATGATCCTCGCCGTCTGGGCCTCCTGGGGGAGCGCCAGATAGGCCAGAATCGTTCCAGCCGCCTTGAACTCGGGCAGCACCGTCACACGGTCCGCGATCCGCGCGCTGGCGGAGCGGAGCGTGGCCGCACCGGTCGACCTTCGACGGGCCAGTGCGGCCGCCCGCAAGGTCGCCTTGATCTGACTGACTTCGCTTCCATCCTGGCTCATCCGCCCCCCTCGCCCGGCTTCGTTGCCGGGTCAGTCCGGAGACGCTGCCAGGACTCCATGCGTTTGCCGATCACGTCTTCGTAGCCCTGCCGCGTCGGTTCGTAGTACACCGCCGACGTGGGCATGTACTCCTGGACCACGTAGTGCCCGTCGAAATCGTGGGCATACTGGTAACCCGTATGCCCCAACCGGTCCGCCCCTTTGTAGCTGGCGCTTCGCAAGTGCTTGGGAACCGGCAGAACCCGTCCCTTCTCAACATCTTCCATGGCCTTCGAGATGGCGAGGTAAGCCGCGTTGCTCTTCGGGGCCGTTGCCAGATAGGTCGTGACTTGCGCAAGGATGATCCGGGCCTCAGGCAGGCCCACGAACTGGACCGCCTCCATGGCGGAAACCGCCACCGTCAATCCCCGCGGATCAGCGTTGCCGATGTCCTCCGAAGCAAGGATGACGAGACGCCTGACGATGAACCGGGGATCCTCGCCGGCATACAGCATCTTGGCGAGCCAGTAGATGGCCGCATGGGCATCGGACCCGCGCACACTCTTGATGAAGGCCGAGATCGTGTCATGGTGCCCATCCTCATCCCGATCGTAAACCACAGCCTTCTTCTGGATCGACTCCTCAATGATCGCCCGCGTCACCGCCACCCGCCCGTTTGCCTCAGGCGGGGTGGTGAGCACGGCAATCTCCAGCGCATTGAGGGCGCGCCGGGCATCGCCTTCGCACACTTTCGCCAGATGCGCCAGCCCATCGGCATCGGCGTCCGCCGGCCACCGGGCCAGCCCCTGTTCGTCAACCAACGCCCGGCGCAGCAATTCGACGATCGCGACCTCGGACACGGGGTGGAGTTCAAACACCTGCGATCGCGACGTCAAGGGGCTGTTGATGAAGAAGAAAGGGTTGTGCGTGGTCGCGCCAATCAGCGTCACCGTGCCGTCTTCAACATGCGGCAGGAGAATGTCCTGCTGCGACTTATTGAAGTGATGGATCTCGTCAATGAACAGAATGGTTTCCACACCCTCGGTCGCCTGGCGCTGTTTGGCGGCGGCCAGGATGACGCGCAGGGCGGCGACATTGGCGAGAACCCCGTTGGTGCGTTCGAACCGGCGGCGGGTGGCGGCGGCAATCGCTTCAGCGATCGAGGTCTTTCCGCACCCCGGGGGGCCGTAGAGAATGATGCTGCCGAGGCGGTCGGCCTCAATGGCCCGACGAAGCAGCTTGCCCGGTCCCAGGATGTGGTCCTGGCCGAGGATGTCGTCCAAGGTGCGCGGCCGCATGCGCGCCGCGAGCGGCTGGGCGCGATCCGCCCCGGACGAACGATTCTGTTCAAAGAGGTCCATGTTCCCCGCCTCAAAAAAAGCACCCCACCCTGTCGCAGGGGCCATGATCTCGCTTCCACTCTTAACGAGGTGGGAGTTCTACTACACGGTTTCCAAGTCCCGTTAAAACGGGCATGTGGGTACCGCGCGAATCGAACCCCCTGCGATGCAATAATATCGGGAGTGAGATTTCCGCCCATACACGAACAAGGCAGGGTACAAAATTCCTAACGCGGAAGAATGAACCACTTTGTCAAAGAACACCGTTCCAGAGGTCGCGGATACCAGACACTGCGCCACGTCAGCCTGCCCGTCAACTCGCACGGCCTTCCTCGGCCGCTCAAGTTCACCGGCAACGCTCTCAAACCAACGCCCCATACCGCAACGTTTTCAACCAAATAACCGGCCGCCACCATCACCAACCCCATCAGCAGCAGGAGTATTTGTCCATAATTATTCAGAACGGTTTCCATTGAATCCTCATTCGAGTGGCGACCGGCCCCATTCCGGAATCCCCTGCGCCCCTCTTCCATCGGACCTATCCGCTCCTGCGGATACGTCCTCCACACAGCGTTAATATAGTCCAGCACCCCGGGGATCGTCAAGACCTCAAGCGCCGCAAGAGGTGTGAAAAACGCCGAAAAACAGGGGCGAGCCCCCCTGGTCACACGACGTCTGCGACCGGGAAGGCCCACGCGGCCTACCACCCCAGGACGTCCAGGCAGGCCTGCCGCCAACCAACCACCCGGCCCAGGATCCATTCCTTCCTGATCGCCCCGAAGGAGCGGCTGTCCAGGCTGCGTCCGCGATTGTCGCCCATCACAAAGTAGCAGTCCGGCAGGACCGCGTAGGCATTGGTGTGGAGTCCCCCGGGATCGGTCACGGTATCGCGCGACAGATACCGTTCGGTCAGCTTGCGGCCGTTGACATGCACCCGGCCACCTTGAATCTGGATCCGTTCACCGGAAAGCGCAATGACCCGCTTGACCATGAGGTCTTCCTCCTCGGGCAGTTTCACCGCCACGATCTCGCCTCGACGGGGAGACCCGAGCCGGTAGGCAAAACGCTCCAGAAGCAGACGATCCCCGCTTTCCAAGGTCGGCACCATGCTGTCGCCGTCGACTTCGGTTGCCATGACAACATACTGGCTGATAACGACATAGCTGAGAATGGACCAGAAGAATAGGCAGGCCAGAATCATGGACTGCCTCCGCTCCTGCGCGCAATAGCCAAAATCCGCCAGTTTTCGCATGGTTACGAAATGACTCCCGCTTTCGGCCCGCCGCTTTTCTCTTCACCCGCACGGACTGTTCATCGATCGCCGGCACGACCTTTCCGGGGAAGCGACGACTCGCCATCGTTGTCCAACTCCATGTCCTTGAAGAAACGCGACGCCGAAATGCCGGTATACTGGGTCAACGCCTGCAGGTGGTCAATCGAGGGAAACCGATGGCCATTTTCCCATTCGCTGACGATGGCGATCGAGACACCCAGGTCGGCGGCCACCTCCTTGAGCATCTTCCCCTGTTCCTTGCGCCAGTTCCTGAGTCGGACCGCAAAGACCCGTACCAGCGGATTTGCCAGCCGTGCCGTCCTCAGTTGAGTCGCCGCTACGCTACCCGTCCCTCGTCTTTTGCGGGGCACTTTCATAAGACCCCCTTTCGTATTTTCCAACAGCAGCAGATTATCATTTTGCGCAATCGGCGTCTACTATGTAAGACTCAAAAACATCATGAGCGATCCTGTTTACGGCGTAATCTTTGACATCCAGAAGTTCTCGATCCACGACGGGCCGGGAATCCGCACCACCGTCTTCCTTAAAGGGTGCCCCCTGGACTGCCGGTGGTGTCATAACCCCGAGTCAAAGGAACAGGAGTTCGAGATCTTCTATCATGCCGAACGCTGTCTGGGATGCGGACGTTGTGCGGCCGTCTGCCCCAAAGGCGGCCATACGATGACCGCCCAGGGCCACCAGTTCGACCGCGAACACTGTATCCGTTGCGGCGCTTGCGCCGGGGCCTGCTATGCGCAGGCCGTCGAGGTCATCGGCCGGAAAATGACTGTGGACGCGGTCCTGGCCGAAGTCATGAAGGATGCCCCCTTCTACGAGACCTCGGGCGGCGGAATGACCATCAGCGGCGGGGAACCGATGGCGCAGTTCGCCTTCACCCAGGCCCTGCTGGCCGGCGCCAAGGCCAAGGGACTCCACACCTGCATCGAAACCAGCGGGTTTGCCGCGCGAGAGCAGTACAAGGCCATCCACACCCAGGTGGATCTGTTTCTCTATGACCTGAAGGAGACGGATCCGGCGCGCCACGAGGAATGGACCCGCGTCGCGCTCAAACCCATTCATGCCAACCTGTTGGCGCTTGACCGCCTGGGGTGCCGGATCATCCTGCGCTGCCCGATCATCCCCGGGATGAATGACCGCGAAGATCATCTCTCCGGTATTGCCGCCGTGGCCAACGAGCTGTCGCATCTGCTCGAGATCCACCTGATGCCCTACCATCCCCTGGGCAAGTCGAAAAGCGAGCGTCTCGGCAAGGTGTATCCGCTGACGCTCTCGAGCTTTGCCGAGGACGAACACGTCCAGGAGTGGCTGGCGCATGTCCGCCAACGCGTGAGCGTGCCGGTCAAACAAGGCTGATCCACCCCGCTGCCTGGGCGTGATGGTATCCCACCCGTTTCTGGCCATTGCCTATCCCGCCTTTTTTTTGATAACGTGCCCGCCGATTTGTTTGAAGGAGCATCAAGACCATGAGTGTTCGCGTACGCTTTGCGCCTAGTCCCACAGGAAATGTCCATATCGGTAACATCCGGGCGGCCATATTTAACTGGTTGTTCGCCCGCCATCATGACGGCAGATTCCTGCTTCGCATCGAGGATACGGATCGTGAACGATCCACGCCCGAGGCGGTCAAGGCCATCCTGGACGCCATGGAATGGCTGGGGATCGACTACGACGAGGTCCCCCTCTACCAGTCCACCCAGCTTCCCCGGCATCTCGAAGCCGCGCACCAACTGCTGGCCAGCGGCCAGGCCTACAAGGAGGACAAGGGCGGCACCGGCCAGGGCGAGTGTATCATTTTCCGTATGCCGGGAACGGACATGGCCTTCCATGACGAGGTCAAGGGCGACCTCCGCAAGGAAGCCAAGGATATGAAGGA
>CAYOIT010000072.1:18802-22488 GCA_964404035.1 uncultured Verrucomicrobiota bacterium | reverse complement strand
CCCGGACCATGTGGAACTCAGCCGGCCGCGCGGCTGAGCCGCGAACAAACCCTCGGGTAACTTGCATGCGCGGTTCCTCCACAAGTACTTGCGTACGAAAGCAATCTGGAACTCAGGAACTCACGAAGAGTCCTTTGCCCTCCCCTTCCTGACTTCCTGAGTTCCAGATTTGTCCCTGTCCCGACGGGTCAAGTTATAGGCAAGGAAATCAGGATTGGAACATCGGATTCGTGAGTTCCTGAGTTCCAGATTCAGATGTGCTGCCGGGGTGAGTGTGGAAATAAGGCGGTGCAGGCTTCAAGGTGGACCGTGCTGTCCCCAGCGCGGTCAGACGCCGGTAGGGATTCAGCCTGAAGGCTCATCCTGAACGACAGCGGAGATTCAATCAGGAACTCATGAAATCAGGAATGGATGAGGGATCTCTTGCCCTGAGTTCCTGAGTTCCAGATTCGATTTTGCCTTCTGGTTCCGGCTACGCCGGGTTAGGGAATCGGGATGCGGTAGCATCCCTCATACGGATGGCGCATGTCTTCGGGCAGGATGAACATGCCGCCGCCGTTCCACTTCTTTCCTCTGTCCAGAAACGCCGCCAGCCGGCGTTGCAATGACGTGTCACGCGGCAGGGTGGAGGGATCGGCGGTGTCGCGCAGGAACACAAACCAGAGACTGCCGGGAGCCGGCGGCGTGGGGTAGCGGTAGACGGCGCGCTGCAAGCGCAGCGGGTTGGCCTCCGCCGGCAACAGGTCGACCAGGCGCGGATCCATGAACCAGGTACTGACCACCAGTGCCGCAAAGGGTTGGCCGGCATGATGGCGGGCGAAGAAGTCCAGCGCCTGCCGGAAGCTGTCCACGGTGGCGTCCCAGCTCATCCCCCCGCCGGCCGGGATGTGAAGATCCAGGACGGTGGTGCCCTTCCGGAAACAGAGCGTCCAGGCGGCGCGTTCGAGGCGGACTTCTGTCCTCAGGATGTGTCCATCGGGATCCACCGGAGATCCGCTGACGGCGTCGGCGGTTTCCTCAAGCCGTGCGGTCCAACCCTCCGTTGCCGGCGCCTCGCCGGCCAGCTGCAATCCGTCATGGGCCACGCGGGTGCCGTCATCTGCCAGGGCGAGCACCCGCCCGTCGCCGGTGCGCCTCCAGACGGAGACGCCGCCACCGTACGGGTGCAACTGGTATTCGAAGCGTCCGAGGCGGACGTAGGGCTGCACCAGGTAGGAGGCCAACCAGGGAAACTGGCTCTCATAGATCCCCGGTTGGCCGCGACCGCGCAGATGGTTCATCTCGAAGGACCCGATCTGCCGGAGGGTGTGGGTGGTGACGGCCGGGGGATAGCCGAGGCGATGATGCCAGGCCGCCAGGCGCGGTGCGAATTCCAGGACTAGGAGCTCGTAGAACAGGCCGGCCTTCTCTCCCAGGCGGGGGATGAGGGAAGGCGTTCCCCAGGGGCAGCCGTGTTCCGGCGCGATGAACAGGCGCCAGTGCAGGTACCACGCGAAGCGCTGCAAGGCCGGGTCGGCCGCCACGGTGGCCGCCATGGCCGACAGCAAGGCATCGCGTTCAGCAGGCAGGCCGGCGGCCGCCCGGCGCGCGGGCAAGGCGGCGGGATCCAGAAACGGCAACCCTCCGGCAGGCAGGGCCTCCATGGCCTCCTTCCAGAACGGCGGGTTGCCCCCATAGGCGCCGGGTTCGTACAGGTCTCTCAGCACAGCTTCTGCAGCATCTGCAGCGGTCATCAAGCATCCTCTCCCTGACGTGTGACACTATAGCAGGAAGGAGTTCCAGGGTGGGATTGTTTTTGATTCCCGCATGCGGTACGATCTTAACCCCGCAGCCAATGGCGGGATGATGAGAACACACTTTTTAACAATTGTCTGGGTGGTGATGGTCGGGTGGCTCTCCGCAGTGCGGGCCGAGGAGACGAACGTCCCGCCGCCGGATATTCCCATTGCGGCGATGCTGGAGGCCTCCAGCCTGCTTGAGCAGGTCCAGAACCCCTCGGTGAAGGCCTATCTCCAGCGACGGCTGGATGGCATCTTTGCGTTGTCCAATGTCACCGAGCGGGTGTCCCGCTTCGACGGATTCCTGCACGACCTGAAGTCGGCTCCCCCCGTGTCCCCGGCAGCCGGGGCGCTTGGCGCGAAGCCGGCGGAGGCACCCCGCGGCATGGCCGCTCCCCCTCCGGTGGCCACCACCAATCCGCCCGCCGGCGCCATGGATGTGGAAGCCCTGAATCTGCTGACGAAATACGCCTGCATCCTCTATGACCTCGAAAACCGCGGGTTCGATGTGGTGCGCAAGGAGTTGCTGGATAACATCAACGCCACCGGTCTTCAGCCCGAAACCATGACGATGCTGCGTCAATTGGTGATGATCTGCGACGAAGCCGAACGGGCCTTGAGCAGCATGAAGAACATCAAGGAGGACAGCGCGGCTGAAACGAAGGCGTTGTGGTGGCAGAATCTGGGGACCTATGGCGCCACCAGCGTGGCCACCGCCGATCCGCTGCCGTTGCTGCAGGCGGCGGCCAGTATTGTCAAAGGGCGGCAGAAGGTGACCGTGGAGAGGGACCGCAAGCTGGACTCCGAGGTTCAGAACCATCGGGGCCGTCTGGTCAACTTCCTGTTCGAACTGAACCTCCGGCGTTCGTCCGCCAAGACGGCCCTGGGAGTCGACGAGACCGAGTTCCTGACCAAGGAGATTTACGATACGCTGCAGCGCGCCCTGCTGGATCAGGATCCCGCGAGCCGGATGATCGCCCTGCGACAATGCGCCGCCAAGTGTCCCGCGTTTCGCGAAGGTCTGTACTACCTGGCCGCCGCCCACCACACCGCCGGCCAGTTCGAGGATGCCGAGCAGTGCCTGAGGGAACTGACCGCCCGCAAGTCGGTGTTGTTGCGATCCGACGGGTTGCTGGGAGGGGCCTACGACATTCTGGCGGACTACAGCCTGCGGCGAGGGGACGCCTCCAATGCCGTGACGCTGGCGAAGCAGGCCTTGCTGAACCAGCCCGAACGCGGCAGCGCCTACAATCATCTCGGCCTGGCGTTGATGCGGTTGGGGGAGGCTCCGGCGGCGGCCAGAGCCCTTGGCCAGGCCATCCGTCTGGAACCGGAGAATGGCGCCTACCTGTGGTCCGCGGCCCAATTGGCGGCCGTCAGCTTCAGTAACAACGACGCGGCCCTGACCTTCCTGGAGGCGGCCATCCAGCGCGGGTTCGTTGATTTTGCCGCAGTCTATGCCTTCGAGCCGCTGCGGACGGCGGTCGCTTCTGCACGCGGGCAGAACCTGTTGAAACCGTTGCTGATGGTCACCTGCAGCAAGACCCTGCTCAATCAGCAGGTGGCGGTCAGCAACCTGGCGCCGTATCCCCTGACCGACGTCAAGCTGACCCTGAACCTCACCCAGGGAACGGCGACGGGTCGTCGGCACGAGACGGAACTCTTTCGCGAAGTGGGCGTGCTGTCGAACGGAGAGGTGTTCGTGATGAGTGCCTCGCGGGCCGGTGCCAACGGGACCCGGAGTCTCATGCGCCTGACGTACACCTGCGCCGAGCATCCGACGCGGACGTTTGAAACGATCACGTGTCACAACTATCTGTCGCAAGGCGAGACACTCTGGTGGAACGACTACCTTGCGCGTTCGGGGAAGGGCCATTCCTTTACCGGGGAGGTCTCCCGCGCGGAGGC
>CAYOIT010000072.1:0-18702 GCA_964404035.1 uncultured Verrucomicrobiota bacterium | reverse complement strand
TTGCGCGTTCGGGGAAGGGCCATTCCTTTACCGGGGAGGTCTCCCGCGCGGAGGCTGCTGAACAACCCGGGGTCCCCCTCAACTCCGGCCAGCTCCGGGAACGGCTCCTGCGGCTGGCGAGCTTCCCGGCGGGTCCGGCGGCCCCGCCCTACCGAAAATGATGAGCCGATCTACTGTATGACGGGCAACTCCTCGACCTCTGCCAGTTTGCCGATCTTGAGACGGCGCCAGGGAGTTTCCTCATCGGTGGGACCCTGCTCCTTTTCGAACATGCCCTGCCAGCGCTTCTTGAACAACAGACCGTGACGGATGATCAGGCCGGTATTGGGCAGCGTCGGTGTTCCGGCCGTGGTGACGCTTTCAAAATGATACATCTCCACGGCAGGATCGAAGACGGCGCGATGCCCCTGGCTCCGGATGCGGTAGCAGAGGTCAAAATCCTCGAACTCAACCGGGTTAAAGGCTTCGTCGAATCCGCCGGCCTTCTCGAAACCGTCGCGCCGGACCATGAAACAGGCGCTGATCAGGCACTGGACATCCTGCTTCCGGTTGAACCTGGGATCGTCGCGCCGCTCACCCCGTCCCCGAAACAGCACCCGGCCGGTGCGCGAAATGCCGACGCCCGCGCATTGGATCAGGTGCGGCGCCAGGGGATAGACGAGTTTGGGGCCGACCACGCCGATGGACGCGTCGGCGTCGAAGCTGGCGCCCAGGGTGGCCAACCAGTGACGACTGCGGAGGGCGACATCGTTATCGACGAACACCAGCCGGGTTCCGGAGGCCGCCGCCGCGCCCTGGTTCCGGGCCGTGGAGCACCCGACATTCCCCTCGTTGCAGATCAACGTAACCTTCACGCCGGCGGCACGCGCCGCGGCCGTCAGTTCGCCTTTCACCCAGGCCGGCGTGCCATCGGTCGAGCCGTTGTCCACGACGATCAACTCCCAGGGCGCACCGGCCGATTGCAGGAGCGACGGCAGGCAACGCCGGGTGCAGTCGAGCTTGTTGTGGGTCAGGGTGACGACGGAGGTCAGCGGGTTCTTTGACACATTACCGGACATATAGGGCTCCATCGGCTATTGCCTCACTGTGCCAACGTGTGCCCGTTGATCAAGGTGGACCGTGCTGTCCCAGCGCGGTCAGACGCCGGTAGGGACACCGGCGTCCACCTGGATGATGCCATCACAATGCCGCGAGGATTCTTCATCAACCTGCCACCATTTCCTTTGCGGCTTCCGCAATCTTGTGGCGATCCGGCATGGCCGCCCGTTCCAGCGCCGGGCTGGCCGCAAACGGCACATCGGGCGTGGCGAGGCGGCGGATCGGAGCGTCGAGATAGTCATAGATGGTTTCAAAGATGCGTGAGCCGACTTCGGCGCCGAACCCGCCGGTTCGGCAGGCTTCCTGGACAATCAGGACCCGATGCGTCTTCTTGACCGAAGCGATGACCGTGTCGATATCCAGAGGGATCAGCGTGCGGAGATCCACCACCTCGGCGCTGATCCCCTGCGCGTTCAAATCCGCCGCCGCGCGTTCGGCCTCCACCGCCATCCAAGACCAGGCGACCAGGGTGATATCCGTTCCTTCCCGGGCCACGCGGGCTTTGCTAAGAGGGACAAGGGTGTCCGGCCCCTCGGGGACCTCTCCCTGGCAACCGTAAAGCAACTTGTGCTCCATGAACACGACCGGATTGTCGTCGCGGATCGAGGCTTTGAGCAGCCCTTTGGCGTCGGCCGGTGTGGCCGGGGCCACCACTTTCAAACCGGGCACATGCGTGAACCAGGCTTCGAGGCTTTGCGAGTGAGTCGGGCCGTAACAGCGTCCCGCCCCGCCCACGGCTCGCAGCACCATCGGGCACTTGGCCTGCTTGCCAAGGACATAGCGCAACTTGGCAGCCTGATTCACCATCTGGTCGACCACCAGGGTGATGAAATCCATGAACATGATTTCGACCACCGGCCGTGAGCCGGCCACGGCGGCGCCGACCGCCGCGCCCACAAAGCCCTGCTCCGAGATGGGCGTGTCGAGGATGCGACCCGGGCCGAACTGATCGAGCAGGCCGCGCGTGATGCCGAATGCGCCGCCGTACAGACCGATGTCCTCGCCCATGACGAACACATCAGGATCGCGCGCCAGTTCCTCCCGCAGGGCTTCCCGCAGGGCCTCGGTATAGGTGATGGTTCTCACGCGAACACTCCTTCTTCCAGCGTGGCGGGATCCGGATCGGGGCTCTGCCGGGCAAACTGCACGGCGCACGCGACGGCGTCCTTCGCTTCCCGGCGCAGACGCCGGTCATCTTCCTTGCTGAGGAGTCCGCGCTTCACGAGAACCGCCCGGAAACGCCGGATGGGGGCGCGGGTCAGCCATTCGGCCTCCTCTTCCCGCGTGCGGTACTTGCGGGGATCGCCCCGCGAGTGGCCGGAATGACGGTAGGTCTTGCACTCCACCAGGGTTGGGCCTTCCCCGTTTCGCGCCCGAAGGCAGGCGGTCTGCATGACTTCGCGGACGGCCAGCAGATCGTTGCCATCCACCACCACGCCGGGAAACCCGTATGACGCCGAACGATCGGCGATGTGGGGGATGGGGACCGTCTTGTCGACGTGGGTCGACATGGCGTAGAGATTGTTCTCGCAGACGTAGACCACGGGCAGTTTCCAGTTGCCGGCCAGGTTCAGGGATTCATGGAAGGTGCCCTGATTGGAGGCGCCGTCCCCGAAGAAACACACGGCGATCTTGCCGGTGCCGCGCAGCTTGGCCGACAACGCGGCCCCCGTGGCCACGGGAATGCTGCCGCCGGTAATGCCGTTGCCCCCGAGGAAGCCCATCTTGTAGTCGGCCATGAACTGGCTGCCGCCGCGTCCCCGTGAATAGCCTGTTTCCTTGCCGAAGATTTCAGCCATGATGCGCCGCGGGTCGCCGCCGCGGGCGATGAAATGGCCGTGGCCCCGATGGGTACTGGTGACGTAATCCCCTTTGCGCAGCACGCTGCAGACGCCCACCGCCACGGCCTCCTGGCCGGTGGCGGGATGGGTCGTGCCGCGAATGACGCCGTCGGAGAAAAGGCGTTCCACCTTCTCTTCAAAGAGTCTCATCACCAGCATGGTGCGATACCAGTTCAGCATGTGTTGTGTGGTCATAGTATTCTATAACGGCCTGCATGTATCATGCCCGTGCGCAGAAAGACTCACCACGGAGGCACTGAAGCACGGAGTAAATAACACGGAGAAGAGAAGACCGGGAAGGAGATTCACGCAAATCTGAGAGGGACGGACGCACCCTTTGATTCCTATCGCGGACCACGCGGACTCCACCCCTCTCAGATTTGCGTGAACGACTTGTTCGGCGAGGCAGAGGATCCTGTTCATCATAGCACCATCCGCTTGATGCCCTGCTTGAGCAAAGGGGCCTTGTTACATCACTCTCGTGCATCGATTCTCTTTCTTCCCTCAGCGGTGTTGCGTGAATTCGTATCCGCTTGCCACCAAAGCCCAGGTGCCACCAGACACCCCACGCAAGCGGATCCGGATTCACGCAACTCTTCGTCGGCCTCCGTGTTGTCACCGCGAAAGCGGCTCCGTGTTTCCGTGCCTCCGTGGTGAATCTTCCCCGCCTTTGCCCATAGATCGTGTCGAGGGCCATTTCTTCGTCTCAATCTGCTCTTTTCAACGTCAGGCAGACCGCATTGCCGCCGGGATCGATGGAATTGATCAGGGTTGTATTGGTCGGTCTTGCGTTCAGGGCGGCGATGGTACGCAGGGCTGCATCGGCGCCCAGGGTCTCTCCCAGCAGGGACTTGAAATGGTCCACCGGGACCTTGTCCGCGCGGTCGCCCAGAAAGGCCCGGATGGCGGACGCTTCCGCCACCTCAAGCTCCCCGCCGGGTGTGGCGGCCGAAATACGCTCCACGCTTCCGGCTCCGCCCGTCAGGTTCCGGCAGGCAAGCTGCAGGGCCCTGGAGAGATCGCCCCCGGTCATGCCGCCGCCGCAGAGCTCGCCCCGGATGGGGGCGCCCCGTTGCCGGGCATGCTCGGCGTCCTCCAACACGAGGATGCCGGCGCCCTCGCCCAGGGCTGTCACCGGGTGGACGCCGGTGTCCCGACCGGCGTCTGACCGCGCTGGGGACAGCACGGTCCACCTTGGCGGATAAGACAAATCGTATCCCTGCAGGAGCATGGGGCTCAGGGCCTCGATCCCGCCGGCGAACACCAGCGGCGTCCGGCCGGTGCGGATCAGGTCGAAGGCCTGCAGAATGGCGCCGGCCGCCGAGGTCGCGCCGGCCGCGAAGTGGAGATGGTAACCCTCCAGGCCGTATTCAATGGCCAGCAGGCTGATGGCGGTGTTGGCGTAGGTGTGCGGGAAGAGAATGGGTTTGACGAAACGGGGCCCCTTCTCCAGGAAGTCGTTGAAGAAGAGTTGCGTGCTGCCGAGGCTGCCCGCCGCCGAGCCCAGAATAAGGCCGAAGGCCGCGCGATCCATCGCCTTGAGATCCAGGTTGGCGTCCTCGATCGCCAGGCTCATCGCGGCAAAGGCGAACTGCGAGGCCCGGTCAAGGTAGGTCTTTTCGGTTTCCAGGTAGTCGCGGACCTCGAATCCACGGATTTCCGCCGCGACCTTCGAGGCCAGCCGGTCGGTTGGAAAGGCCGTGATCGGTCCGATGCCGCTCTGGCCGCGGTTCAAGCCTTCAAAGAAAGCATCGCGGCCGATGCCGATCGCGCTGACCGGTCCCAGGCCGGTAATGACCACCTGTTTAGCTTCCATGTTATTCTGCCTTCCGGAAAATCACGGCCGCATTGCAGCCGCCGATGCCTGCGGAATTGGAGAGGACGGTGCGAATCGCCATGGCTTTTTTCACATTGGTCACGCACGGCAAATCGCACTCGGGGTCCGGCTCGACGAAATTGGTCGTGGGCGGGATCACCCCGTCCCGGATCGAAAGGATCGAGGCGACCGCTTCGAAGCTGCCGGCGGCGCCCATCATGTGGCCGGCCGAGGATTTGATGGACGTGATCGGCATGTCGTAGGCGTGAGGACCAAAGACGGCCTTGATGGCCTGGGTTTCGGTAACGTCATTCGGCTTGGTGCCGGTCCCATGCGCGTTGATGTGGTCAATGTCTTCCGGCTTCAAGCCCGCATCCTTCAGCGCCATGCGCATGACCGCGGCCGAACCGGCGCCTTCCTTGGCCGGGGCCGTCATGTGGAAGGCATTGTTGTTTGCCCCGTAGCCGACCACCTCGGCATAGATCCGGGCGCCGCGTTGACGCGCCGAATCCGCGTCCTCCAGCAGCAGGGCGGCCGCTCCTTCGCTGAACATCGTGCCGGCCCGGTTCTTGTCGAACGGACGCACGGCCTCCTTGCTCATGGTGCGCAGGGCGCTCAGTCCGCTCCAGGCGAACCGGGTGAGGGCATCGTAACCGCCGGTCAGCACGGCCTTGGCGTGCCCGTGGCGAATGAGATCCATGCCATAGCCGATGGCCGCGGTTCCCGAGGCGCACGAGAGCGACAGCATGAAGCGCGGTCCCTCAAGGTGCCAACGGGAGGCCACATGGTCGGCGCACGACTGGAACAACGATTCCTCGAGATCCGTCGGTTGTGCGGTCTCCTTGCCCAGCAGATCGGCCATGACCCGTTCGCCTGAAGCGATGCCGCCGAAATTGGTGGACAGGACGATGCCGGTCCCGGCCGGATCAGGAGGGCTTTCGCCCAGGGCTTCGGCCGCCGCCGCCAGCATGAACTGCGTGGCGAGATCAACGGAGGCAGGGGTTCCGGCCAGTTCCTGCGGCAGGGCGAACTCGCGGATTTCGCCGCCGCGCGAGTACATAAAGTCCTTCACGGGGAACCGGGTGATCTCGCCGATGGCGGACTCCCCGCGGCACAACGCCTCCCATACCTGCGCGACTCCCCTGCCGAGCGGGGAGACGACGCCCATGCCTGTGACGACGATGGTTTTCAAATGTGGAGTCCTCCATCCACGCACAACACCTGTCCGGTGATGTAGTGGGCTTCATCCGAGGCGAGAAACAAGACGACGCGGGCCACCTCGTCGGGCTGCCCGAACCGATGCTGGGGAATGAGTTCCAACTGCTTGGTGCGCCGGGTTTCGGTCATGCCTGCGATCAGGTCCGTCGCGATGATTCCCGGCGACACGGCGTTCACGGTGATGCCGGAGGGGGCAAATTCCCGCGCCACGGTCTTGGTCAACCCGATCATGCCCGCCTTGGCCGACGCATAGTTGGCGCGCATCAGGTCACCCATCAGACCGGCGTCGGAGGAGATATTGATGATGCGGCCTGACTTCTGCCGGATCATCTCGCGGCCGACGGCCTTGATGCCGTGATAGGCTCCCTTCAGGTCCACGTCCAGGACGTCGTTCCATTCCTCATCTTTCATGAAGGTGACGTAATTATCCCGGATGATGCCGGCGTTGTTCACCAGGATATCCACCCGGCCGAAGGCTTGTTTGGCCTGTTCGACCATGGCCTTGACCTGATCGAGATAGCGCACATCGGCTTTGATGGCGAGGGCTTGCTGTCCATAGCCGCGGATCAGTCCCGCCACCTCTTCGGCCGCCCCGGCCGCCTGGGTGTAGTTCACCACCACGTGGGCGCCCTCGGCGCCCAAGGCCAGTGCCACCGCGCGGCCGATGCCGCGGGCCCCGCCGGTCACAATCGCTGCTTTTCCCTTGAGTTTCATCGCCGTCAGTCCATCGCTTCCAGATACTTGGCCAGCACACTTTCGTTGATCACCTCAACCTTGTATTTCGCCTGCACCAGGGCCAGGTCGATGCCGCGCTCGCGGGCGACACGCCGCGCGGCGGGGGTGGCCCGGAGCGGACCGGTTCCGGCGCTGCCGGAGGTCGGTGTCGCGGCCGGCGCGCTCTGGACGCTGCGGGCCTGGGTTCCCATGAGACGGCGGTTGGCGGCGCTCACCTCCGGCAGCGCCTCGCCGGCGTCGCCGATCAGCGCGATGACATAGCCGACCGGCAGACTGCTCTTCACGTCAGCCAGGATGGCGCGCAGCAGGCCGGAGCGCGGAGCCTCCAGTTCGAACGCCGCCTTGCTGGTGGACAGCTCGACGAGGGGATCGCCCTTCTGGACGGGGTCACCTTCCTTCTTCAACCAGGCGGTGACCACCTGCTCTTCATCGTTTTCGGTGAGCTTGGGTATTTTGACTTTCGTAACCATCTTTATCTCCGGACGCGGGTTGGAACATGCAGCGGGGTGGAAAGGTTGCCGGCCTTGTCCCGTACCCGCAAGGTCATCCAGCCGTTCTCTTCCGCCGTTCCCGGCAGCGAGGCGGGCGTCAGGCTCATGGCTGTGGTCTGTTGCGCGGACTCCCACATGATACCGCCGATACCGCTCTCATCATAGGCATCCATGCGGATCAGGTCGTTGGTGCTCCAGGGCGCAAAGACGAAGACGCTTTGCAGGTGCTGGGCAATATTCGTTTTCGTTCCGACCGACAGGAACGTCAACCCCTTGACCATGATGTGGCCGCTCGCGCCGGGGGGACGTTTATCCTTGAGGAGCGCGGCCAGGTCGAGTGTGAAAGACTCCCAGACGTTCGACTGCCAGGTGGAGGGTTTCGGCGGCACCGGGCCGCCGGGGGTCGCGGGCAGATCGGCCAGCGCGAGAGTGTAGGTATTGGTCGGTTCCACCTCGATGACCACGCTGACGCGGGGAACGTTGTTGGAATCCAGGGAAGGATGCCGCAGCCGGAACGCGAGATAGGGATGGGTCTTCACATTCCATTTCGGCGTGAAGGCGCAGGTGAGCGCTCCGGTTACGGACCCTGAACCGAGCGCGAGATAGGGAGCTTCCCCTGTCTTCCGCACGACGGCGGCGGTGGAACTGCCCTGGGCGGTGAAGAAGGACCGAGCCTCCGAGTTCACCTCCCATGAGGTGGTCCAGAAGACATTCGAGGGATAGGTCGTGGGCAACAGTGTCGGCGGCGTATGGTCGCTGGCGTAGTCGATCCGGCGCGGGCATTCCACATCGGCGACGGCATTCCCCGCTCCGTCGCGGATGTCCGTGAGGACGATCTTGAACGCCTGGTTGGCTTCCGCCTGGTTCAACTGCTGACGGAAGATCAGCGGCCAGTTCAGGAGCAGCGTGTCCCGTTCGGGTGAGTGGAGAAAGGTCGAGCCGAGCGTCTGGGGAACCGTGACGACTGTGTCATTCCATTTGATCTTCATCATCTCGATATCGAGCGGCGCGCCGCCGGCGGTCTCCACCCCGAGCCGCAGGCAGGACCCGTTACCCATGACGGTGGCGGGGGCGTCGAAACTGAAGGTCACCGTCGGCGGCGTACGGTCGACCAGGAACGGGATATCGGTGACCGGCGAGAAGAGGCCCCGCGAATTCCGGGCTTTGAGGAAGAGGTGCGCCAGGCCATTGCCCAGTTCCTTGGTTTCAGGGATCGTCTGCTGCGCATTGGGAATGTCGCGCCAGACGAGCGCCTCGCGCTGAGTGGCCGCGAGGGACAGATAGTCCTCCGATCCGCTGCGCAGCGCCATCTGAACTTGCGTGACGCCCTCGAAATCGAAGTAGTGCGGCGTAAACGCCAGCTGCTCGTTTCGGGCCACCGCCGGGCCGACCGTCAGATCGTCCAGGCTGAGTTCCGTATACATGCCGGTTTGATCGGCGCCATCGACGGATCCAAAGCGGAGTCCTCCGGTGCTCAAGGCTCCGGGATGATAGGCTTGCTCGCCCGCCGCATCGGTGACCAGGCCCCACCAGGTGTGCCACTGATTGTCGAGGCGGAGTTCGCCCGCGCCGCGGACGGTTCGCGCCGGTCCGGACGGTTCGCTGAGGCGGACGGAGCCGACTGGTCCGCACGAGAGCGAGACCCGCGCCATGGCGGAGCCCCGATAGCGGAACTGCACGACGGGATGGCGGGCGAGGGTGAGGCCGGGCCCGAAGTCGCCGTTCAGTCGTTGTCCCAGGCTCGTGTTGAAGAGAGTGAGAAAGCTTCCCTGGTCCGGATCGAAGTCTGTAATGCGCATGCGATCCGGGGGGGCGCTGCCGCCGACGGTCCGTTGCTCGAACGTCTCGAACAGGGGGGTGATGCCTTCCAGTTTCATCAGCAACGGGGGCGTGTGCAGGGGGGCCTCGGACCATTTCAAGGTGAAGGCATTGACGTTGGTGCCGTAGAGCAAGCTCACGGTAAGATTCGAGGTCGGGCCGAACCCGGCATCGTTCAACCGGGGCAGCGCGGCTTCGAGAAGGCTCGGCGCCTCAAACCTGGATTGAACCTCAGTCGAACCGAGAAGGACTCTGGCACAGGCATAGGCGCGGTCGAGCGCACTGGCGGAGGACCGGATTTCCACGGTGTCCGGTTGCCGCCGGCTCCACGAGCACGTAAGACTCGGGGCAGGGGAGGTGACCGGATAGGGAATGCCGGAGAAATTCCGAACCGCATAACCTTCGCCCGGTCCGTTGCCGGTCAGCCCCTGGATGACGTAGCCGGCCTGGAGATTGCCCCAGCCCTCCACCCTGACCAGAACGCCGGTGTCGTTGACCGACGTTTTCCAGCCGGCGACGGGAAGCCAGGCCGTCACGCTTGTCCATGGCCCATCGGTGTGCCACTCGGCTGCTGCGTTGGTGGGGCTGATGCCGGGAACCTCGGTCTGGCCGGTGCATTGGTACCGGCTCTTGGAGAAATCATCGCCCGAGATCTGGTGGAAATAGAACCGTTCGGGAACATAAGCGCCTTCGGCATTACGGCGGCCGATGGAATAATAGAAGTTGAACTGGCCCCGGGCGGTGCGTTTGACGTCGAAATGCCAGCCGGCAAGTTCGGGATAGGGGACGGGCGGCAGGTTGTAGCGGGTCAGCAGGGAGCCGCTGCCCAGGACACTCGTTACGGCAAAATAAGGACTGGAGCTGGTTGGGGCCAGCCAGGTGAGTCTCGCCTGGGAGACGGGGTCATCCACGTCCCAGGCGTCGGGGTCCATGCTGCCGATGCTCCCCGCCTTTTGAGAAACAGGGGCGTTGGTGGTGGCATTCACTTCGGCGACGGGGTCAGTGGTGGGGGGCGTGTTGGAGGGAACCGCCGGTTTGAAGATCACCGGCTTGGGAAAGACCGATTCCGCGGCGATCTTCACCCGCGCCACCATGATCGAATTCATAAAGGTCCAGACGCCCAGCGACCCTTCGCTGAGGGGATCGTTGTCGTCGGCGGTGAAGACGAGCTCGTTGTCGAAATAGAATTCCAGTTTGTTACCGGCGCGCCGGAACTTGAGGTAATACCAGGCGCCATGCACGTCCCGACCGGCCTCGATCAAGGGAAGGTGCACCTTGCGCCGGTTTCCTTCCCTCGTGCGAGGCGCACAGTAGGCGTTGGATTGGGCCAGCACCTTTCCGTTGCGATAGAGCGTGGTGTAGAGTTGGGACAGGTCGTGATCCCAGCCGGAACAGGTCACCGTGTACCCCTGGCTCGAGGTGGTGTCGCGGTTCATGACGGTCAGGTTGTAATCCCCGGGGCGGGTGTACCAGCCGTGACGGGTGCCGGCGTACATCTCCACACAGAAATCGCCGCGAAACAGGTATTTGCTCCACAGGGCCGCCAGGGTGTTGGTGGATTCGCCATTCATGTGCGACCAGCGCGGATCGCAGGTGAAGCGGTTGATGACCTCCCAACGGCCTCCGTTGCGGGTCCATTCATGGAGGGATTCCTTGAAAAGAAAATCCTTCACGTTGTAGCGCTCCACACGGCTCGAGGCCAGTTGTTCGGTGGTGAAGCCTGCGATCAGAAGGCGGCGGCCCGCGAGCGGTGTCGGCAACGCCTGTTCGAACAACAACGCGTCCCCGCTGGTCAGCCAGAGCCAACGGCCCTCGGCATGAATGGTGTAACCGACGATCTGGTTGGTGGCCGCACCCACAAATCCCGCAAGCCGGTTGGTGGGGATGGCGACCAGGGCGGCATTGGTGGTGGCCAGGTCGGCGCCGGGTCTCAGTGAAAGCATTTGATTACTGACGCTCACCACCCAGGCACCGGTGGTGGTGCCGTCGACAACGCCGAGATGAACGGCCGTTTGGTCAACCAGCGGCAGATGCACCGACACGCGGCCGAACACGTCGCCCTTGTACCAAGTGATGCCGTTGGTCACGTCCGCCCATTGCCCTTCCGGGGAGGACCAGTGGCGCATGAAGCGGTCATTGACGAAGATCGAGTTCTTTTCGAACTGGTCCGTGTAGAGATCGGCCCGCGCGAAAGCGTATTCGGGATTGGCCAGGCGCACCCGGGTGTCCGGACCGACGAAGACGCCTGAAGCGCCGCCGACGGGGGAGGCCGCGTGGTGCACCAGAACCAGTTCGTGATTGCGATAACAACGCAGTTCATTGCCCGAGGTGGCGTCACACATCAGGGTAACCGGTTCGGAGGCGTCATTCTTTCCCGGTGTCCGTGGCACGCTCAACGACTTCAGCAGCGTGGTGGTGGCATTGGTGGGGTCGACCGTTTCCAGTCGAAACGTCTCCGTCGTGGTGTTGCGGCGGCAGGTGAAGCGCAGATGAGGGCGATTCCGGTCGGTATAGCCGGCCAGGAGGCCGATGTCGTAGGCACCGCCAAGGGGCTGGAACTCCGCGGAAAACACATGCGCGCCATGGGAAGCAGCTCCGACCACCAGCCATTGAGGAACGCCGGCCTGAGGCGGAGTAAGAAAGGGTGTCTCGCGGGGTGAAAACAGGCCGAAGAACCCACGACGGGGAAAAAAACGGCCGTTTTCGAGCAGGGAATGACGGCGGATGTCATTGACTCCCAGGAAATCGAGATCGTGATTGGACCGTGTGGTGACGTCATCGAACAGCAGGGGAACGTCGGAGTCGGCGAAGAGTCCGAACCGTCCTCCGACGGGCAATTCCGCCGGAATATCGATCACCTTGGTCTTGTCCACGAACCCTTGGATGCGGTTCTGAAAGGTGCGGATCTTTAGCATGACCCATTGACCGTTCACCAGTTCAGTGGTGACGGCCGCCAGTTCAGTGCGGGACGTCGCATTGGACGATTCGGTGCGCCACAGGCTCAGGCGGACCGTGTCGGAATCCTCCTCGGGCTGCACGGTGAAGGCGTGGTAGGCGCCCGTCTCGGTGCAGTCGAACACCAGGCCGCCCTCGCCGGGGCCAATCTGAACCGCGCCTTCGAGCGTGTAGGCGTCCTGAAAATCATAACCGGTGATCAGGACGGCGTTCGTTCCGGATCCCCGCAGGGAGTAGAAGTTCGGGCTCATGGAGGCGGTGGGCTTGCGGGCGGCTTTGGCGGCGGCCTTGGGGTTGACCTTGCCTTTGAGTCTTCGAGTCGAGGCGGGGGTGAAATCGTCGGCCACGGAATGGAGATCCCAGTCACCGGACAGAGGTTCCCAGGCCGCCAGTTCGTTTTCATCGCCTTCGGGGACGAGGAAATCGTCGTGGAAGACGAAGTCATCGGTCTTCTGAAAACGCGTTTCCAGGGCGGCTTTGGGAGGAAGAGCGCCGGTCGATTGGGAGACGGTGACGGGCGGGAGAAACGGAATGGGCAACACCGCGACCGGCCTGTTCCCTACGTAAACACTCCATGTTTCCTGACGGAACTTGATGACCACCTCAACGGACTCCACGTTCTGGGTGGGCAGCGCCTCGGTGTTGAACTGAGCGCCGTCGACGACAATGCGGGAGAAGTCGGTTTCCGGGGCGAAGCGCACGAGGGGCGCTTTGCGGTTCAAGTCCAGCTCCACGGCCTGGAGTGAATTCGTGGGAGACAGGCGCAGCTGCAGTCCGGTTTCGGCCTCCCAGCGGACGTTCATCGTCAGATTTCCGGCAGGATGGAGCACTTGGGCGCGTTCGCTCCAGTCCGGTCGTCCTTCAGACCAGGCCAGTAGAGGAGCGAGAAAGAAGATCGTGGCGAGCCTTTTCATGAACACTACTCAATCCTTCCTGAATATAACACATACCACCTTAGCACATGCCGTTCCATGGCGACGCAAGAAGTTTGCCGCATGATTGCAACCTGTTGGTCTGCAATGTGTTGAGCGTAGGTATGATCCGGAGGAGCGGAGCGGGAGGTGGCGATAACGTGTGCGGCTGTATGCAGCACCCGAACGGGGCTGCATTCATCAGTGCACACCTCCTTCCCCATGCCCCCGCCAGGTCTAGGTTGTTTCCGGCTTGAGCGCGCCGTTCGCGTGCGTCGTAACCAGCGTAAATCCGGCCGGGAGTTCGGTGCGATACTGCAGGTGGCCTTGAGGGTCGTGCCACCAGTCCACGGCAAGGGCGGTGCCGTTGCCGGTCGGGATGCGGCTGGAACACCAGTTCAGCGGCTGGCCGGCATCGAGGTGCAGGTGCACGGTCTTCGTCGGCCAGTCCACCCGGCATCCGGCCACATCGCGGTACAGCGAATGCACCACGTGTGACGCGAAACCATGGTTGCAGCTCGCATAGGCGCCCATGTTCTCCCATAGGGTCCCGGTGATCCGGGCCATGGGCAGGAAGAGCGCCTTCAATTCCTCCTGGATCTGGGTGCGTGCCCCGAAGCGGGACAGCAGTTCCAGGCGCAGGTAGTAGCCGATGAAGGCGTTGGCCGGATGCAGCGCCGTGGGCCGTTCGCCGGCCGGCCGGCAGGGATCGTAATCCTGAAGCAGCGTCCGCCAGAGCTCGGGATGCGTGTCGGGCAGCGCCAGACCGAAGAAGAAGGCATAGTACTGGCAGGTCTCGGTATGGTTTTGCGTGACCACCAGCCGGCCCTCCTGACGCACCGCATTATCGACGAAATAGCGGCCGTCGAAGGACTGTTGACGGATCTTGTGGCGGAGTCGCAGGGCCTCGTCGGCGAAACCTGGTTCGTTGTAGAGCCGGCCTGCGGCGTCCAGGGCGCCGGCGTAGAGCATGTTGCTCGGGTAGTTGACGTCCTGCGTGAACTCGTTGGCTTTCGACCATTCGATGAACACCCAGGATTCGAGCTTCTCCAGCAGCCCATCGGAGTTCCGGTAACGCTTGAAGAAATCGAACAGCGCCATGACGCGCGGCTTGAGGGCGTCAACGAGGGCGCGGTCACCGGTCCGCTGCGCATACTCCTCCAGTTGCAGGACGAACCACAAGGCCCAGTTGGGAATGTACTGGTGGTTCGGATGGTCGGAGGGATAGCACATGGGCAGCATGCCGTCGGGGATGCCGGGGAAGGCGGGCGGGAGCAGGAAATTCTCAAGGAAATTCCGCTCGATGGGGTTTGCGCCGCAGAGGTCGCGCTCCACACGGGCGGTGAAGAAGCTGTCGCAGAGCCAGCCGGCGCGTTCACGGGAAGGACAGTCCATGAAAAGGTCCACCGCGTTCTGGCGGAAGGTGTCGCGCGCGGCATCGAACAGTTCGTTCAGTTTCGGGTCGCTGCAGGCGAAGGCGGACTCCCAGACCGAGGGGCAGGCCAGTTCGCGCAGATAGGGCGCGCGGATTTCGACCGCTCCGTCAAGCGCGAGGATTCGCAGATAGCGCAGGCTGTAGGGCTCGAAGGTCTCGAGATCGTAGTCGCCGGGAACGAGGTCGAACGGGATCGCGTTCAGCGTTCCCATGCGCTTCCAGTCCAGGTCGCCCCCGGAGAGGATTTCGTCGAAGAACAGGAAGATCCGCACGGGTTCCCGGCAGGTGACGTGCACCCCGATGAAACCGGAGCGCTCCCGCCCGAAATCCAGATCCTGCCAGGTGTCGCCGGCCAGAGACAGTGACTCGCCCGGGTCGAAGGTGGAGACCGCGGTGCCGGTCACGTCGCACCGGTAGGTCTGCGCCTCATCGGACACGCACCAGTCGAGTCGGTTCAGGGGATAGCCGCCGAAGACCTTGGTCTCCGTGAGCGACCGGTCCCGCCAGACGTTTTCGGGAAGCGGCTGGCGCGCCACCGTTCCCCGGCTGAGCCGGTGGGTGGGTTGGCGGCACTCAAAGCGGGGCAGGGGAACGCCCCGCGGCAGCACCTGCCTGGGCTTCTGAAGGGAACACGGCAGGGCTTCGAGAGGGGTGGCCGGATCCGTCAGCCAGGCAGCCGAGGCCGGGGTGCATCGATACGCTTCCGAGAAGGGCCGCTGGAAACTGTAGCGCGGAACCTTTTGCACACGTTCCTTCAGCAGGTGTGCCGTGAACCCCGACTGCCGGGCGCCGGTGGCGGCCAGCACGCGGTCTCCACAGCGGATCTCCGCCTGCAGGAAGGAGGGCTGGTTGAGATAGGCATAGCCGCTGACATTATAGCCGGCGACTTCGATGGAGACCACGTTTGTGCCGGTCCGCAAGGGGGTTAGAGGCCATTCATCGACACGGTAGAAGCCATGCGCCGCGCGGGCCGGGCCGTGACCGATGAACCGACCGTTGAGCCGGATGCGATACAAGGTGGATCCGGTCACGTGCAGGCTGACAGTCTTCTGGCAATCCGCCTCGAAAACGGTTCGGAACCCCACGAACAGGTTCAATTCGTTCTGGCGTTTGCGGGGCCAGACGGGTTTGGCTTTGGCAAAGAATGCGGGCATAGTGCGGTCTCCAGGCTGGCAACATAAGGTTCAAGGCACGCGATAACACACCGCATACGAGCACAAAGCGGCAGGATTCTCAACCCAAACACATCCGCCGACGGTTTCATGGCTTGACGAAGGTCCGGTGGTTCGCTCACAGTAACCGGCCATGTCTGCATCATCACGAATCGGGTTTAAGGTACTGGTTGGAGCGGGCCTGACGGTCCTGCTGGGGCTGGCCGCGCTGGGCTCCGTCTCCGTCTATCACTGGTGTCATGGGCAGTGGGTACGTCGCCATCCGGTTGAGACCCCGCTGGCCGAGCCGATTCCGGTCAGCAAACTGCCGGGACCGCCGCGAAGTGCGGACCCGACCGACTTCATCCTGTCGCTTACGAACGCCCAGACGATGGCGGGCATGGATGATCTGCTCCAGGAGCGGTGGTGCGATCTGGCGGGGAATTTCTACTCCGCCGGCTTTGTTTCGACCTTCAGCTATCAACGACCCTGTGATCGCCAGCCGCAGGTCCTGGTGCGAATCGAGCCGCAGGCGGACACGCTGAGGGGGCGGCTGGAAGCGCGCGGCTTGAAGCCGAATTTCGCCTACCAGATCAAGCTGCGCGGGGTGTTCGACGATCGCCGTGCTTTCGAGGCGATCGGCCGGGCGGGGCGCTGGCGGTTGCCGGGCCGGGGCACCAACTACACCGATCAGGACTATGAAGACTACGCGGACAAGGCCGCCGTGGAGTCGTACCTGCTGTTCGATTTCTTCGTTACGGACGGGCGAGGGCATGCCTGCCGGGAGTTTGCCCTGGACAGCTCACTGCATGTGCTCTGGAACGCCTCCCGCCAGGGAGGGGAGCCCGAATGGGACGATCTCGTCCGGGTGGTGGCGGTGCCGGACGATCCGGCCGCGTACAGCCGGCCGAAAAGCCGGGGGACCGTCGAATGGGTGTGGGCCGAGCGGGAACACGCGCGCTACCGCCAGCGCCGGCAGCAGATCCGGCTGCCGCCGGGCGAGTATTCGGCTGAGCTGGCGCTGACCGAGGAAAGCTTTCATTCGCAGGACAACGACGGCGGCTTCTGGGCGACCGTGTACCGGTGCCCGATTGCCTTTGAGGTGACCGCCGTGCAGTAGGCCGGGCGCTACGCCGCCCGGCCGTATGGGGCACGTGAATATGATATTGACGTATTTCGGCCAGTTCATAGAGTATGCGGCCATTGAGTAGATTGTAGTTCTTTTTTGGGGAAGGCAGGAAAACCATGATCGTATCCACACAGCAATTGTTCAAACATGCCTATGGCAAGTACGCCATCGGGGCTTACAACATCAACAACCTCGAACAGACGATGGGCCTGTTCCAGGGATGCATCGACAGCAAGGCGCCGTTCATCATCCAGCTCTCCAAGGGCGCCCGCCAGTACACCAACAAGAAGATGCTGGAAGCCATGATCCGCGCCGCGGACGAGATCTTCCCGGAGGCGATCTTCGCCGTGCATCTGGATCACGGTGATGAGGCGACCTGCATGGACTGCATCGCCAGCGGGTTCTACAGCTCCGTCATGATCGACGCCAGCGCGGAACCGTTTGCGAAGAACATCGAGATCACCAAGCGCGTGGCGGATGCCGCGCACGCCAAGGGCATCTCGGTCGAAGCGGAACTCGGCAAACTCGGCGGCGTGGAAGAGCACGTTTCCGTGGCCGAAGCGGATGCCAAGTTGACGGATCCCTCCCAGGCCGAAGAGTTCGTCAAGAAGAGCGGCTGCGACAGCCTGGCCTGCGCCATCGGCACCAGCCACGGCGCCTTCAAGTTCTCCGGCTCGCAAGGGCTGCATTTCGACGTGCTGGAAGCGATCCAGAAGCGTCTGCCCCGCTTCCCGCTGGTCATGCACGGTTCCAGCAGCGTGCCGCAGGACGAAGTGGCCCGCATCAACGCGGCCGGCGGCCAGCTCGGCGGCGCCAAGGGCGTCAATGCCGATGAGTTCAAACGTGCCGCCGTTCTGGGCGTGACCAAGATCAACATCGACACCGACGGCCGCCTGGTGTGGTGCCGCGTGCATCGCGAGGCGTTCCGTGACGATCCGAAGAACTTCGACCTGCGTCCGCCGGGCAAGGTGTTCATGAAGGAATACGCGACGTTCATTGCGCACAAGAACGAGAAGCTCGGCAGCGCCGGGAAGCTCGACGACGTTCGGAAAGTGGTCTGATTTCGTTGCTTTGATGAGGGCGTTTTGCAGTGACGCAAAACGCCCTCTTTAGCTTTCGGGAAAGACTGGAGTGGCGGTTTCTATGAAACGCGTGGCAACCGAAGCGGCTCTCGTTCCGACAGCCCTCCCCAATCTCATTTTTCATCGCCTCCCTGATGCCGTTCGCGAACAGGCGGGGGCCCTGGGGTTCAAGGACGACGAGATGTTCTTCGCGGTCAAGGGCGACCTTGACTTCGACGGCTCCCCTGCCGAGGTCTGGACCCTGGTGGCCAAGACGCGCGTGGTGTCCATCGTGGCCTCCGGCAACCGGGTCGGAACCGTCACGGGGCCGTTCGAGTTTGCCGCCATTCAGAAGGCGCGCGCCTCCCAGAACGTGGGCAGCGCTTTTCTCCAGTTCAAGATGGACGGGCTGTATGTGGACGTGGCCCGTTACTCCAATTCACTTCGCGAGTTGTTCGGGCGGGTGGCGCGCCAGATCGATCGCCAGGTCGAGGGACGGCCGCTTCCGGAGAGCGCCCTCAGCCAGCCGAGTGAAATGCAGTGCACGAAGTGCGGTCTTCCGTTGCCCGGTCGCGGCGCCGAGTGCCCGCGCTGCCTGGGCGGACACGGCATTTTCGCCCGCACGCTGGGCCTGATGCGTCCTTATGTGACCAGTATCATCCTCCTTCTCGCCCTGATGGTGGCGGGCGTCTGCCTCGATCTGTTGCCGCCGCTGCTGCAGCGGACCATGGTCGACAAGGTGCTCAGTCCGCCTGCCGGGACGACCCTGCTGCCCCAGCAGGAAGCGCTGCGCGCCTTGCTGCTGATTCTGCTCGGCATCGTCGGCGCGTCCGGCGGCCGGTGCCTGCTGAATATCTTCATCGGTCGCATGACCAGCATCATCGGGACGCGGATCACCAAGGAGTTGCGCGAGAAACTCCAGGCCAAGCTGATCAGCCTGGCGGTGGACTACTACAACCGGCATTCGGTCGGCAGCCTGATGAGCCGCGTGCTGTACGACGTCGACTACTTCCAGGGATTCGTGACCCAGGTCGCGCAGGGCT
>CAYOIT010000071.1:0-22834 GCA_964404035.1 uncultured Verrucomicrobiota bacterium | reverse complement strand
CGCTCGACCAGTACACCAAGAGTGTCCACAACCCGATGGGCATGGTGACCGGCGCGTTGCCGAACGGCAAGAAAGCTGGGGTGGCGCTCACCGACGGAAGTCTCTCGGCCATGCCGGGAACGGATGTCAACGGACCGACCGCGCTGGTGATGTCGGCCGCCAAAGGCAACGATGCGGTGAAGTGGTGCGCCACGCACATGAACATGAAGCTCCCGCCCGATCAGCTCAAGAGCCGCAAGGGCCGGGAGAATGTGCTGCAACTGATGAGGACCTTGTTCGAGAACGGTGGCTATCACATTCAGTTCAATGTGCTCGACACCGCGATCCTCAGGGACGCGCAGAAGAACCCGGAGAAATACCGCGACCTCGTGGTCCGGGTGGCTGGCTTCAGCGCGTTCTTCACCAAGCTGCACGTGGGCGTGCAGAATGAGATTATCGAGCGCACCTTGCAGCGTTGCGAGTAGTGCTGAGATCCAATGGAAAGGGTACGGTGTGGTGTTCTGCCACACCGTACCGCGTTTTCGCCAAGAAAAGAGGCCCGTGATGAGTACAGAAATCGGACATGCAAGTTTCCGCAGTCGCATCGCCATCAACGTGGGGGCTGGTTTCGTCCCGGGGATGAACTCCGTGATCATGGGGGCGGCCCTGGCGGCGGGCAAACTGGGATGGGAGTTGGTCGGCATCCGCGATGGGTTTGACGGGATACTGCACTCGGAACGTTACCCCGATGGCGGCCTGGTGCCCCTCAGCGCCCAACTGGCTGAGAACCTCGATCCGGCCGGCGGCGGGATCCTGGGCCAGGCGGTCAAGGTGGACCCGTTCCAGGTCCGTACCATCAATACAGACGGCTTCGTTGAAGAAGTGGACATGTCCGATGCGTTGCTGCAACGGCTGAAGGCAGAGAAGATCGATGCGTTGATTTCCGTCGTGGGGGGCCGGGGGCTGAGTATTCTCTACAAGCTCCAGCGTAAAGGGCTCAACACGGTGTGCATTCCCCGGTCGATCGAGAACGACATTGCCGCCACGATGGTATCCTTTGGGTTCAACAGCGCGCTGAGCATGACCATCGACATGCTCGACAAGGCGCGTCAGGCGGCCCAGTCCGCCAGAAAGATTGCCGTGGTGGAGGTCCTGGGGGAGCAGGCCGGATGGCTGGCGCTGCAGGCCGGCATTGCCGTGTGTGCCGATGCGGTGTTGATTCCCGAGGTTCCCTGCGACCTTAGCCTGGTGGCCGCGAGGTTGAAGGAAAAGCTATCCGCCGGGCGGTCTTACGGGCTGGTGGTGGTGGCCGAAGGGGCGAAAGTCGTCGAGAACCCGCAAGGCCAGGCCTCGAAGCCGCCGGTCAGTTCCCTGAAGGCGACGCTGTCGCCGCTGGCCACGGAGGACGAGGTCAGTGAATACGTCATTCGGCGCTCGGGTCAGGCCGCCGAGTCCGTTGCAGGCAAGCTGCAAATGCTGATTGCCGAGGAAACCTTCCCGATGGTCCTGGGGCCGTGGACCCGCGGCGGTGTCGGCACGGCAGTCGACCGCCAACTGGGGCTGGCCTACGGGGCGGCGGCGGTCCGGGGCCTGCATGCCCGCAAAAATGGTGTGATGGTGGCTTTTGTTCCTCCCGACATTGCGTTCGTGCCGCTGGCGGAAGCGATCAACAAAGTCAGAACGGTGCCTGTGGACAGCCTATTCATGAAGATCGCCCAGTCTCTCGGCATCTGCCTCGGAAGGAGTCTGTGATGAACAAGCCTATCACCCCGTCCGATCTGAGCGGCAGGGTCCTGAACATCCAGCGCTACTGCAGCCATGACGGTCCTGGAATTCGCACGAACGTGTTTCTCAAGGGTTGCTCGCTGCGCTGCAAATGGTGCGGCAATCCCGAGAGCATCGCCGCGAAGCCGGAACTGTCCTACGACCCCAAGAAATGCACGGGTAAGCAAGCGTGCGGCCTGTGTCTGAAGCCGCCCTTTCCTGCGGGCGCTTTCTATGTGGTCGAAGGCGCCGACGACAAAATCAGAGTCAACTGGGATCTGGCCAGGGACGTCGACCAGGCACTGGCATCGCTCTGCCCGACCGGCGCGTTCGAAATGTTCGGCAAAGTGATGACCGTCAGCGAGGTGCTGGACGAGGTGGAGAAAGACGCTTCCATCTACCGCAGTACCGGCGGCGGTATGACGATCAGCGGCGGGGAGGTCATGCTGCAGCCCGACTTTGCTGCTGCTCTGCTGAAGGGGGCCCACGACCGCGGCATGAATACGGCCATAGAGACCGCGTGCAATGCGCCTTGGGCCAACTTGGAGAAAGTGCTGCCACACGTGGACACGATGCTGCACGACCACAAGCTGACGAACCCGGAACGGCACAAGAAGTGGACCGGCGTGGGCAACGAGCGGATCCTGGCAAACTTCAAGAAAGCCTACGAGACCTTCCCCGATATCGACTTCATCGCGCGCACGCCGCTGATTCCCGGCGTGAATGCCGACGAGGAACACATCCGGGCGGTTCTGGCGTTCATCAAGCCTTACAAGAACGTGATCGACTACGAACTGCTTCCCTACCACCGCTTTGGCCTAGGCAAGTACATGTCGCTGGGCGTGGTGTATGAACTGGACGACTACAAGACGCCGTCCGATGAGGTGGTCAAGCACTTGCAGTCCATCATCGACGAGGCCTTTGGCCGCACGGGTGAAAAGGCACCAGGTGCGAGATGACGAAATGACTTCGCCTCAAGACCACAACAACCAGGGGCTGGACACAGATTACGGCCCCATGAAAGCAATGGACGACACACCATGATGAAGATAATGGGCCATGCAGGCTATCACCGGCGCGTTGCCATCAACGTCGGTGCGGGTTTCGTCCCGGGAATGAATTCCGTGCTGATGGGTGCGGCGCTGGCCGGCGGCAAATTGGGATGGGAGCTGGTCGGCATTCGGGACGGTTTTGAAGGGCTGCTCCACCCGGAGCGTTATCCCGACGGGGGATTGGTCCCCCTGAGCCTCGAACGGGTGGAGAATCTCGACCCCGCCACCGTCGGGATCCTTGGCCAGGCGCCCCGGGTGGATCCCTTTCATGCGCCCGCCACGAATCAAGCTGGAGTCGACCTGTCGGATGAACTGTTGAAGAGACTTCAGGCCGAAGGCATCGAGGCCCTGATTTCCGCGGTGGGCAACCAGGGGTTGGAGATCCTGTACAAGCTGCATCTCAAAGGGCTCCATACCGTGTGCATTCCGCGGTCCATCGAGAACGATATTGCCGGCACCGAGGTTTCCATTGGGTTCAATACCGCGCTCAGCGTCACCATTGAGATGCTGAATAAGGCTTATCAGGCGGCCAGGTCCGCGCGGAAGATCGCCGTGGTGGAGGTCGCGGGAGAGCGGGCCGGCTGGATTGCGTTACAGGCCGGTATTGCCGCCCGTGCCGATGCGGTGCTGCTCCCTGAGATTCCCTGCGATCTGAAGCATGTAGCAGCCCGGCTGAAGGACAAGATATCACCCCGGCGGCCCTATGGGATGGTCGTGGTGGCCGAAGGGGCGAAGTTCGCTGGTGTCTCTCCGTCTCAAGGTCAGGACGACACCTCGGGTCAGCGATCCGGGCAGGCCGCTGAGCGCACGGCAAAGACACTGCAATCGCTGATCGCTGGAGAATTCTATCCGCTGGCAATCGGTCCCTGGGCAAGGGGCGGGAATCCCAGTGCCGTGGACCAACAACTGGGCATGGCCTACGGGGCCGAGGCCGTCGAGTCATTGAAATCCGGGCAGACTGCGGCGCTGGTGGCGTTTGTGCCGCCTGACATCAGGGTTCTGCCCTTGAAGGAAGCGATCAACAAAGTCAGAACCGTCCCTGCCGATAACAAATTCATGGGAATCGCCCAGTCGCTGGGCATCTACCTGGGCACGGCACTGTAAAGGTTCTGAGGAGGCATCGTCACCGAACCAGAACGGCAACTATCGGAGAGAATTGTGAGCAACAAGAACAAATCGGTTGATGTTTACGAGCGGCTGGCGGATGCCATGGACGCACTCCCCTCAGGCTTCACTCGAACGCCCTCCAAACTCGAAATCGAACTGATCAAGATAGTCTTTACCCACGAGGAGGCCGCGCTTGCCGGTCAACTGACCCGCACCCCCGAGACCGCCGCCGAGATCGCGCAGCGGGTTGGACTGGATGAGGAGAAAGTGACCGTACTCCTCGAGAGTATGATCCCGCCGCGCAAGGTTCGCGCGGACACGCTGGCCCTCGAATCCGGCGTCAAGGGGCTCGGAAAAATCGAGGCCAAGGCCGGCAACACGCCCAAAGCCCCGGCCGTGAAGAAATATCGACTCTCGCCTTTCATCGTTGGCTGGTTCGAATCCTATCTGCAGGAGATCCACCCGGACACCGAGCGATTTGCCAAGCTTTACGAGCAATATGTGATCGAGGGTGGGGGCGAACGGATCTTCGCGCCGCGCCCCGGCCCGCAAGGCGTCATTCCGCTCCGTGGCTCCCTCAAGCCCGAGTGGCTCAAGCGGGAACCGCACAACGATGTCGATGCTCACTTCCAGCGCTATGACCGTTTTCTGGTGCTTGATTGCGTGTGCAAGAAGGACCAGGTGGCCGCGCATGGCCACAGTTGCTATATGCCCATCAAACGCTGTGGCTTCGTCGGCATGCCGCCCATGGTCCCGCTGTCGGAGAACGTGATCCCCCGCGAGGAGGCCATCAAGCTCTGGGCTGAACTGGATGCCCTGGGCACGATGGTTGTCGAGGGGTTCTATGGATTCACCATGGGGGCCGAAGCCCCCCAGTTCGTCGGTGGCTGTCACTGCTGCGGCTGTTGCTGCGTCATATTGAACGCGGGACGTTTGGGCACTCTGAAGGAGACCATCCAGCGCTCGAACTACCGCATCGTCAAGGATTCTGCGAAGTGTACTGCCTGCGGCGAGTGCGTCAGGCGTTGCCAGTTCTTCGCCCACACGTTTGACAAGGCCGTCGACAAGAAGCCGGTGTATCACCGGGAAAAGTGCGTCGGCTGCGGCGCCTGTGGCGTGGGTTGCCCCAAGGGCGCGCTTCACCTGGAGCCGGTTCCGGAAAACGAGTGGTTCCATGTTGCTTCCAGTTTCACGGAATGGGAAGAGCAGCGCCTGGAGTATGTGGCCGGAAAAAAGTAACGCGTGGACCGTGAGCCACGGTTAAGAAGTAAAGGTAACACAAGTAACACAAACAAGGAGGAAGACAATGCACAAACCGATCTATCAAATGACCCCCAAGCACAGCCACTTCACCGAGAACTTTGACATCAAGATCTGGGCAGAGGCGCACGGCGGCATGGTGTGTGGCGTCCACCATTTCGCTCCGGGCACGGATATCACGCCCTCTTTTGAACTTTGGGGGGGGTGGTGCCCGGTGCCTCACTGGGGCTACTGCTTCAAGGGCGAGATGATCATGCGTTACAAAGACGGGACTGAAGAAATTGTTAAAGCCGGGGACATGTTTTATCTCCCCAAGGATCATACCATGATTATTGACAAGAAAGCCCCGGTCGATTGCGAGATCATCCAGTTCAGCAACGCGGCTGATTTTGCGGCAGGCGAGGCTGCGGTAGCGAAGGCCGCGAAGAAGTAGAAATCTGTCCGAACACCCGGAGCCGGTCTCCGGGTGTTCGGAGACAAGCAGGAGGCTAACACCATGTCCATGTATCCGAAGAACATGTTCTTCACGTCTGAATCGGTGACCGAGGGGCACCCGGACAAGTTCTGCGACAAGATCTCGGACGCGGTGCTGGACGAATGCCTGAGGCGCGACCCCATGTCCCGTGTGGCGTGCGAGTGCTACGTCACCATGGGTACAGTGATCGTGGGCGGCGAGGTCACCACAAAGGCGCTCTTCGATGTCGCCAAGGTGGTGCGCGAGGCGGGGAACGACATCGGCTACACCGCGCCGGAGTATGGCTTCGATGTGAACACCGCCGCCATTCAAAGGACCATCCATGCACAGTCGCCGGACATCAGCATGGGAGTCTCGAGAAAGGGCAAGAAGATCGGCGCCGGCGACCAGGGCATCATGTTTGGCTACGCCTGCACCCAGACAAGGGAGTTGATGCCGCTGCCCATCACCCTGGCGCACAAGTTGGCCATGAAGCTGACCGACGTGCGCAAGAAGAAGGTGTTGCCCTACCTCGGGCCTGATGGGAAGACGCAGGTGACGGTGGAGTACCGCGACGGCAAGCCTCTGCGCGCCGATTACGTGGTGATCGCGGCCTCGCACACCGCGGCCGCAGTGACCCGCAATGGCAAGTTCACGACCGACGAGGCCAAGCAGGAGATCATCGCCAAGGTGGTGCGCCCTGTCGTCGGGGACCTGCTGGACAAGAAGACCAAGATCACGGTGAACGGCACGGGCAAGTTTCTGGTCAGCGGCCCGCAGGCAGACACCGGCCTGACGGGTCGCAAGATCATTGTGGACACCTACGGCGGCTGGGCCGTGCACGGCGGCGGGGCATTCAGCGGGAAAGATCCCACGAAGGTGGACCGCTCCGCCGGGTACATGGCGCGGTATGTGGCCAAGAATATGGTTGCGGCCGGACTGGCCGAAGAGTGCCTGGTGCAGTTCGGCTATTGCATCGGGTTGGTGGATCCGGTGTCCGTGCTGGTGAACACGTACGGGACCGGGACGCTCGCCGATGAGGCTCTTGCGAAGCTCGTGCGAAAGGTCTTTCCGCTGTCGCCGCAGGGGATCATTGACCACCTGAAACTGCGGCGGCCCGTGTACTACCCGACGGCCGCGTACGGGCACTTCGGCCGCAAAGAGTTCGCATGGGAACGCGTGGATGCGGTTGCGGAACTTCAGGCGAAAGCGAGACGGGTATAGGCGGCGAGGGGAGTGTTTTCCGAGAGGGCTTGTCGACAGGTGGCACCCCGAATTGCTTGGTGAATCGTCCTCGTCCTCAGTGAGCAGAGCGAGCGGTCCTCGTCCTCGAAGAGTCGAATCGAGGACGACGACGCGGACGAGGACGATAAGGATGTGGATTGCGGGCTTGCGGTCGGGATAAACCACCGCACCTTACGTTTGAACAGAAAGGGAACAGACTATGACTACTGAAACCGTGTTGCGCATAGCAATGGTCATCTTCTGCGTGGCGAACCTGATGGCCGTGGGCCTCGAGTGTAACCTGAAAGAAGGGCTCAAGGCGCTAAGAAACCCCAGATTGATCTTTCTGACCCTTTTCTGGGGCTGGGTGATCGGGCCAGTTGTCGCCTATCAGATCATAAGCCTCTTTCCGCTGTCGGAGGGACACGCCGCAGGACTAGTATTGGTCAGTCTTGTGCCGGTTGCGTCTTTTCTACCTCTGTCTGTATCAAAGGCCCGCGCAGACATGCCCTTCACTTGGGCCTACGTACTGTTAGCGACAGTCGTCACGGTCGTGTTGCTGCCATTCATGGCGCCGCTGATAGTCAAGGGGGTGGCGCTGAAACCTTGGTCTCTCGCGAGACCGCTCCTCGCGTTGGTACTGCTGCCGCTGGTGGCTGGCTTTATGATCCGGTCGTACGCCGTGCCGGTCGCACACAAGCTTCTCCCGGTGGCCAAGTGGATCGGGGTCATCGTCCTGTTGGTAATACTAGCGTTCGCCTTGACGCTTTACCGCCAGGAGCTCCTCGGCGCCGTGGGCAGCTTTGCCCCTGGCGCGCTGGCCCTGATCCTGATCCTCATGGCAGTGTTTCCGTACGTGTTTAGCCCCGGCCTGCAACAGAATCAGCGGAGCGTCATGGCTATGGGAATGAGCTCGCGCAATATCTCAGCAGGTATGGCGGCGCTCTTTGGCATCACGAACCCGCCTGTGGGCATGTTCATGATGGTTGTACTGATGGTCCCTGTGAACCTCGTCTTCATGTTCATTTGTGCGCGCGTGTTTGCCAAGCTGGCCGGCAAGACAGATGCGGGAGCTGGAGCGTGATTGTCGACGGCACGGAGGGAGATGCAAACGGGGATTCCGAAAGCGTGGCGCAGGCGCAGCCGCTGACGGACGGTTGGAAGAACTCAGGGTGTCCGTGGACCAAGAAGGTCACGCCCGAGCGGATGGTACCGCCGAAGGTCGGTTAGCCTTGCATGCGGTGGCAGTGAAAGGAAAACGATTATGGACATTATGAAGTGGTTCAATCTTACGGTGGTGGTGTTTACCGTATCGGGCCTGATGGCCGGCGGCCTCGAGTGCAATGTGAAGGAAGCGCTCAAGTGGCTCCGGAGCCCCAAGCTCCTCGTTCCATGCATCCTGTGGAGCTGGGTGGTCGGGCCGGTCCTTGCCTGGCTGCTCTCCCGGGTGCTTCCTCTATCGCCAGGACATGCTGCCGGACTGATGTTGACCAGTCTGGCTCCGATCGCGCCGTTCCTGCCGCTGGCGGCGATGAAAGCCCGCGGCGACATGACCTTCAGCGGCGCCTACGTCCTGCTGGGAACCATCCTCACGGTCGTGCTGATGCCCTTGATGGCCCCTTTTCTGATCAAAGGGCTGACGGTGAGCGCCTGGCCGCTTGCCAAACCGCTCATTATATTGGTGCTGATTCCGTTGCTGATCGGTGTTGCGATTCGGTTTTACAAACCCACGGTGGCGACCAGGATATTCCCGTGGGTCAAGAAAACCAGCGGCGTCTGGCTGCTGCTCTGTTTGGCGACCACCCTGTGGATCTACGGCAAGCAAATGCTCAGCACGATTGGCAGCTTTGCCCCAGGCGCATGGGTGGTGTTCATGGTCGTGATGGCCGTGCTGCCTTATTGGATAGGCTTCGGCCTGAAACAGAATCAGCGCAGTGTCATGGCGCTGGGCCAGAGCTCGCGCAATATTTCAGCCTCATTCGTGGCGTTCTTTGGCATTGCCAACGCGCCCGAGGGGATGTTCCTGATGGTTCTGCTGGTGGTTCCGCTACACGTCATCATCGGGCTGCTTGCCGTGCCGCCTGTATTCGCCAAACTGGCCCGCAAGTGCGCCACAGGAGCTGAGGCATGACGACCGTCACATCACTGACCATCGCGCTGCTGTTCGCCGCGATCTTCCTGTTCGGGGCACGGCTAGCCTACCGGCCCGGCCACAGGGGCTACTGGCGGTTCCTTTCCTTCGCGGCTGGGATCGCGGTGGCGTACGTGTTCGTGGACGTGATGCCCGCTCTAGGCCGCATGCGCGACATCGTGATGGAGACCCCGGGCGGCTTCCAGCGGATGTTCCCGGAATACAGTGTTTACCTGTGGGCCATGGCCGGCTTCCTGGGCTTCTACTGCCTGGAGTCCATGGTGGCTGGGTCGCGACGAAGTCCGGAGAACCACGAGGGGGACCACGGTGATGCGGTCCCTTGGCGGGCTTGGGTGCACATCGGGGGCTTCGCCGCGTATGCGTGGATGATCTCTCACATCATGGTGTGGAAGCTACACGACACACTGGCCTTGTGCCTGTACGGAGTGGCCATGGGTATGCACATCTTCCCGGTCGCCTGCAACCTGAGCAGTCATTACCGGGAGGTGTACGACCGTCGCGGCGCCTACCTGTTGGCGCTGGCCACTCTGGCGGGCTGGGGGACCGGTCTGCTGTTGGACATCCCCAAGCCCATCCTGGTGAACCTCGTAGCCGTCGTGGTCGGCGGCGTAATTGTGAACACCACCATCTCCGAACTCCCCAAGGCAGGGAAGGAACGGCGCTGGCCCTTCCTGGCGGGTGCGCTGGTCTATACGGCCCTGCTGCTGATTCTTTCACACTTCGAGAAGGGCGGAGAGGGGGCGCCGGTTGGCAGCCACTGGAGGAGGCAGCTGCAGCTGCTTGGCTGTTCTGTGGCGAGACATGACGCAACAGCGTGCCTTTCGGGGGCGGCATCGGTATCGGAATCGATTCCGATAGAGATCCCGATTGGGTTGCGTCCAATAGCCCGCCATGGAAATCGGAGACTTTCCATGATGCCCGGGGCAAGAAGATAGGAGACCAACGCTATGACGAAGCAAGCGAAGGCGCAAGAGGTGGAGATCCGCTGCTCGTGCGCGCGCGAGGAGCTCACAGTGCCGCTCAGCAAGGAAGACATGAAAATGGCCGAGTTGGCTGCCACTCTTCCTAAAGGCAAGCAGACGGTGTTGGGGCTCTATGTGACGGCCAAGGATGCCTACGAGCAGTGGAAGGCTGCGCCGGAGAAGGTCAAGATCATCGATGTCCGCACGCCTGAAGAATATCTCTTCGTCGGCCATCCGACCATGGCCTGGAAGATTCCTGTCGCCGTCCAGTCGTATGCGTGGGATGCGGAGAAGAAACAGTTTCCCATGAAGCCGCTGCCTGACTTCGCTGCGCGGGTGGGCACCGTGGCCAAGGCCGCCGACACGATCATGGTGATGTGCCGCTCCGGAGGCCGCAGCGCCATCGCCGCGAACATGCTGGCGAAGGCCGGCTTCAAACGTGTCTACAATATCATTGACGGCATGGAGGGGGATGCGGTTGAGGATTCTGCGAGCGTCTTCAAGGGGCAGCGGATGGTGAACGGCTGGAAGAATTCGGGGTGCCCTTGGACGGACAAGCTCACGCCGGATCGGATGGTGCTGCCCAAGGCCGTGTAAGCGTTGCGTCCGCTGCGACTCTGCTGCTGAGTCCCGCATCCAGAAGTCCGGCGGCGCATTCGTGGCGTGGGGTGTTGCAGTCATCTACCAGGCGGTCAGAGGTGAATAGGGTTCGAACAATACAGGACGAGAGGTGTCAGGCAATGCGAAAACAGACAATCAGGGAACAGGTATTCACGAAAGACCTCGTTAACAGGTTGCGAGGCGTCGCGCTGGTCTCGGCGGTGCTGTTGTGCGGTGCGGGTACTGCTGGCGCGCAGGAGAAGGCCGCGCCGGACGCGGTGGCACAGGCGAACAACCCTCTCGCGAATTTCACCGCCGTCAATGTGCACAACTACTACATCGGAAAACTCACCGATGTGGACGACAAGGATGCCGATCAGGCATGGCTGCGCATCGCAAAGCCCTTCACGGTCGGGGAATCTCTCTGGATCGTGCGCGCCTCGCTGCCGTTCAACTCATTCCCGGTCGGACCGACACTCGACACGGAAAACGGGCTAGGGGACCTAAACGTCTTTGCCGCCTACCTGATCGATACGGGCAACCCGGCCCTCACCTTGGGCACGGGGCCGCAGATCACCATGCCGACCGCGACGGAGGATGCATTGGGAAGCGAACAGTGGTCTCCCGGAGCGGTGGTCACGTTCTTCGATATGCGATCCAAGGTGTGCCAGTATGGCTGCCTGCTGAGCTGGTCGAAGAGTGTCGCGGGAGAGGACGATCGCGACGATGTGGATCTCGCCGCCTTTCAGCCGTTTGTGTTCTATCAGCTCGGACGTGGCCTGCACCTGCGATCGTCGGCGGTGACGGCGTACAACATCGAGAACGATGACTACAGCGTGCCGATCGGTCTGGGCCTCGGCCAGGTCATTCCCACCAAGACGAAGGTATTCAACTTCTGGATCGAGCCGCAGTACTCGGTCGCTGACGAGGGTCCCGGGTGGCCCGAATGGCAAATCTTCTGCGCGCTCAACACGCAGTTCAAGTAGGAACAACACGCGGATTGGAATCTGGAACTCAGGAATTCACGAATAGGATGTGTGGTCCTCAGTTCCTGATTGGAGCGGGAGGCAGCAATTCGACGGTGGGTTAAGGGTGTAGCCATGAAAAGCGCCGAACAGACACGACTGGCAGAAGCCCGCGAGAAGCAGGTTCCCTGGAAGAAGTGGGGGCCCTACCTGAGCGAACGGCAGTGGGGAACCGTCCGCGAAGATTACAGCGAGAGCGGAGACGCCTGGAATTATTTCACTCATGATCAGGCTCGTTCGCGGGCCTACCGGTGGGGCGAGGACGGGCTTGCGGGCATTTCCGATGACCGGCAAATCGTGTGCTTCGCGCTGGCGCTCTGGAACGGCAAAGACCCGATTCTGAAGGAACGCCTGTTCGGGTTGAGCAACGGCGAGGGGAACCACGGCGAGGACGTGAAGGAATACTACTTCTACCTCGATTCCACGCCGACCCACTCGTACATGAAGTACCTTTACAAGTACCCTCAGTCAGCCTACCCGTACGACGATCTGGTTGCGACCAACCGCAACCGCGGCCGGGGCCGACCGGAATATGAGCTGCTCGATACGGGGGTGTTTGACCAGGACCGCTATTTCGATGTCTTCGTTGAATACGCCAAGGCATCTCCGGAGGATGTGCTGGTTCAGATCACGGTCCACAACCGGGGCCCAGAAGCGGCGTCACTGCAGCTTCTGCCCACGCTTTGGTTTCGGAATGACTGGTCGTGGGGGGATGATGTGTCTCGTCCGAGCCTGCGACAGCTGGCGCAAGATGACACGGGCGGGATCGCCGCGCTTGAGCATCACGAACTCGGCCATCGTTTCTTCTTCGCGGAAGGCGCCTCGGCGCTCCTTTTTACAGAGAATGAGACCAATGGCGAGCGGCTGGTCGGCATGCCCAACCCATCACCCTACGTGAAGGACGGCATCGGCAATTTCATCGTCCACGGCAAGACAGACGCCGTCAACCCCGGGAAGACGGGGACCAAGGTGGCGGCCCAGTACCCCCTCACGCTGGGGGCCGGGGAATGCCGCACGGTGCGCCTGCGGCTCAGCAACGAGCCGCCGGTGGACGCCAAGAGGGCGTTCGGCAGGCAGTTCGTGACGACGTTCGGCGACATGTTCAAGAAGCGGCTTCAGGAGGCCGACGAGTTCTATGCAGCCGTCATTCCGCCCTCGCTCAACCCTGACGAAGCCCTGGTCATGCGGCAGGCCCTGGCCGGGATGCTTTGGTCCAAGCAGTTCTTCTTCTACGACGTGGGCCGGTGGCTGAACCAGCACGGCATTCAGCCGTACAAGGCGAATCAGCGCTCCGCTCGCAACGACCGATGGGGCCACATGGTCAATGCGGACGTGATCTCGATGCCGGACAAGTGGGAATACCCCTGGTATGCCGCCTGGGATCTGGCCTTTCATGTCACGGCGCTGACGCTGGTGGATGCTGACTTCGGCAAGGAGCAGTTGGAGCTCTTTCTGCGGTCCCGCTACCTTCACCCCAGTGGTCAGATCCCCGCCTACGAGTGGAACTTCGGTGATGTGAATCCGCCGGTCCACGCCTGGTCAACGATCTACACATACCTGACGGAGAAGGCGCAGAGCGGAAGGGGAGACGTTGCCTGGCTGGAGCGCTGTTTCCACAAGCTATTGCTGAACTTTAACTGGTGGGTCAACCGGAAGGACCGCTCCGGGAACAACGCCTTCGAAGGAGGCTTCCTCGGCCTTGACAATATCGGCGTCTTCGACCGCTCTGCGCCACTGCCGACGGGCGGACACCTGGAACAGGCCGATGGCACAGCCTGGATGGCGCTGTTCTGCCAGAACATGCTGGAGATCGGAGCCGAGCTGGCAGCTGCCAATCCTGCGTATCTCGGCGTCTCGATGAAATTCCTGGAGCACTTCCTCCTGATCGCTTCGGGGATGATTCGGCCGAGCGAGGACGGCGGAATGTGGGACGAGGAGGACGGTTTCTTCTACGATGTCCTGCGCTCGCCGGACGGACGGTCCGAGCGCCTGAAGGTCCGATCGATGGTCGGGCTCCTGCCGCTGTGCGCGGTGACCGTGTTCGAAGGAAAGTTGTCGGAGAAATACCCGGAGCTCGGCGCGACCGTGCGGGGGTATTTCAAGACACGCCCGGAATTGGTGGCGTTCATTCACGACCCGTTCCGGAGCGGCTGCAAAGAGCGTCTTCTGTGCTCCATTCTGAATGAGGGGAATCTTCGCCGGGTGCTGAAGGTCATGCTCGATGAGCAGGAGTTCCTGAGCCCGTTCGGAATTCGAGCCATCTCGCGCATTCACCGGGATCACCCCTACGTCTATCGAGCCGGAGACCAGGAGTATCGCGTGTCGTATGTTCCTGGCGAGGGGGACAGCGGCATGTTCGGTGGCAACTCGAATTGGCGCGGCCCCGTCTGGATGCCGGTCAACATGCTGATCGTGAGGGCGCTGCTTCAGTACTACCTGTACTACGGCGATTCATTCACGGTCGAATGCCCGACGGGCTCCGGAAGGCAGATGAACCTGCACGAGGTGGCGGCCGAGATCGGGAGGCGGTTGGCGTGCATCTTTCTGAAGGATGAACAGGGCAAACGGCCCGTGCACGGGGATGCCCGCAAATTCCAAAGTGACCCCCACTGGTGCGATTATCCGCTGTTCTACGAATACTTCCACGGCGATACGGGCGCAGGGGTGGGCGCAAGCCACCAGACGGGGTGGACCGGAGCCGTTGCGCGAATCATGCATCTGTTCGCGTCCCTGGATGCGCAAGAAGTGCTTGAGCAGAAGAAGGACCGATCGGCGGGTCAGTCAGCCCCATCCGGGAGGCAACGTTGACTGGCGCGGCACATCCATCGCTCTATCAGGTCAACACACGGGTGTGGCTGACGGAACTGTCCCGGTCGTTGGGGCGACCCGCCTCGCTCGACGATATTCCGGACGCTGAATTGGACCGTCTGGCGTCGAGGGGCTTCGACTGGGTCTGGTTCTTGAGCGTGTGGCGGACGGGCGAGGCCGGCCGGAACGTATCGCGCGAGAATCAGCAATGGCGACGGGAGTTTGAGGAGACGCTGCCGGATCTACGCGAGGCAGACATTGCCGGGTCCGGATTCGCCATTGCCGGCTATGAGGTGCAGCCGGGGCTGGGGGGCGATGCCGCGCTGGCCCGATTGCGCCAGCGGCTTGCTGAACGCGGTGTGAAGTTGATGCTCGATTTTGTCCCGAACCACATGGGGCTTGATCATCCGTGGGTTCATGAGCACCCGGAGTACTTCATCGCGGGAGCGGAGGACGCGCTGGCGCGTGAGCCGCAGAACTATATCCGGCTCGGACTGAACGCGGGCAACGTGATCTTCGCCCACGGCCGGGATCCGTTCTTCCCCGGCTGGCCGGACACCCTGCAGCTCGACTACAGCAATCCCGCCACTCAGGAAGCGATGATGCGGGAACTCGAGAAGATCGCCGGCCAATGCGACGGGGTGCGCTGCGATATGGCGATGCTGGTTCTTCCCGAGGTGTTTGAACGAACCTGGGGCCGCACGTCTGCGCCGTTCTGGCCGCAGGCCATCCAGCGCGTGCGAGAACGGTCGCCGGAGTTCTGCTTCATGGCCGAGGTGTACTGGGACCTCGAATGGGCCCTCCAGCAGCAGGGGTTCGACTACGCTTACGACAAGCGCCTCTATGACCGCCTGCGCGGGGGGCATGCGCGGCCGGTGGTCGAGCATCTGCAGGCCGAGCTTGCCTATCAGGCGAAGCTGGCGCGCTTTCTGGAGAATCACGACGAACCCCGCGCTGCGGCCGTGTGTGATCCGCTCGTTCACCGGGCTGCCGCGGTGATCACGTACACCATCCCCGGCCTGCGCTTCTTCCATCAGGGGCAGTTCGAAGCCCGAAAGAAACGCATTTCACCGCATCTCATCCGGGCGCCCGAAGAATCGCCGGACACGGAACTGGCGGGGTTCTACGACGAGTTGCTCGCCATTCTCAGGCGGCCGGTCGTGAGAGGCGGCGAATGGCAGCGGCTTGAGTGCCAGCCCGCGTGGGACGGGAACGGGTCGTGGTATGCGTTCGTCGCGCATTCTTGGAGTGGGGGCGAAGGTGAGCGGATGCTGGTCACCGTGAACTATGCTCCCCATTCCAGCCAGTGCTACATCAAGCTGCCCTTTTCCGAAATCAGGGACCATGCCGTCCGACTCAGGGACACCCTGAGTCCCGCCTGTTATGTCCGCGATGGAAATGAGTTGGTCGAGCGCGGGCTGTATCTCGATATGCCGCCCTGGTCATATCATCTGTTTGACGTGGAGGTTGGCGAAAAGAGGAGATGAACCAATGAAAGCGATCACCGTCGAACCTAAGAAACCCGGAACCGTCCGATACGAAGAGATCCCGGAGCCTGATATTCGAGACGGCTCGATTCTGGTTGAGGCGATCGCCGCTGCGGTGTGCGGTACGGACATTGAGATCTCCGAGGGGAAGTACGGGTGGGCTCCACCCGGAAGGACCCGCCTGGTGCTGGGGCACGAATCCCTGGGCCGCGTCCTCGATCCTGGGCCGAGCAGTTCGTTCAAGAAGGGAGACCTCGTGTCCGGCCTGGTCCGCCGTCCGGACCCGGTCCCCTGTCCCAATTGCGCGGTGGGTGAATCCGACATGTGCCGCAACGGCAGGTATACGGAGCGGGGGATCAAGGAGATCGACGGGTACATGTCGCAGCGCTGGCGCATCGAACCCGAATACGCGATGAAGGTGGACCCCGCGCTGGGAATCCTCGGGGTGCTTCTTGAGCCGACGACGGTCATCATAAAAGCCCTGGAGCAGGTCATGGCGGTGGGCACGCGCTGCTTCTGGGAGCCGAAGACCTTGCTGGTAACCGGCGCGGGGCCGATTGGTCTTCTTGCGGCTGCGGTGGCGCGTTTGTCCGGCATCGAGGTCCACGTTCTTGATCGCGTCGAGTCCGGTCCCAAGCCGGCGCTCGTGCGCGACCTGGGGGCGACCTATCACTCCGGAAGCGTTTTGGACCTCGCGTTCGAGCCGGACGTCATCGTCGAGTGCACGGGGGTTGGAGCGGTCATTGGCGCCGCGATCCAGAAGGTCGGCGCTGGCGGGGTGGTCTGCCTCACGGGGGTCGGCGCTGGCGGGGTCTCCAGCCGGGCCGTAGGCGACGTTGCGGCCGCGGCGGTCCTGAAGAACAATGTGGTTGTCGGAAGTGTGAATGCGAGCAAGCGTCACTGGTACAAGGCCAACGACCGGTTGGGTCGCCTGGACCCGGCATGGCTGACCCGCCTGATCACCCGCTATGAGAAGCCGGAGAACTGCCTGCACGCTCTGGAGAGAAAACCCGATGACATCAAGGTCGTGATCCAGTTCTCAGAGATATGACGGAGGATTCACACGTCAGGAGCATGTGCATGAATGGTCCCGATCCCCTGACCGACGGCGTAAAGAAAGCCCGCCCATCACCGACAGGGTTCCTTGTCCACGGGTTCTTTATTCTACTGCCGATCATGCTGATCGGGTGGATGGTCGTGGAGCTGTTTCTCGCCCTTCAGGAAGTTGTCCGTCCTGTGATAGATGCGATGCCCGGCATCATCCTTCGGCATCGGGCGAGCCGCTTTCTTGCCGTGTGCGTTGTCTTTGCGGCGCTGATGCTGCTGGTCGGGTGGATGGCGCAAACTCGGGGGGGCAAGGCAGTCGGGCGGTGGCTGGAGGCAAAGATCCTGTACCGCGTGCCGTTCTATTCCCTGCTCCGTAACCTAACCTCCAGCCTGGCGGACAGTAACGACGCGACCTCATTGCGGCCGGTCCTGGTGACCGTGGACGCTCCCGGATTGCAGCAATTGGGGTTCATCGTCGAACGCCACGCGAATGGCAACGCCACGGTCTTCCTGCCCTCTTCGCCGGCCGCAAGCAGCGGCACCGTCGTGGTCGTGGATCCGCCGCGGATCTGCGAACTGCGCGTCCCTGGGCGCCAGATCCTGAAGTGTCTGGGCCGCTGGGGCGAGGGTACGGCGGACCTGCTTCAGAAGGCGGACCGCCAGGCGGAGGGGAGCAGTTCAGATGCGTCTCGCAAAGCAGGGTAGGCTAACAGCAGAAGAATGACGGTCGAGGCGTATGCACCGGAAGCGTTGGCGAGAAAGTCACTTGCGGTGTCTGTGACACGGAGTTGGGTCGGGTGCTGGCACTAGCCCGCATCAGCGGTGAGGGAAAGATGAGCAAGTCCGGATTGGTGGCGATCTGTGCGGCGGCGGCCGTGGCGTGGGCATCATCGGCGGGAGCGGAGGACAAGGAGTGGCAGTTCTCGGTGTCCCCCTACGCATGGGTGCCCTCCATCAGTGGTGACGTGGGCGTCGGCGGCGTCCGCGCCGGCATTGATGTCTCGGAGTCCCGTATCCTCGAGACGCTGGAACTGGGCGGGATGCTGAGCGTGGAAGCCCGTAAAAACCGGTGGGGATTTCTCGCGGACGGCGTCTACATGAAGATCTCTGACGACGCTGAGACGCCCGGCCCCTTCTTCAACACGATCGACACGACGGTTGAAAACGGCGCGGTGGACCTGGCGCTGGCTTACCGTGTCGTGGATAGGGAAAGAGGTTGGATGGACCTCCTTGTGGGCGCCCGCTACCTGTACCTCTCCTGCGAACTTGACATGAATCCGGACTATGAGGCCGTGGACGAGATCAGCAGCACCGTGATGGACAAAGTCGTGGACACCGTCCTTGGACAGGTCGAGGACGGCTTAGACAGCAAGTCGGGCCAAATCGCGAATGAACTGGCCAGCGTCAAGAGCGACCTGGGTGAGGCCGCGCGGGCCGAGATTAGCGACCAGCTGCAGATCCGACTCGATGAAACCACCGAGCGAGTGAATCAGAAGATCGACGAGATCATGGAGAAGATCGAAAGCATCCCGCCCCGGCAACTCGAGAACATCAAGGAGAAGATCCAGGAGAAGTTGGAAAGCATCACGGATGCTCAGCGCGAAGCGCTCGCGGAGGCGGTGAAGGAGCAGCTGGAAAACCGGGGTGAGGACATCAAGGGGGATGCGGCGGCCATCCAGCAGGAGATCCGCAGCGCGGCCGAGAAGAAGATCGGTGAACTCAAGGAGAGCGCATCCGCCAAGGTCCAACAGGCGCTGGCGGAGGCGGAGGCCGAGCTCTCCGCGGCCATCGAGGATGCGATGACCGCGGCGGCCAACGCCGACGTCAAGGAGGATCGCGAATGGGTGGATCCCTATGTTGGCCTGCGCGGCCGCCTGAACCTGACGGAGCGCACGTATGTTGGCGGACGTGCGGACATCGGCGGATTTGGCATCGGGAGCGATCTGACCTGGCAGATCTTCGGAGGTGTCGGCTTTCGCCCGACCCCGAATGTCGAACTCGAAGCAGGTTGGCGCTATCTGGCCGTTGATTATGATAACGACGGATTTGTATACGATGTGGCGTACTCGGGAGCGACGGTGGGGATGACGATCCATCTGTGAGGATCACGGTTGCATGTGAGCGCGTGTGGCGGGTGTCACGGGCGCGCGGGGAGGCGGTGGGCGTAGTCAAGGAGGAGAAGCATGAAGGCAGGAACAGTTGGCGTGGTTATGGCAATGCTGGCGATGGCGGTTTCCACGGTGCCCGCGGCGGAACCCGAGGGCTGGAGGTGTGAACTGACACCGTATCTGTGGTTCATGGGAATAGACGGCGACCTGACAATCCGTGGGCAGAAGGCCGACTTCGACAAGTCCGCGAGCGATGTGTTCGATGGAGTGGACGCTGCCGGATCGCTTCTGGGTGTCGCCCAGTACGACAGGTACCTCTTCTGGGGGCAGGTTGACTATATGTCCTACAGCACGGAGAACCTGGACGTGCAAGACCGGCCGCAGGGCGGAAAGTTCTCGACGGACACGATCTTGGGCGAGGCGGCGGTGGGTTACCAGGTGGATGGCTGGGCGGAAGGTCAGACGTTCGACCTGTTGATTGGCGCGCGCACTCTCCATATGGAGAACGACCTGGAGGTCTACGGCAAGGGCACTCGCAGCAAGGACAGGGACATCACGGACCCGATTATCGTGATGCGGCCCAGCCTGCCCGTCCTCCCGTCCAAGATTCAGGGCCTGCGGTTCAACCCGACGCTGGGCATCGGCGGCGGCGGCGATTCGGACCTGGTCTACGAACTGCAGCCGCAGTTCCAGTACCAGATCACGGAAAAGATTGCAGCCCGCCTCGGTTATCGCACGGTGGGCTACCGGTTCAAGGGTGACAATGCTCAGAACGAGAACCTGAATCTTACCAAAGACGACGAGCTGAACATTAACTTCTCCGGCATGATTGTCGGCCTTGGCGTGACGTTCTAGCGGGCTGATGAAGTAATCTCGATTTCTTCTTACAGCGCGAGGCGCGCATAGCGAGGATCACCGTGGCCTACACCGAAGCCAGAGGCGATGCGAACATGCAGAATCCCGGGGGCGGCTGTCCGTACTACACCAGCATGCCGTGGGGTTCCAGAGAGGGGCTCCTGAAGTTGCTTTCGCTTCGCACCCGCTGCGCTGTGGTGAAGCAGGACGGCGGAGACGTCGACGACCTGACGGACTCTTGGGTCGTCTGCTCCCACGACGCCCCGCTTCAAGGTGATGGAGGGCATGGCTGATCGGTGACGCGTTGCGATGTGTGCTGTCGATGTGTGCTTGACTCGTCTGGGGTATTGATGGTCGTATAGCAAGCGAAAGTGTGAGCTGTCGGTTTCTTCGGTGTTTCAAACAAGCGGGACGAGTCCGGTATCTGCGGATGTGGGGATGGTGGCGCTACAGAATCGAGAAACCCTGAAATTGCGAGAGGAGGCAACACACAGAAGACAACTTGACTCTCATTGATTTCAGCGGGCAGAGCGCAAGAGACGAAGAAGTTAAGAACCATGTGTCGCGCAAGGTTTGCGAAGCGACGCAGGAAGAAAGAGGAGAGAACCATGAGAAGGTTAGTGTGTGTTGTTGCGGGTGCGGCGATGTTGACAAGCGTGGCTTTCGGCGCCGGGGATGCGGCACCCAAGCAGGCGGTAACCCCGAATCTCAACCAGGGGACCAAGGTCCTGGAAGGGTCCGGGTCCGTGGATGGCGACAAGCCGGTGGGAACTGAAACCAAGGTGGCCCTCGGATTCGGTTACTTCATCAAGGACAACCTGGAACTCGCCGCGGTGGGTGGCTTGCAGGATAACGACTACATCACCATCTACGAAGCGGGTGCGCGGATTGAGTACAACATCACCCTCGATTCGCCGGTTGTGCCCTTTGTTGGCGCGGGCGTACTGTGGGCCGGCGCCGACCCCAGTAAGTCGGATGCGGACTCGGTTGACACGACGGTGGGTCGCGCGATCGTGGGCGTGAAGTACTTCGTCAGAGATGATGTGGCTCTGGCGTTCTCCGGCGTGTACGACAAGGCCGCTGACGACCTCTACATCGATGAAGACGGCAAAGCCCAGGACGACAACTTCAAGGGGTTGTTCGGGATTCGGTTCTACTTCGACTGAGTTCAGGCAATAGGGTGTCAGGCGGCCCCCCTTTCTGCGCGACATGCACGACGTGAGGCGCGGAGGGGCCGCCTTCTATAAGGCGGCTGATCTTGCTGTCCCGGCGCCAGGTATCGGTGGCGTCGGCCGTGTCGCACCGGGTCAAGGTACCCCTCTATCGTTTCCCGTACCCTATTTATCCGTTGAAGTTGTCTGGCTCGCCGTGCGGCCGGTAGCGGCGAACAATGGCCTATGAAGTGGCTGAGTAGATTCTTCAGGAAGGACCAAAGCACGCCTGCCGCTCCCACCACCCTTCATCGCGGCCCCGATGGCGTGTATGTGCTGCGGATCACCGGAGTGCTCAACAAGGCCACGGTGGATCGCATCGAGGCTGTGGGCTCTGACGATTTCGCACGCGGGGCGAGGGATCTCAAGGTTTTGATCGTGTTGGCGGGTTTCCAAGGTTGGAACCGGAGCGATGATTGGAGCGATATCGAATTCTTTGCACGGCAGGAGAAGAATATTGCCCGCATTGCCGTGGTCGGCGATGTTCGGTGGGAAACCGAAACGTTGATGTTTCTGGGCGCGCATCGGCGCAAGGGGGAAGTGCGATACTTTGCCCCGTCGGAGGAATCAAGGGCTCGAGCGTGGTTGAGCGAATGAGCGGGTCGTGGCGAAGGCCCTGGACGTTGAACGAATGGCGCGGCGTAGAGGCCGGGATGTCTGAGCCATGCGCGCCGCGCCGAAGAACAGGGAGGAGTCGAAAGATGAAGGCGATACGATCGGAAACTGGATTACGCGTTGGAATAGTGCTGGGAGGGCTGGTGGTTACCTCCCTGCTGTGTGGGTGCGGCGCGACGCTGCAGGCGCGGAAGGCAACGCCGTCGGGGTTTCTGGGAGACTACTCCCAGTTGAAGCCGGGCGGTGACGATCAAGCGCTCCTGCTCTACGTGAATCCGAAAGCGGATTTTCGCACGTACGACAAGGTGTTGCTGGATCCTGTCAGGGTCTATGCCGGCAAAGAGAGCAAGATCGCCAAGATTCCGAAGGAGGATCTGCAGACCCTCGTCAACTACTTTGACGTCACCGTGCGCGAACACCTGAAGGCGGACTACACGTTCGTCAACGCTCCGGGCCCGGGCGTCATGCGTCTTCAGATCGCCATCACGGATGCCAAGGCCTCGGGGCGAGTGTTGGACACCTTGTCGTCGGTTCTCCCGCCCGGCATTGTCGTGAGTGGGTTGAAGCAGCTGGCGACGGGGACGCCGGCGGCGACGGGGACGGTGGGAGCGGAGTGCCAGGCGCTGGACTCGGAGAGCAACGTGCGCTTGTTTGCCGCTGTGGATGCACGGGCGGGCCAGAAGTACACGGGTAAGTTCGACAAGTTCGACAAGTGGCGGACCGCCCAGGGCGCGTTCGACTACTGGGCTGAACATCTGCAGATGCGCCTGCGAGAATTCCGTGGCACAGCGGCGCGTTGATCCACGTGGAGTCATCGAAGGACGTTGGCGCTGAGCCGCGTGAGGGCATGATGATGGTGCCAAAGAAACAGGGGCCCAGTTCTCTGTGGAGGCGGGCCCTCGTGAGGGTGTTTCTGATTATGGCGCTGGTGCCCTTTGCCGCGTGGGGGGTGCTGGCGTTCGTCTTCGGGAGCTGGCCGCGGCCGATTGATCTGTCGCTGGCCGTGCTGTATGCCCTCGGCAGTGCGGCGGCGCTCCTGCTGTTGTCCCCCCGGCGGGCGCTGGCGGCGTTTGCCGCGCTGTTCGCGCTCCCGCTGGCCTGCTTCTTCCTGATGCGTCCCTCTC
>CAYOIT010000070.1:0-23072 GCA_964404035.1 uncultured Verrucomicrobiota bacterium | reverse complement strand
ATGTTGATCCTGTGCCGGGCGATGGCCTTGCGGTCCGGCACGATTTCCACCTGCGGAAATCCCGAGACCTGTTCGACTCTCACATCCTCGGCTCCTGGAATACCCTGCATGAGGGCAGCCGCACGGTTGGCGTTCTCGCGCAGGATTTCCAAGTCCGAGCCGAAGAACTTGATCGCCACATCGCTCTTGATCCCCGAAATCAACTCATTCACGCGCAACGCGATCGGCTGAGAGAACGACATGCGAATCCCCGGTATGGCCGCCAGTTCCTCCTGCATGGCCGCCACGAGTTCGGGCTTGGACCGCTTGCTTTTCCACTCTCCCTTGGGATGCAGCATAATGACGACGTCGTTCTGCTCGGGCCCCATGGGATCCTCCGAAATCTCGGCCCGCCCGGTCTTGGTGACGACCGTTTGCACCTCCGGGAAGCGCGCGAGGAGCCGACGTTCGATCTCCGTCCCCACAGCGACGGAGCCGTTCAGCGAAGCGGAGGGAAGCCGAACCACATTGATCGCGATGGCTCCCTCGTCCAATTGCGGCAGGAACTCCGTGCCCAGCCACGGCACCAGTGCCAGGGAGCCGACAAGCAGCAAGCCAGCGAGGGCCACAAGGGTCTTTGGCCGTCGAAGCGAGAGGGCGAGCACCGGCATATAACCGCGTTTGACAAGGCGTATAGCCGCATTGTCTTTGCCTTCTTTTTTCGCACGCATGAAAAGCGAGCACAGCACTGGAATGATGGTGAGTGCGACCAGGAGCGAACCTACCATGGCAAAGCACATGGTCAGTGCCAATGGGCGGAACATCTTACCTTCCATCTGCTGAAGCGAGAAAAGCGGAAGGAACACGATGATGATGATCAGGATGGCGAAGACCACCGGCCTGGCCACTTCACGAACCGCCTCGTAGACGGTCTCCAATCGCGACAACCCACTGCCCGCCTTCTCGGAAAGGTGCCGTGCGATATTCTCGCAGACCACGATGGACGCATCCACGATCATACCCAGGGCGATGGCCAGACCGCCCAGACTCATCAGATTTGCCGTTACCCCTTGCGTACCCATCAGGATGAACGCGAAGAACGCTGTCAGCGGCAGGGACAACGCAACGATTAGGGCGGCGCGCAGGTTTCCCAGAAATAGAAACAGGACAAGGATGACCAGCAGTCCGCCCTGCCAGAGAGCATCCCCCACCGTGCGAACGCAGGCCTGAATCAGCGCCGTCCGGTCGTAGAACGTGTTGATCTTCACTCCTTTGGGCAAGCCAGCCTGGATTTTCGGGATCGCCTTTTTGACGGCCTCCACCACCACCTTGGAATTCTGATCCTTGAGCATGATGGCCATGCCTGCCACGGCTTCGCCCTTGCTGTCGCGTGTCACCGCCCCCGACCGGGTTTCAGGCCCGAGTTGCACAGCGGCCACATCGCGCAGGAACACGGGCGCGCCATCCTGAGCGTGAAGCACGATATTTTCGATATCCTCAATGCCCTGAATTAGTCCCAGGCTTCGCACATAGGCTTGCTCCCAGTCCCGGACCAGGAAGTTCCCGCCTGCATTGGCGTTGTTACGTTCGATGGCCTCCAACACATCGGCGAGCGTGATCCCATACTTCAGCAGACGATTCTGGTCCACAAGCACGTGGTATTGCTTCACAAACCCGCCGAAGCTATTGACTTCGTTGATGCCCGGAATGGTTCGCAACTGCGGAGCGATATACCAGTCCTGAATGGTTCGTAATTCCATCGGTGTGTGGGCGTCGCTTTCCAGTGTGTACTGGTAGATTTCGCCGAGACCGGTGCTGATCGGCCCCATCTCCGGCTCGGCCCAGTCGGGCAGTTGCTCTTTGGCCGCCTGCAGCCGCTGAAATACCAGTTGCCTGGCGAAATAGAGGTCCACGCCATCTTCCAGAACGATGATGACCTGCGAAAGCGCCGCCTTCGACAAGGAACGCACCTGGGATACCCCCGGCAGTCCCTGCATGGCGAGTTCGATCGGGGCAGTGACTTGCTGCTCCACATCGAGCGGCGCCAGGCCCGGCGCATCGGTGAGAATCATCACCTGAACGTTGGTAACGTCGGGAAACGCATCGACCGGCAACATCTTCCAGGCAAACAGCCCGGCGCCCGCCACGATGAATGTTCCGAGAATGACCAGCAGTCGCTGGTGCAGCACAAAGCGAATGAGTTTATCGAGCATGTTGAGATTCCTTCCGTCAGTCAGCGCAACCGGCGCCCATCTTTTCTCGCAACACGTCCGACTTAAGCAGGAAGGCCCCCTCGGCCACGATCTTGTCGCCGGCCTGCAGACCGCCAAGGATCTCGATCATGCCAAAGAAGTCGCGTCCCTTACGGACGTCTTGTCGCACGAAGAAGTCATCCTTCCAGTACTTGAAGACGAAGGACTTTCCCTCGTCCGTAAGCACAGCAGCGCGCGGCGCCCCCAGGATCTCTTCTGCTGGTCCATTGGCGAGGGAGATGGCCACTTCACAAAACATTCCGGGCCGCAGTTCCAAGTCCGCATTCTTGACGGTGGCTCGCACTTTCACCGTGCGGGTTTGCTCGTCCATGGTGGCGCCCACGTAGTCGAGCACGCCTCTGAACTGCCGCTCAGGAAAGGCGGACACCGTGACCTCGACCGCGACGGCTCCGCGTTTCTCGGCCTGAAGAAGGGACGCGAGATCGCGCGATTGGACGTTGGCCCAGACCCATACCGTGGTCAGGTCGGAAAGCAGCATCAGGTCTTTTCCGGCCTCCACCATTTCACCGGGCACGGCGTGTTTCTCGATGATTGTGCCTGCGACTGGGGCGCGAACAGGTAATCGACCCGCCGCCGTGCCATGCGAAGCCACGCGCATCGCGGCCAGATCCTCCTCTGTCAGGCCCAGGACGTGAAGGGTTTGTTCGGACGCCTTCAGGTCGGTGCGGTGCTGTTCGAAGGTGACCTGGGCGTCGATCACATCCTGCTCGGAGCCCACCTTCTGATCCCTGAGCTTCGTTTCGCGCGCCCAGACTTTTTCCGTCAGGTCGCTCAGGGTCTGGTTGCGTTCGTATTCCGCCATGGCCTTGCCAAGGTCCACGCTGGCCAGGGTGAGTAATGTGTCCCCTGCTTTGACACGCGCGCCGATATCCGCTGACACCGACTCGATGATCCCGGCGATACGGGGGCTGATATGAACCGCCGCATTTTCGTTGAGCGCAATCTCACCGGTGGTCGGCAATACCGCGAGCACGTTGGTCCGTGCCACGGTCTCCGTCTGAACCAAGCCTCTTCCGTCCGCCCGTTTCAGGAGGCTGGGGTCCAGTTTCACAATGCCGGCTTCGTAGCGGCATTCAGCGCACTGGTAAATGGGTATGCCACACTCGCACTTCGCGGACAACTGTTCCTCAAGAGCTGCCGAGGGAGTCGCCGCCGTTGCTTCTTCCCCGGCCGCCTCCGCCGCCGGTGCGGCAGGTTGGTCAGCCTTCTCTTTTCCGCATCCGCTCGCGGCTGCCAAAACTGCCAACAGGGCACAGAGCCCGCCGATAGCCGTCCATCGTCCTTCGTTCGTCTTCATGGTTGTATTCCTCGCTGTCGTGTTTATTGAAAGGTGTCAAGTCGGGAGCCAATCAGTCGTTCCACGTCGACCGCTGCCTTGTGATAGGCGGCGAGAACGTCCAGGTAACGGGTCCTGGCTTCGTTGAGCGTCCGCTGCGTGTCCAGAACCTCCAGGTGCCCGTATTTTCCTTCCCGGTAGCCGGTCTGTGCCGCAGCAAAGGCTTGCTGGGCGCCGGGCAGCAACTCGGCCTTGATCGTGAGCGCCTCCGTCCTTGCCGTTTCGAGCCGGCTATGGGCTTCAACCAGGGCCGTCATGGCGCGCAGACGGGCGCCGCGTCGTTCATACTCCGTGCGACTGGCCTGGTGTTGGGCAGAGACAATGCCGCCTGAATGACGATCAAAAAGCGGAAGCGGCAGCGAAAGGCCCGCGGTTCCGGCGTAGGACCCGTCTTCCTCGAAGCGGCTGATACCGGCGCTTACGTCGAGGTCCGGGATACGCGTCGCTTTGGCCAGGGCGAGCGATTCTTTGGCCTTTGCCACCTCGTCGTTCCAGCGCGCGACTTCGGGCAGGCCATCCAGGAGTGCGGAGAGTTTCTCCAGGGAAGGGACATCGGCGACGGCGCTCAGGTCGCCCCCGGCCTCCTTGAACACCGGCAATGTCCCTCCCCAGCATGCCGCCAGGCGTTTCCGGGCCGTCTCCAACTCCCGCCTGGCCCGATCCCGCGCGATTCGGGCGGTGGCCACTTCGACGCCTGCTTTCGTTTCCTCAAGCAAGGGAACCTTGCCGGACTTTACCCGTTCTGCCGCCGCCTGACGTACGTTTTCGGCGACAACCAGGAGAGACTCCGCAAGGGCGAGTTGACCCTGTGCCAGGAGGACGTCCACGAACGTTTGCCCGGTGAGCGTGATGACGTCCATCCGTTTCGCTTCGTAATCCCATCCGGCCAGGCGCGCTTCCGACAGGGCCACGCGCTGTCGCTTGCCACGTTTCCCGCCCAGTTCGAGGGACTGGATCAAACGCACGGACGTTTCAGCGCCCTCGTACCCCCGGCGTGTTCCATCGCCCCCGAACTCCCCCGCCTCCAGTTCGAGTTCAGGGTTCGGAAAAACGCCCGCTTGCCGCGCGTTGCCTTCCGCGGCGAGAACCCCGTAGGCTGAGGCCGCCAGTTCCGGACTGTGCAGCAGCGCCAACTCAAGTGCCCGGCGCAGGGTGAGCACCCCGTCCGGTTCATGCTGCGCCTGGGTGGGTGTCGTTTGTGTTTCCGGATCTGCAGCGGACACCCGCAGTCCCGTGCCGGCCATGGCGAGCATAAGTGCGATGCGGAGACTTGCGTATAGGCAGTCAAATTCGTGGTTCATAAACCCTCCAGATCATTGGAAAAAAGTGACATCGGCCTCCCGGGAGGCACGACAAAAGAAAAGACCGTCATCGGCGCCACCACATAGGGCGGGCGTACTGAATGACGGAAAGGGGCGGAACGCCCTTAAGCGGAGGTCGGCGGACGATAGATATCGGCGATCGCCAGTCTTTCAAGGAAGAGCATGTCGATCGAATGAGCGCGTTCGGCCCTCTGAGCCCTCAGATTGCTCACTTGGGCAAGCGAGGTAAGAGCCGGAGAGGGATGGCAAGTGCAAAGGCACTCGGGGGCACACTCCGCCGCCTGATCGCTCTTGCAATGCTCGCTCGTGACAAGCGGCGCGACAAACGCCAACGCCACAAGTGCCATCATAACCGCTTTCGCTACGAAATGCATAGGGTCAAAAGATTACAGAACCGTCGCCATGGAGTCAAGGTGCGAAGCGATCGGTGCGAAGCGATCGTGATTCATTTTTCCGCGTCTGGCGACCCGCTGCAGGCGTGAATCGCGCACAACGCCTTTCTTGACGGCGCCAGGTCAATGCGTTCTAATCGCCCGTTTACAGCAAAGGAGAACGTGTTGTCATGGGGGATTTAACAGCCTACCAGTGGGCCATCATGGCGCTGGCCTCCGGCGTCGTCGGACTGGCGAAAAGCGGGTTGCCGGGCCTGGGCATCCTCGCGATTCCCATGGTTGCCGCCGTCATTCCCGCCAAACTGTCGACCGGCTTTATCCTGCCGATGTTGATCGCGGGCGACATTATCGGGGTGGCCTACTACCGCCGTCACGCCGAGTGGAAACACCTGTTCCGGATCTTCCCGTGGAGTGTGACCGGAGTCGTGGTGGGCTGGCTTTCACTGGGCCGCCTGAATGATGCCCAGATCCGGCCCCTGATCGGCGGGATCGTCCTGATCATGCTGGCCCTGAACGTCGTGCGCCAACGTTACACCGACCTCGACAGCCGGATTCCCCACAGCGTATGGTTTGCCGCCGTGATCGGACTTCTGGCCGGCTTTACGACCATGGTCGCCAATGCCGCCGGCCCCATCATGATCATCTACCTGCTGGCCATGAGCCTGCCGCCCGCCGCGTTCCTGGGCACCAGCGCCTGGTATTTCCTGCTGATGAACCTGTTCAAGGTGCCGTTCAGCGCCCAACTGGGGCTGATCACACCGGCGTCGCTGACGTTCAACGCCCTCCTGCTGCCCTGCATCGGCGCAGGAGCCTGGATCGGCATCCGGTTCGCCCGCCACGTGCCTCGCAAGGTGTTTGAGTCGCTGGTCCAGATCCTCGCCGCGATCGGGGCGATCAAGCTTTTCTTCTAAGGCCAGGCCCGAGGGCCGGCGCTGAAACGAACGACCGGGTGTCGCTCACACCAGTCCGAAAAACTTGCGAATCCGCGTCACCATCGCTGAATGAGCTGACGCGGTGGCGATCGCCGATACCGTGGCGACGGTCGCCTGCCGCCCGGCAGTACGTTGCTCCAGGATCGTCCCCAGTTTTTCCGCCAGGGCGGCGTTGGCCTGCAACAGCGCGGCAAAGGCCGGCTTGGGCACGGCAAGAACCTCGGTATCGACCGCGGCCGTCACCGTGGCCGACCGCTTCTCGCCCGTCAGCAGCGACATCTCGCCAAAGAAGGCCCCGCTACCGAGTTGCGCCACGGCCAGATCGATGCCGTTCGGACCGGACACCGATATGGCGACCTGCCCCGACCGGATGACATAAAATGTATCGCCCTCCTGATCCTGGCGGCAGAGTTTCTCGCCCGATGCGAACATTTCCAGCCTGGTCCCGGCGGCAAGCCGATCCAACTCCGCCGGCGACAGGGTCTGAAACAGGTCCACGCCTGACAGCAGCCGCCGGATGGCCTCCAGCTCGGCGGCCTGCTTCGCGCGCTCATCGGCCACGACATCGCGTTGCCGTTCCTCTTGAATGGGAAAGGGTATCGAGATGCCTTCGCGCCGAAAGGCGTACCAGAGACGGTCCATGACCGCGCTCTGAATGGCGTCCATACGCACATAGTCCTCAATAAAGAACATCACCTTGAAATCGATCGAAAAAGCGCCGTAGTTCACGAGATAGACGGAGGGCTTCGGGTCCTTGCAGACCTCGGGAATCTCGCGCAGCACCCCCAGAATCACCGTGCGCGCCTTGTTCGGGGGCGTCTCGTAACTGACCCCGATCGGCAGGTAACAGCCGTGGTTTTGGGTGGGACGCGAAAAGTTCACAATCGGCTCCCGGGCAATGGAGGCATTGGGGATCACCACATAGTCTTCCGCCTTGGTCCGGAGCCGCGTGGCCCGCCAGGTCGTATCCACGACCACCCCTGTGTGCTCGCCAAAGGTCACCCAGTCACCGATCTGGAAAGGCCGTTCCGTGTTCAACGCCAGTCCGGCAATCAGGTTGCCCAGGGTATCCTGGGTGGCATTGCCGACCACATAGCCCACCACCAGCGAGGAGACCGCCAGCACGTTCAGGTTCACCCCGGGGAAGAACCCGCGCACGATGGACACCAGAGCGATCAGCGACAGCGTCCACCGGCCGATATCGCGCACCACCAGGGGAACCAGCGGCCGTTTCCGCCACCGGGCCAGAACATCAAAGACCAGCACATCCAGGATTCTCAGCCCCAGCGTGATCCCCAGAAACACGGCAGCGGCCGCGCAGAGACTCTCCAACGGCAGCCCGATGCCCGCCACGACCGGGACAAAGAGTGCCAGGAGCAGGATATCGAGCACCAGGAGATTCAGCGGAAGCGCGACCACACTCAGGAGGCGAAAACGGCGCAGGTAGCGCTGAAACAGCGTGAAGGACACATAGGCGACGACCACCACGAGAAAATGCCAGGCCGCCTCCGCCAAGCTGAAGCGGCCGGCCACCAAAGCGTTAAGCATACCGAAAAGAGTCACCGTTGCAGTCGGGTGCGTGGTCATAAGCGCCTCCATAAGAGCGAGGTTGATAGCATAACCCCCGCCTCAAAGTACAGCCCCCGGGAACCGGAAGCTACCAGCATCCTTGAAAAGCCGCGGTCAACGCTTCGCGCGTGATCTTCCAGCCGATGACGACGAAGGCGGTTCGGGAAACACCGGGTGGCGGCGCTTTCTCGCTGACCCGGCCGTTGACCACCTCCACGAACCGAGCCCCATCCTTGAAGCACACCGTGCCTTTCATTCGCAGAAGGTGGCCCTCCAACGCGGCGAGCGCCGCCCGGAAAGCACGTTCGTCGACCGGCCGGTCAGTCTGCAACGAGGCCGACGCCAGCTCAGCCGGCGGCTGTTCCGGCAGCGGCGCCAGTCGAACCGTGTGGGTCAGCGGCATAAGAAACCCGGCCTCGATCCGGCCGTGGCTGACGGTCGTCTGCGGCGCCAAAGGGTTCAGCTCATTCAGGACACGCAGAAGCGGGGCAAGGTCGGCGTCGGCCACCAGATCGCATTTGTTCACCACCACTCCGTCGGCCCACATCACCTGTCGCGCGGCCGCGCGCAGGAACGTCGCCACCTGAACGAAACTTACCGCATCCACCAGGCAGAGATTCGTCCATAGGGCAAAGGCCTTGGCGAGCGGCGGCGTCTCAAGGATCTGCCCCAGATCACAGGGATCCGCCACGCCTGTGGCCTCAATGATCACCAGGTCGGGCTTCACGTCGCGGGCAATGGTCTCCAGCGTCTTGATGAAGTCCGTCTTGATGCAGATGCAGAACACGCTGCCGCGGTTCAACTCATACTTCGGGTGCGCCCCTGAGGCCACGAGCGAACCGTCAATGCCGAGCGTGCCGAATTCGTTGATGATCAAGGCCAACCGTTTCTCGCGAATTCCCGGCAGACCGAGCAGATGATTCAGCAGCGTGGTCTTGCCGGCACCGAGATACCCGGTCAATAGCAGAACGGGAATGGGCGGCGCCTCGCTCACACGTCCTTGATCCATTCCTTGATGATCGCCGGTTCAGGGACGACGCGGGTGCTCTTGACTTGATACCGAGCCACCACAACCGCCGGCAGCATCACGGGACTGATCCCGTAGGCATAGATCTTCTGAGGATCACGAACCTCGATAATATCCACATCGGCGCCCAGTTCCTTGATGGCCTTCTCCGTGTTGGCCCGGATCTTCGCGCAGTCCGGGCCCCCGTCACCCAGGATATAGAGCGAGGCCTTCCGCTGCTGAATCTTGGCCCGCATTTTTTCGTTGATCCGGCGCTGGAGGGCCGCGATCAGTTCGTCGCGCGCCGGGATGCGGGACACGAACGTAATCTGGCCGTCGATACAGATGGTCGGCACGTTACGCACCATCAGCGAGGTCATGAACACCAACGACTCGCGATACTTGATCTTGTGCTCGCGCCACTCCACGATCCCTTCAAACTCGGGAGTCACTTTCTTGACCGCCTCCACCATGTACTGGCAGGGCGCGCAGGCTTCGGAATCAAGCGTGACAATATCCACGATGATCTTGTCGCTGTTGCCATACTCGCTCAGGTCGAGCAGGTCGGCGGAGGCTTTGGTGGCGGCCTTCGCCTTGATCACTTCGCGCTCGTACGGGTCGAGCGCCAGGCGCATGACCGCCTCAAGATTGGCCGGCGGCGTGCCGTAGGGAAGATCGCACCCGGGCGCCAGCAGATAACCCGTATCACCGGCGACCTCCATGCAGGCGAGGGCATGGCGCTGCGAATCCTCCGCCGTTCCCAGCAGCAGCACGGAGGTCAGTTGCATGTTTCCGCCGAAACTGATGCCCCGCGGCAGACACACGCTGCGGACATAGTCCAGCGGGATGTTTTCGTCAATGGAGACGTTGTTCGGCTGGCACTCGCACATGGCCACGATGTTCTGCTGGGCATGGCCGCAGACGAAGAACGAACTGAGGGCGCCCTGCTTCTTGATGTGATCGAACACGGCGGTCATGTAGGGCGTCACGAAGTCCCGGAACTGTTCCGGCCCGATCTGGCTCGTCATGGGATCCACCACCGCCACCACGTCGCACCCCGCCTCGATGAACGCGGACGACATGCGGATCGCCACCTCCGTGCAATACTCCATCAGAGTCCTGACGTATCCCGGCTCGTCGAACATCTTCATGAAAATGTCGGTACCAAGGAGGTGAAGCGCCAGCGTGAAAGGACCGGTCAACAGACCGTACATTGCCAGATCGGGATTCGCCTGGCGAACACGGCGCGTCGCCCCCATCACCAGCGGAATGCGCCCCGCTCCCAGATCAAGCGGCTTCATATCCTCCAGGCGCACGCCTTTCAGAAGAATGTGACCGGAGACCGAAGGGGGATTTTCGTCCGCCCAGACCAGATCACACCCCAGGGTTTCCGCCTCGATCTGGAGATCGAAACTCACCGGGAGCCCATCCGGTCGGTATCGCTCGATGGCGGCTTGAAGCCCCTCGACCATCAAGTCTTCCGACTGCAGATACTCACGGGCGGTCCTGCCGATCAATGCCCCGGCGTGACAACCCACAAAGGGGACCCACGGAATACGATCCGGCTTTTCACACCGCAACGCCGCATGTACGCGATCTAGTGCTCTCATGACTCTCCCATTTGAAACAAGAGGGCATTATGCGATTCCCAAGTCACGATGATTGTACAAACCGGCGAAGTTTTTGGATAATCCGGCAGCTCCAAGCCCTCTGCAGAGATTGTGAGGGTATCAACGTGGCACGGGTTTCCAACCCGTAGCCCAGGCCGCCGGGAAAGCAATTGAAGAGAAGAGGCTACGGGTTGGAAACCCGTGCCACGTCCAGAAAACTGAACAAAAAAGAGACGGGCAAGATGCCCGTCTCTCACAATGTTCGGTTGCGGGCTGCGCCCGCGATAGAATCCTACAAAGCCTTCTCAGCGGCCTTGATGGGGGCGGCCTTCTCTTCAAGCTTCCTCTCATCGGGCTTCTTCTCGCCCTCCTTCTTCTCCTCAACCTTTTTCTCGTCCACCTTCTTCTCGCCAACGGCCGCTTCAGGCACGGTACCACCGGTCTTCAAAGCAATCAACTCGGCCAACTTGTCTTTCAGCAGTTCCGCGGCGCGACCGGCTTCCGAAGCCTTCTTCTTCTCGCGTTCGACTTCTTCCTTGGACTTGGTCGTGGTCTTGGTCTTGTCCTTATCCTGCTGACGCGCTTCCTTCTGAGCTTCGCGTTCGTAATACTTGTTAAGCTGTTCCTCGGCCTTTTCCTTGGTGGCGAATCGTTCAGGCGAGCCCACGAGAGTGCGGGGAACCAGACGCCCGGCGGGGAAGGTTATCCCTTTGTTGAAGTCATCGTCGCGCCAGGCTTTGGAGGCGTTTCGCACCGCGTCCTGAAAGAACTTCTTCTCATTCAGGAGGGTCTTCTCGAACTCCTTCAACTCGGGAACGCTCATGACCTGGCTGACCGTGCTGCGATCCATGTCCTGGATCTTGATCAACACATAGAGGTCGGCCGCCTTCGCGTTGCCCGACAACAGCCCACACAACGTCGCGATGATCAATCCCGTGGTTACGAGTCCTGCCGTTTTCATGACTGTCTCCTCCGCCGGTTACACAAAACAAATATGTCCTAGGATGCTATTACTTGAACCTCTCAAGCTCAAGCGGATTATGAAATGGTCGGCTCAGCGCGCATGGCTGATTCATCAGATGCTGTAAGTGCTTGGTAATTCTGGCCATTCTATTGGCTGACCCGGTGCAAACCCACCCCTACCCCCCCAAGGAGGGGATCTTTTCAAGACTTTCCGGATCGGTTCCCCTCCTTGGAGGAGCCAGGGGTGGGTTTCCCTTCCGCCTCAACGAGTTACCACTCAGGATGAATCAGCCCTGGCTCAGCGCGCAGTGGAACCCGGAAAGTTTGGACCGCCGTTACCAGACCCCATGCCCCACAACCACGGCCACCGACCACGCGAGCACCCCGGCAAATTGATTTCGTCATATCGGTTTTCCTCTCCAACTACTTCTCCGCCCGCAGACAATTCTTTCATGGCCAACGTTTGGGCCCGGTTGTTTTCCCCTACCGTTTGAGCGCGAGCACTAGAACGCCACCGGCGATCATGGCGATGCCGGCCCATTCCCGGAGCATGGGCCGCTCCCCGAGGAACACGACCGCGAACAGGGCCACAAGAACCACGCTCAACTTATCCACCGGCGCGACCTTGGAAGCATCGCCGATCTGGAGCGCGCGGAAATAGCAGACCCAGGAGGCCCCGGTGGCGAGGCCGGACAGGGAGAGGAACACCCACGTCTTGCGGGAGAGCGCCAACGGATTGCTCCACTTTCCCGTGATCCAGATGAAGACCGAAAGCACGACAATAATGATGGCCGTACGAACCAGGGTGGCCAGATCCGAATCCACGCCGCGAATGCCGATCTTGGCGAAGATGGCCGTGAGTGCCGCAAAGATGGCAGACAGGACTGCCCAATAGAACCAGCTGGCGGACGTCGTCATAATGCTTTCCTTTGGCTCTCCTGGCCTTTCACCGGGCCATGCAGTCTCAGATCGTGGCTTCCCGAACTCGGGAAAGCACCAGTCGGGCGCGAGCCCGCACACCACGCCGTGGTTATGACTCCCTCAGGTCCAGCGAGAAATGGTGGCAGGAGATCTTCATCCTCTTGCGGAGGTAGAACCGGTGGGCCTCGAACCGCTGCACCCCCGACTCAAGACCGAGCTCCTGGCAGCCATTCTCCCGGGCGTATTTCACAATCCAGTCAAACATCTTGTCGCCACACCCTCTTGAGCGTACGCCCTCATCGGTAACCAGATCATCGATGTAAAGGTATTTGCCGTCGTAAAGGCATTCGGACATCCGGAAGCCTGCCACCGTCAGCACCTTTCCATCCTCTTCCAGATAAGCCAGCGTGTAGCCAAAGGCGGTCCGTTGGCGCGCCACTCTGGCCACAAACTCCGACTCCTCCAGTGTCGTCCGCAACTGTTTCATCACGGGGAAGCATCGCCGGGTATCCGTTTCGCTCTGGGCAATCCGAATCGTCATGTCTTCACCTCTCGCATAACACTCACCGCCACCAATGACGCGTTCAGCGGCGCACGTTGGGCGCGGTGGTGGGTGACGGTTTCCTGCCTTTTTGAATCACATCACTGAACTCTTCAGGTGAATACCACTCGATAGAGCCGTCGCGAAAGAGAATATTCCCGCCTACTCCATGATGGTTTTCCGGCCGACAGTAGGCAAAAGGAACGTCCAGATTCGTCCCGGCATCGTTCGTAAAGACTTTGTAGTCAGTCCACTCGTCCACCTGCTCTGGACGGCCAGGCACATGTCCGGTTGCCGGACAAACGAAACAAGCCTGAGTCGTCTCGTATTCGGGTCGCAAATACTCTGGCCCGCAGGTCATCAGCGCCGTCATGTTGGTCGGCGCCCGTCCACCATGATCACTCTGGTAAGCCGCACCAAGGAGCCCGAGTTGATTAAGCCGCATAAGGCACTCAACTCTCGGCGCCCTTGGCTCACGCAACCTTGAGACGATCGGGAAAAGCAGCAGGGAGGCACCGATCACGACCGCGCTTGCCACAATGATATGATTCTTCTTGATCATTCGCTTACACCAATGTCCGGCCTCTCTGTTTGCGAACCCGCGGCCGGTGGGCGATACGAGAGCAGGCGTTGTTGGGGCCTTTCTATTCCTCGAACCGGGGGCGTCCCGTGCTGTCTGTCTTCGGTCGCAACAGGAAAGAGGTACGCCGCATAGAGGTCCGCCTTCCGCTCACCCGCGAGGACCCGTTTCTCGAGGACGCCATAGAGTTTCTTTGCGTCGGATCTGTTCATCGTCTTGTTGCCCCACCACTCCCGCGTACCCGCGGCGCGTAGCGACGCAGGGCGCCGGCGGCGGTTCGGTGTCCTATTCTTCCTTCATCACCCCGGCTCGGTTCCTCGCACGTTTGCTCACATTGTGCCACAACTGCGCCAGAAGTCCGACGACGATCCCAATCGCAAGGCACACGGCCAGCAGCCATGGTTGCTTACGATAGAACTCTATTCCGTCGTGACGGACAACGAAGTCGCAGAAGTCCTGAACAGTGAGTGTAAGGAGAATAACCGCCACGAGCGTCCCGAGCGCCATTCTCTTCCATCTGCCTATCCTCGCCCCAACTCCACCGAACGTTACTTCTCTGGCCCGCCGCCGGTAGCGCCGTCGCGTGGATCCGTAGGTTGTGTCTCTTTTGGTCTCGCCCAACGACTCGCCACCCTGACAAAGCCGATTGAACTGAGGATATGCATCCCTGCTTTTTGTTGTCTTATCCACGACTGCCCTCGGGATGGCCCGTCATCTCCCGCATCATGGCGCAGGTCTCGGCCACCCGGTCCGTCATTGCGCCGGTCAGGCGGTCGGTGTCGCGGTAGACGAACTCGATGAAGTAGTCCTTGCCGACGTCAAGGGTCTCCTGCAGATCGCTGCGCAATGCGGCTTCGGAGAACGTGTCGCCGCATAGGAGCAGGGGAACCGGCTTGCGGCACCAGATGATGTCCGCCGGACAGGTGTTGGTCAGAACGCGGAGATCGCACCACGGCGTGACGCTGACCTTGCGCAGGCCGTGCAGGCGCCGGAGGCACGGCATCAGGTGATGCACCGCTTCGCAGCAGCCGAACATCAGGAACTTGAACCTGGCGGCCAGCGGGATGAGACAGGGCATCACGAACTCGTCGAACATGGCGGGTGAGATGCCGGCGGATTCCTGAGACTCCAGATAGCCGTAGCGGTCCGTCGACCGCACGGTGCGGCCGGCGGGGGCCACCATCTCGTCGCTGAACAGGGAACTGCCGGTGCAGTAGCCCTGGTTGCCGTCGTCGTTTGAGGTCAGCAACCCCTGTTCCTCCTCCCACTGTCCGAGCGCCAGGTTGTTCTCGGTGAGGAACGCGAAGAGTCGATGTACACCTTCGGGGTTCACAGCCATCTGCAGGTAGAGCTCCTGCATGCCCATCAGGTGCACAGCCTGGTTCGTGATGCCACTGGAATAGGCCGAACCGCTGCGGCCGGCCACAACGGGCAGCAGGCCGGCGAAGACCTCCTCGGCAAGGCGCAGGCGTCGTTCGCTTTCCTCGCGGTCGAGGCGGATGGTGGTCTTCTTCAGTTTCCCGAAATCCGCGTCGATGTCCTGGATGGGGTGGTTGGTCGCGTATCCCTTGGTATCGCCGCGGCCGTTGTCGGCGCGGGTGATGCGGAGTTCGTCGCAAACCACGGTGGTCGGGGTGCACCAGTCGACCACGATACGGGCGGGAATGATCCGGTCATCGTCGATCTTCTCGTACGCCGTCAGGACGTGCAGCAGCCAAGCTTCAAGGGCGCGGCATCCGGCATCTTCGCATTCGGGCGGCGGCATGAGATCGCGGAAGTATGAGCCGTTGTCCTCGATGTGGAAAGGAAAGGTCTTCGCCTGGCGGCGGTTGTGGAGTCGCCACTTCTCCCGCCGCTGCGCCATGGGCGCGCCCATGGCATATTCCGCGTACTTGCCAGCCAGATTCCTGAGGCGTTTCTTATCGTTTCCGGGCATCACACATCTCCCCAAGGTTGGATCGCTCTTCTGTCGAACACCCTGACGTACCAGTTTATCAAACACGACTAGGGTATCGGGCCTCGTTTTGCCACACTATTGTGCTGCACTCAATTGCACCGCAACCACTTACCGTGGCGAATCCACGTCCGCCCCCAAGCACCCTGGCGCACCGTGTCGCGTCCGCGTTGTCGAGATAGGCCGCATAGAGGTCCGCCTTCCGCTCACCCGCGAGGACCCGATTCTCGAGGACGCCATAGGGTTTCTTTGCGTCGGATCTGTTCATCGTCTTGTTGCCCCACCACTCCCGCGTACCCGCGGCGCGTAGCGACGCAGGGCGCCGCCGCCGGTTCGGTGTCCTATTCTTCCTTCATCAGCCCAGGTCGGTGCCTCGCATGTTTGCACACATTCTGCCCCAACTGCGCCAGAAGTCCGACGACGACTCCAAGTGGATCCTCAGGTTCTGTCTCTCTTGGTCTCGCCCAACGGCTCGCCACCCTGACAAAGCCTATTGAACTGAGAATAACCATTGGAGTGGTGAAGACCACCAACACCACCGGGATCATGCTCAACTCTTCCCCGTAGTGAGGATCATTGCTGGCCCGTGCCAGAGTCAGATACATCGCCGCAAGTACATACACCTGCTCGGTGATGATCATTGCGCTGATACTCGCCAACCAACGACTCTTGATGAACCTGCCGAGAAGACACCCGACAATCCCGTTGATCAGTAATCCGATTCCCACGGGAACCAACAACGGGAGAGGGTTCTGACCGTTCCCATCTGTAGACATGAATAGCAGGGTTACCAGTCCTCCCGCCGATATCAGCGATGCATTCAGTATTTTTTGCTTTCGGTCTGTCATTTCAGATCCAGACATAACGTTGCCACTCAAACTGCGAGCGGGACGCGAACCAGTTTGCAGTGGCGTGTTGGCATCTGTGTGTGCCACTTCCCAATCGTCCTAGAACTGCGGCGTCAGAAGCCCCATCAGGAAGAACAGCACACCTGATCCAAACACGATCCAAGACAGCACACGTCTGCGGCGCCCGATCACAACCCCCAGGCACATCGCGAGGCCAGCCGCAACCACTCCAGCTTCAACCACTACCGGATTCTCAGGTTCCCACGGTCGAGGATTGAAGAACATCAGATTGATGCCTATGACAAGCGCAAGAGCGGCGCTGACGATCGCCACACTCGTGATTGCTACATCCTTCATGCGTAATGTTTCAACATATATTGATCGACCAGTTCCTTTTCCTGGCAAATTCCGCGTTTGCAGAGGATTTCTCGCTTTTGAGGCTATCGTCCTGAAGGGCCCATTTGGCGAGCGCCTGGTTGACTTATCAGTCGCGAAGTTACGCCCTCAGTGGACGCGCGTCAACAGCGACTGCAGGTTTCTCGTGCACGTAACCTGCGGCCCCGGATATTCCTCACTTCTGACTTCGCTGTTCGTTGTTCGGTATTCTGCTGTTCAACTGGGGTGCGGATAGGCGTCGCCTCTTCTGGGAGGGACGGCGTGCCCTGCAGTATGCGCTGCGCTTAACTCCGGGGCGTGTCGCTGTCCGCGGCGCGCATCATGCGCGCCCTCCCATTGGGGTGCGGGTGATCGCTCGCCTTGGACCCTTTCCCGGGAACATACACGTTTCTTGCCTGTGTCTTTCGGGACGTGGCACGGGTTTCCAACCCGTTGTCCCGGCAACCGGGAAAGCGCATGAAGAGAAGAGGCAACGGGTTGGAAACCCGTGCCACGCTGGGGTTGCGGTGATCGCCCGCCTTAGACCGTTCCGTGTGGATAGGCGTCGGATCTTGACAGAGAATGAACCGCAGAACCGCAGAACAAGGAATGTAGAATATCGAAGGGAGTCAGAGGCTTTTCCTCACTTCTGACTTCGACGTTCGTTGTTCGATATTCTGCGGTTCAACTGGGGTGCGGGTATCTTCCTAAGCTCCCCCAGTCACGACAGCCGCTCGACGCTCAACTGAAGATTCATGGCGTCGGGATCTGTCACCGCCCAGGCACGCGCAACGCGGTAACCTGGAAGCCACACAATCTCCGGCCCGCTCTCAAAAAGCAGAAGGGCCTGGCGCTCAGCCCGCGGGATCTTCTCATCGACCAGGATGTCCTGGATCTTCTTCGACCCCTTCATGCCGAAGGGCGCCAGCTTGTCTCCGGCCCGCCAGGACCGGGCCACCAGCGGCTGCCGGTTCCAGACCGCGGCATTGAAGGAGGCTCGGGCCGGCAGATGCCCCGGGCCCGGCGGACGATCCTTGACCAGACCGCGCGCCAACCGTGCCACGATCTTCAACCCCTGCTCCGGCAGAACCGTCTCACCCGGAACACGCACACGCACACGGAAAGCCGCCGGACTTGGCGGGACGATCCGTTCCAGAGTCAACCGGTCATAAACCCGCCGCGCCCCCCACCCTTCCCCCAACAACAGCGTCTGGCTGCCCTTGGGCCGTTCGCACAGCGTCAGGATCCGCTCGACCGTCTCAAAGTCCAAACAGGCCTCGGGCGCATTCCCCTCGATGAGCCATTTCCGGATCACTCGCCGCCGCGCCGCCAGGGGATAGCCATTGAGCCGACCACACGATAAAGCCCCCGCTTCCCCTGCCTTTCCCCTTCCCCCTCGCCCTTCCACCAGCATGCCGCCCGCCAGTTCCTCCAGCCAGTCGTCTTCGGCGGCCAGAATCCGGCTGGTCCGGGACAGGGTCTCGCGGATGCGGGGATTGAATTCCTTTTCCAGCCAGGGCAGCAGTTCATGACGGACCCGATTGCGCAGAAAAGCGCGATCGGCGTTGCTCTCGTCCTCACGCCAGGCCAGTTTCCGGCCTCGCAGGTACCCAAGAATCGCCTCGCGTGTAACCCCGAGAAGCGGTCGCACAAGGCGGCAACCTCCGACCGTCGCCTCGCCGGGAATTCCAGCCAACCCGGCCCGCCCGGCGCCCCGGATCAGTTTGAGCAGCACCGTTTCGGCCTGGTCATCCGCCGTGTGCGCGGTCACGATCACATCGGCTTTGACCTTGCGCGCGGTTCGGACCAGGAACGCATAACGCGCCTCACGGGCGGCCATCTCGATCGAAAGGCCTTTCCGCCGGGCCAGCGCGGGAACGCGGGCGTTTCCGACCACGCAGGGGAGGCCCAGTTCCGTCGCCGCCTTCCGGACAAAGGCAGCGTCTTCGTCGGCCTGAACACCCCGGATGCCGTGGTTCAGGTGCGCCACCGTTACCCGCCACCGAAACCGTGGCACCAACGCCTGCAGCGTGTAAAGCAGCGCCATGGAATCGGCGCCGCCGGAAACCGCCATCAGGATGTGGGAGGAGGCAGGGAGAGCGGAAGGGTCAATGGGTAGTGGTTCATGGCGGGAGAAGGATTGCGATTTCGTCCCGCTAGCCATGAACCATTCCCCCTCCACCATTACTTGGCCGGTTCCAGCCGGCGGACACCGCCCATGTAAGGCACAATAGCCTCCGGCAGCGTCACCGAGCCGTCGGCTTCCTGACCGTTCTCCAGGATGGCCACCACCAAACGCGCCAGCGCGACGCCGGATCCGTTCAGCGTGTGAACGAAGTCAACCTTGCCGTCCGACCGGCGGTAGCGGATGTTGGCGCGCCGCGCCTGGAACGCCTCGAAATTGCTGCAGGACGAGACCTCGAGCCAGCCGTTCTGGCCCGGCGCCCAGAGTTCGATGTCGTAGCATTTCGCCGCCGCGAAGCTGATGTCGCCGGTGCACAACGACAGCACGCGATAGTGCAGGCCCAGCCGCTGGAGCACATCCTCCGCATTGGCCACCAGCGTCTCAAGTTCGGCGTAGGAGGTGGACGGCTCGACAAACTTGACCATCTCGACCTTGTCAAACTGATGCACCCGGATAATGCCCCGGGTTTCCTTCCCCGCGGACCCCGCCTCACGCCGGAAGCAGGGGGTATAGGCGGTGAGGTAGACCGGCAACGGCTTGTCGATGATATCGTCGCGGTAGAAGTTCGTCACCGGCACCTCGGCGGTCGGGATCAGCCAGAGATCATCGGTGGCGTGGTACATGTCCTCCGCCATCTTCGGCAACTGGCCCGTCCCGATCATGGAGGCGGTGTTCACCACGAACGGCGGCAGCATTTCGGTGTAGCCGTGTTCGGCCACATGCAGGTCGAGCATGAACTGAATCAGGGCGCGCTGAAGCTTGGAGCCCATGCCGAGAAAGAGGGGAAAGCCCGAGCCGGTCATCCGCGCGGCACGCGCGAAGTCAAAAATCCCCAACCGTTCGCCGACATCCACATGCCCCTTCGGCTGGAACGCAAAGGACTTCGGTTCGCCAAAGGTGCGGACCACGACATTCGCCGAGGCATCCAGACCCACGGGAAGACTGCTGTGGGGAATATTGGGAATCCGCAGGAGATTATCCTTCAAGCGCGCCTCGAGATCGCGGATCTCGCCATCCTTCCGGGCGATGGAGTCGCCCACTTCGCGCATGGACTTCTGCGTGTCGGAGGTGTCCTGCCCCTTGCTCTTGAGGAGGCCGATCTGCTTGGATACCGTGTTGCGCTGATTCTTGAGGGTTTCGACCTCGGTCACCAGGGCACGACGCTGTTTGTCATCCGCCACCACGGCATCGAGAAATTCGGTGGACGCGCCGCGAGCCGCCAACCCCTGCCGCACAACCTCTTCATGATCCCTGATGATCTTGATATCCAACATGATGTCACCCCATGAATTCGTCCGTGATAATTGCTTGGCATGCTAACGCAGCGTCTGGCGAGATGCAATGGAAGAGCGTCAGGCAATAGCGGCGGCAAGGGATTGCCGCCCTCCAAGGTCGCAACACCCCCTGGGCACTACAATCGAATCTCTCTTCTGGAGGGCGCCAATCCTTTGGCGCCGCGGCAAGGCCGCAGCGTACCGTACGCATTACAACTTGAGCGCCAATGGCGAACGGATCGTGATGCGCCGGGCGTGCAGATCGGCAAGCGCCTCGAAGTGGAGATGAATGGTGTGAGGCGGAAAGATATCCTCCGCCCGCTCCGCCCACTCAATGGCCGCAATCCCATCGGTATCGAAATACTCCTCGATGCCGATGTTGAAGGCATCGCCTGAGTCGCGGATACGATACAGGTCCACGTGAACCAGCGGCCGGGCCCCCTGGTATTCATGAACCAGCGTAAACGTGGGGCTGGTCACCGGCCGATCGATTCCCAACGCCGCCGCCAACCCCTGAACAAAACAGGTCTTCCCGCTGCCCAGATCGCCGTGCAACGCCAGCACCGCCCGATCCGGCAACTGCTTGAGGAGATGCCTGGCCAGCTTGTGCGTGTCGGCGACGCTGTGCGATTCGACTGTGGTTACGAAGGTCATTGGCGGAGAAGCATACAGAATTCCGGCGCCGGAATCCAGCGGCCAGGAAGCGGCGGGCCAAACCGTCACCCAAAAGGCTCGTAACCCCGCAACTTCAGCGGCTGAAGATCGCCCGTCTTATCCTGAACCCGTACGCCCGGCTCACGGGTGACCAGGCCGATCCGGGTGCAGCGCAGGCGGTGCTGTTGCCGCCAGCTTTTCTCAAACCCGGCCACCTGGTTCGCCTTGACGGTAAACAGCAACTCGAAATCCTCCCCGTCACCCAGGGCGTGGTCCAACGCTGACCGTCCTCCGCCGGCCCGCCGGGCGGCCGCGGACACGGGAATGCGGCCCGCTTCCAGTACCATTCCCACCTTGCTGGCGGCCGCCAGGCGCGGCACATCAGCCGCCAGGCCGTCGCTCACATCCATCATCGACGTGGCCCACCGCTTCAGCCATTGGCCTTCTTTCACACGCGGAGGGAAGGTCAGGTGCCGCCCCGCCAGGCTGCCGCCCAGGACACCCGTAACGTAGAGCGCCTCGCCGGGCCGGGCCCCTGAACGCAACACAGCCTGTCCGCGCGGTACCCGGCCGACCGCGAACACGTGCAACTCAAGAGTCGTCCCGCGCGACGTATCGCCGCCGATAATCGCCAACCCGTGCCGTCGGGCCAGGCGGCTCGCGCCGCGATACACCCGCTCGATACGCTCCACCGGCGTCCGGGCCGGCACAACCAGGTCGATCAGCGCCCAGAGCGGCTCACCGCCCATGGCGGCCAGATCGCTCAGCACACGCCCGATCGCCTTGTGCCCCACCGCCTCGGGCAACGCGTCCCCCGTAAAATGGATCCCCTCGATCACCGGATCGCTCTTGAGCAGAAGGTCATGGTCCGCCCCCCGCCCGGTGCGCACCACCGCACAATCGTCACCGATGCCGGTCACCACATCGGCTCGACCGGGCACCAGGCGTTGGAGCCGGGCAATCAGCCGGTTTTCACCCAGGTCTTCAACGGTTTCCATGCGATGCTCCTTTTAGCGACTTATTCCAGAACCTACATGCTTTTGCGTGTCTCTTCCTCAGTACGGCGGGCACTACGCTGCCCGCCGCTGCTTCGCCCGCTGCCTCGAAGATGGCTGGCGACGTAGCGCCAGCCCTACTTGGCTTGCGCCGCCTTCAGCACCTGGTCACGAAGGGTTCGGGCCAGCTTCGCCTCGGCCACCGTGAAGCCCCCTTGTGACGGGTCAACCTTCAGCAGGGCTTCCTGCCGCACATTCTGCCGCTCCTCGAGTCGCAGCACCCCGCGCGCCCCCAGCGTCAGCACCAGCACGCTCAGCCCCAGCGCCAGCAGCGCCACCGCCCTGCGTTCGTACCTTTCGGCCGGCGCTATCGGCCGATGGTCCCGCCTCCCTCGGAGGGCAAGCCAGATGACGGTCAGAATCAGGATCGCCACCGGCACCGACATGGCCGTCAATGCCAGGGCCTTGTGTCCCGAAGTGAGCCACTCTACGGGAAGCAGGAAGGCCACGCCCGCCAACCCGACCGGCACGAGCCAGCGGGCGCGCCACACCGGGTGCGGGGCGGAGCCTGAGGAAAAGAGATACCGATCCAGCAGAACCATCGTCACGGCCAACGTCTCCAACTGGAGCAACAATCTTGGCCACAGGTACGGCACCCCGTAGAGTCGGCCCCCGAAAGCGGTGAACCGGGTGAGAACAAAGTAAACCAGGACCGGTATCACCACACACCACGCGGTCCTGAGCACGGCCTTCCGCCAAAGCGATCCGCCGTCTCCCTGCCCGCCCTCGGTCAGCGTCTTGCGGAGGTGCGGCAGCCAAGCCGTCCCCGCCACCAGCACCACCAGCATCAGGATGGACAGGACGGCGAAGAACAGGTCCTCCATCAGGATATAATCCAACGATCGACTGGGGGCCAGTTCCGCCGCCGAGGGATACACCGTCAACGCCGGCAGCAACATGGTGGCCAGAATGCCGGTCTGCCGGCCGAACGCCTCGCGCTGCTGCCGAACGGCCGGATCCTTCTGAAACGCAGTGCGTTCCGTATTCCACGCGACCAGGGGCGTCGTCAACGCCAGCGTATCCGCCCGGACCTCCCTGGCGCGGTTGGTCATTCCGATTTGCTCATACAGTTCGGGAATTCTCAGTTCGGCTTCCTTGACGATTGCTGCCGCCATCAGCACGTCGATCAGCGCAAAACTATCGCGGGTCAGCCCCACGGCCAGCGGTTTCCAAGCCTCCAGAAAGGGCCGCGCCTCCGTCGCCTGGTGCTCCCCGATCAGCAAAGCGGCATAGGCCCCGGCGCCGCGCGAGAGGTTCCGCATCAGGGGCAGATCGGGCATGGGCGTATCGGCCGCCAGGTTCA
>CAYOIT010000069.1:0-23313 GCA_964404035.1 uncultured Verrucomicrobiota bacterium | reverse complement strand
AATGGCGCCCGATCTTCTGGAAGGCCAACCTCCCCGTCTTCAAGAAGCTCTACGCTTCGGTCAAGGCCGGCACGGAAACCCGCGAAGTCATCCGTGACTGCGGCGGCAAGGACTACCAGAAATACCTGTCACGGAAACTGGCCGACATCCACAACTCCGAGATGTGGCTGGCGGGCGCGGCGGTGCGCTCCCTCCGTCCGAAAGAGAAGGCCAAGGCCACGGCGTCGACCGCCAAGGGCATCGGCGGCCGGACCTCGAACTGATTGCAGGCTAGCTGAAGTCGATAAGGGCAGGTGCCGCAAGGCCCTGCCCTTCTTTTTCGCATGAATACGTTCCAACTGTTGCTATTGGCGATCGGCCTGGCCATGGACGCTTTTGCCGTCTCGGTGGCCAGCGGGATCGCCATCCAGAATCTCCGAATCGGGCATGCCGTCCGCATTGCCCTGGCGTTTGGCTTTTTCCAGGCGGTCATGCCGCTGATCGGCTGGCTGGCCGGCCTGACCCTGCAGAAATACATGGCCGGCATCGATCACTGGGTGGCGTTCGGCCTGCTGGTCTTCATCGGCGCCAAGATGATCTACGAGGCCACCAAGATCGAGCAGGCGGAGGAAGCCGCCAATCCCCTGAACCTTTATGTTCTGCTGATTCTCTCCATCGCCACAAGCGTGGATGCCCTGGCGGTGGGCATCACGTTTGCCATGCTCGGAACCGCCATTATGACCCCGGTCATCGTCATCGGATCCGTCACCTTTGTCCTGTGTCTGGCCGGGGTGTATATCGGCGATGTCTTCGGTCATTTCTTCGAGAAGAAGATCGAGATCCTGGGCGGACTCGTGCTGATCGGGATTGGTGTCAAGATTCTGATCCAGCACCTCTTCTTTATATGATGTCTTGTGATCTCATTGACTCAGGCAGTGGGTCCCGCTAGCATGCCGTCTTTCATCATGAACCACTCGGCCAAATCATCTATCATCATCGCCATCGGGTTTCTCATCGGCACCCTGACGGCGCAATCGGGAACGCTGCCCGACTCCCAGGTCTCCGCCTCCGCCAAGTGGGTGATCCATCTGAATATTGAGCGTTTTGCCCCTTCCCAGACCTGTCAGATTCTGCGCCGGGACAAGGAAGGAGGCGGCGGCTTTCAAGCTCTGCTCGTCCACTACCGCAACCTTCTGGGCGTGGACCCGCTCAAGGACCTCACCCACGTCACCCTCTATGGCGAGGAAATGTCCGGAAGCCGGGGCGTGGCGCTCATCTCCGGCTCGATGAGCCCCAAGACCGTCATCCAGCGTCTGTCAAGCTATCCGAAATACTCCACGAAGACGGTGGGCAAGCGCACCTTTCATCGCTGGAAGGACAGGACGGGCGCCGCGGAACTCAACGCGTGCTTCTATTCCTCCCGCCTGTTGATCATCGGCTCCGATGAGCCGTCCGTGGTCAGTGCCCTGCAGATCCTGAACGGCAGTCAGCCGAGTCTCTCCGATCGGAAAACCCCGGCGCTGCCGCTGCCGCCCCCCTCGGAAGGTGTCTTCCTTACCGCCGTAACCAAGGGGTATGCCGGCTCGCCCCAGGAACCGCTCAAGGCCCTGATCCTGCGCAATACGGATTCGGCCGTGGTCCAGATCGGCGAGCGCAAGGGCATTGTGGATGCCGGCATCGTTCTGACCGCGGTCTCACCGGACGCGGCGTTTCAAATTCACCAGATCCTGAATGGGCTCATGCTCTCGGCCAGCCTGGCGGAGGACGCCAGCGGACTCGCCAAACTCGCCGCGTTGAGTGAAGTAACCCGACAGGGCCGAACCGTGTCGCTCAGCTTGCACTGCCCCGCGCAGGAAGCGGCCTCCGCCCTCGCCGCCAGCCTGCTCTCACAGTAATGCAGGGCGGACCCTCCATGCTGACCCGTTACTTCCAGCACTGGCGCACTCTCGATCGCAATCTCCTGCTGTTCATGGCCGGCATGGCCTTTCTGGGCGCGAGCGGCGGCATGATGGAGACCACGTTCAACAACTATGTCAGCGACATCTTCAATCTCGGCGCCGACGCCCGCGGCTTCCTGGAGTTCCCCCGCGAATTGCCCGGCTTTCTGACCGCCCTGATGGCCGGCCTCCTCTTCTTTCTGCCGGAAACGCGGATCGCCGGTTTCTCGGCCCTGGCCGTCGGCATCGGCATGCTGGCCCTGGCCTGGATCGGCACCAACTGGAGCGCCATGCTGATCTTCCTGGCGGTCTGGAGCGCCGGCGCCCATCTGCTCATGCCTGTCCGTTCCTCCCTCAGCATGGAACTCGCCATGAAGGCCCATCGCGGACGCCGTATGGGCCAGATCGCCGCCACTGCCATTGCGGCCAGCATGGCGGGTTGCATCGTCGTCTGGGTCGCCATGCGGTGGTTCCAGGCCGGCTACCGGTCCATCTTTGTCATGGGCGGCGTTTCGGCCCTGATCGCCTCGGGCTTCCTGTTCAGAATGCGCATGCCCAACGCCCATCTTCAACGGCCCAAGTTCGTCTGGAATCGCCGTTACAGCCTGTACTACATCCTGGCGTTTCTCTTCGGCGCGCGTAAACAGGTGTTCATCACGTTTGGCCCCTGGGTATTGATCCGCGTCTTTCACCAGCCCGCCTGGATCTTCGCACAGCTATGGATCGTCGCAGCCATGCTGGGGATCTTCTTCCAACCCCTGCTTGGCCGGGCCATTGACCGCCTGGGCGAACGCACCGTCCTGCTGGCCGACTCCGTCCTGCTCCTCATCGTGTGCCTCGGTTACGGGTTCGCTCACCGGCTCACCAACCAGACTGTTGCCCTCGGCCTGCTGTACGCGTGTTTCGTGGGCGACAATCTGTTGTTTGGAGTCAACATGGCTCGCGACACCTATCTGTCGAAAATCGCGATCAAGCCCGAGCACGTCGCCCCCACCCTGTCGTTGGGGATCACCATCAACCATGCCGTCTCCATGTCCATCCCGGCGCTCGGCGGGCTGATGTGGATGAAATACGGGCATCCGTCAGTGTTTGTCGCCACGGCCGGCGTCGCCGTCCTCATGGGCGTGTTCAGTTCCATGGTACGGGTCCCAGCGCCCGCCGCCAAGTAGGCCGGGCGGTACCTCGCCCGGCAGCGGCGGGCAGCGTAGTGCCCGCCGTACTAAACCCCGTCCACGGCAGGTTTCTTTCCCACTGTCAGCCAGTAGTAGATCAACGGGATCACGACCAGGGTAAACGACGTCGACACAAACAACCCGAAGATGATCGACCAGGCCAGACCGCTGAAGATCGGATCGAGCGTAATCGGCCAGGCCCCCAGCAGCGTCGTCCCGGCGGTCAGGAAGATCGGGCGGAATCGCACCGCGCCGGACTCCATGATCGCCGCCTTGAGCGCGCCCCCACGCGCCGCAGTTGTCCGGATGAAGTCGATCAGAATAATCCCGTTGCGGACAACAATCCCGGCCAGAGCAATCATGCCGATCATCGCCGTCGCCGTGAAAAAGACCGGATTCTCGAACCCTCCCACCGGGCGGTTGGCAACCGTGTTCAGCAGCCAGAAACCCGGCATGATCCCGATCATGGTCAACGGGATCGAGAGCATGATCACCACCGGCAGGGCATAGGACCCCGTCTCATAAACCAGAAGGATGTAGATCGCCAGCAACGCCGCCGAAAACGCCAACCCCAGGTCCCGGAACACATCGATGGTGATCTTCCACTCGCCCTCCCCCGCCCAGTCCACGCGAATCCCTTTCGGAAGCGGCTGATCCTTCAGTCGCTTCTGTAACCCCAACACGGCATACGCCGGGCCCCGACCCGCCATCTCGGCCGTCACAAAAACGACCCGCTGCTGATTCTTGTGATAGATCGTTTTTTCGGCGGTGGAGTCTTCGAACTGTCCCAGTTCGCCTACCTGCACCATCTGCCCGCCCCGGCCCTTGACGGTCAGGCTCTTGAGCTGCTCAAGGCTCGAACGCTTGTCGCGCGGCAACTCCAGCAGAATCGGCAGTTCATTCTGCTCCGTGGGAACGTGCACAAACCCGGCCGGGATCCCCCGCAGAGCCCCCTGGACGGTCTGCACAAGATCCTCCGTGGCGATGCCATTCCGCGAGGCCTTTTCACGATCAACACGGAAGAACAGCTTATCCTGCGCCGCTTCGACCGTGTCATCCACGTCGACAACGCCCTTCTCCTGCCGCATCTGTTCCTTGACCGTCTGGGCCGCGGCAATCAGGTCCGCATAGCTGTGGTGCGGCTGGCCATAGACTTCAGCCACAACCGTTGCCAGAACAGGAGGACCCGGCGGCATTTCGACCAGCTTGAGCGAGGCGCCGGTTCGCCCGGCAATCGCCTCGATGTCCTTGCGGATCCTGAGCACCAATTCATGACTTCCCATTTCCCTTTGCTTGCGCGGAAGAAGATTCACGCGGATATCCGCCACCCCCGGTCCCTGCCTCAGGTAGTAGTGCCGCACCAGGCCGTTGAAGTCCATCGGCGACGCGCCGCCCACTGTGGACGTGAAGTCCGTCACTTCCGGCACGGTATCCAGATAGTGTTCCAGTTCCCGCACCACGGCATCCGTGCGTTCCAGGGTCGCTGATTCCGGCATATCGACGACGATCTGGAACTCGTTCTTATTGTCGAAGGGCAGCATCTTGAGCGGCACGCGCCCGGTCATGGCCAGAAACACCGAACCGGCAAAGAGCACCGCAACCGTCACCAGCAGCGCCACGGTCCTGCCGCGCGATTCCACCAGCGGGCGCATCACCCGCGAATAGATCCGATAGGTCAACGTCGTCCGGATGTCCGGCTCGGCCTCGCCTTGTTCCGGCACCTTGAGCAGTTTGCTGGAGACCCAGGGGGTGATGGCAAAGGCCACAAGCATCGAGGCGATCATGGCCAGCGGGACGTTCAACGCCATGGGCCGCATGTAGGGCCCCATCATGCCGGTAATAAAGAACATCGGTAGAAAGGCCACGATCACCGACAACGTCGCCAGCACCACGGGCGGCATCACTTCATTCATGGCCGCCGCGATGGCCGAAAGGCGGGGCAACCGCCGCATGGCCAGATGGCGGTAGATATTCTCCACCCCCACAATCGGGTCATCCACCAGCAACCCCAGGGCGAGGATCAGGGCAAACAACGTCACCCGATTGATCGTGTACCCCGCCAGGTAGTTAACCAGAAGGACCAGTGAATACGTGATCGGGACCGCCAACACCACAATCGCCCCGACCCGCCAGTTCATGGCCAGCGCGATCAGGCCGATCACGGTAATGATGGCAATGACCAGACTCTCGACCAGGTTGTTCACCTTCTCGTTCGCCGTCTCGCCGTAGTTGCGAGTCACCTGCACCCGAACGTCATCCGGCAGCAGGTTGCCCCGCATCGACTCCAGGGCTTTCTCTACATCGCGGGCCATCCAGACCGCATTGCTGCCTTTCTTCTTGGCCACCGCCACGGTCACGGCCGGATAGCGTTCACCCGCCCGGGCCGCCCCCTGGCCGAACCCGATGCGGGAATACGAGACCGCCTCCTCCGGGCCATCCTCGATCCGGGCGACATCCCGCAGATACACCGGACGCCCCTCGTGCATGCCGACCATCAGGTTACCCACCTCCCGCACATCGCGCAGGAAGGGCCCCGTCTCGACCACTATCTCCCGCCCGCCTTCCTGCAGTGCGCCGCTTTCCGTCTGGGCATTGGAGACCTTCAAGGCGCCCGCCAGATCCATGGGCGAAAGACGATGGGCCTCGAGTTGCGTCGGATCCATGTAAACATGCACGACGCGCCGCTGCCCTCCATGGATCGAAACGCGCGCGCTGTTGGGAACCGTCTGCAGCCGGGCCTGAACCTCCTCCGCCATGCGATAGAGTTCGTGCTCGCTGTAACGCGGGCTGTAGAGCGCCGCGGTAATGATCGGCACATCATCGATCTCGATCGGTTTGACGACCCACCCCGTAATCCCCGGCGTCGTCTTGTCGATATTCTGGAAGATCTTGTTGTAGAGCTTGATCAGGCTAGCCTCGCGGTCCTCACCCACATAGAAGCGCACCGTGACCACCGCCATGCCCGGTCGCGACATGGAGTAAACGTATTCAACGCCGTCGATCTGGTAGAGCAACCGTTCGAGACGTGACGAGACCAGTCGCTCCACCTCCTCGGCGCTGCCCCCGGGATACATGACCATGACGTCGGCCAGGGGCACCACAATCTGGGGCTCCTCCTCTCGGGGCGTCACGATGAGCGCCACCGCACCGGCCGCCATCGCGATCACGATTAGCAGCACCGCCAGGTTCCCGCGCAGGAAATTCTCGACGATCCTCGCCATCAAAGAGTTTTTCTCATCCATGGCTCAGTCCTCCTTGACGGGGTTCAGCAGAACGATATCGCCGGTGGACAGACCGGACAGAACATCCACCCGGTCCCCCTCAACCGCTCCCACCCTCACCACACGCCGCAAAACGCGGCCGTCAGCCACAACCTGGACCAAGTCCTGCTGGCCCACTCGATAGACCGCCGTCGCCGGAACCCACAATGCGCTGCGGACATCGCCCTCAACGGAAATCCAGCCATAGGTTCCCGGCAATACGGCCGGCGCCGCGGTTTCAAGGTGAACCTTGACCTTCCGCGTCCGGCTCAAGGGATCCACTTCGCTCACCACTTCGCGGACCACTCCCTTGACGGGCTTGGCGACCCCATCCAGGGTGACCTCCACCTCCTGGCCCAACTCAAACCGCGCCAGCAATCGCACCGGCACGGGCACCTCCAGGCGCATCTGGCGGGGATCGTAGACCGACAGGAGGACCTGTCCTGGCGCCGCCAGATCACCCGCCTCAATTTTCCGGTCGGTGACCACCCCGTCAATCGGAGCCACAATCCGCGTGTAACTCAACATGACCCGGGTTTCCTGAAGCCGCGCCTGTGCCGAGTGGAACGCCGATTCGGCTGACTCCTTCGCCTGCTCCGTGGCCGCCGCCTTGGCGAACAACTGGACGGCCCGCTGATATTCCGATTCCGCCTGTTTGAACTGGGCCTCCGACACCGCCAGTTGCTGCAGGATATCCCGGTCATCTAGCACCACGAGCAACTGCCCGTTGGTCACCACATCCCCGGCCGAGACGGCCATGCTTTGAACATAGGCACTTAGCCGGGCGCTCAGGTTGATACGCCGCTCGGAGGTGGCTGTCCCGATCACCTTCACGCGGGCCGCGGCGCGTTCGACGTTGGCCGTGCAGACGCGGGCATCACCGGCCAGTGCGAAACCGGGCTGATGGTCCGTCTTGCCGGGAGCCACCTTCTGTTCACAGGCGCCACCGGACCAGATCACCAATGCCGCCAATCCGGCCAGACCCGCCACAGGCCGCCAGCTCATCTTCACCCACTTCGTCAACGTCGCGTTCGTCTTCTGATTCATGATTTGCTCCCTTCTCAAAACAACACCTCGTCTTGCACTCCCCCCGGCCTGATCAAGGGCCGGTCACCGCTGCCGGTCGTCCGGCTTCATCATCACCGTCTTGCCCAGCACGCCGCCGGCCCGCGCCACATTCGCCCGCGCCATCAGGCAATCGTAGTGAGCGGCGACCTGCCGCGAACGGGTGGCGGTCAAACCAACCTGCGCGGTCATCAATTCCGTGATGTCGGCAGCCCCCTGTTGATACCGGTCCCGGGTAATCCGCAGCGCCTCATCGGCGCTCGTCAGGCTTTTCTCCGCAACCTCAAGCCGCTCCCAGGACTCCCGTTCCCCCAGCACCGCCTGATTCAGGTCGAGAAGAAGCGCATTGCGCAGTCTGGTCTGGTCGGCCCGCGCGGCGCGCGCATTCGCCTTGGCCCGGACCAGTCCGGAACGGGTCCGAAACCCGTCAAACAGGTTCACTTCCGCCACGGCTCCGGCAAAGTAGCTTTCTTCAAAATCGCTTAAGGTCTCGCTGTCCCAATCGACGGACCCCATGGCGCTGACCGACGGCAGATACTCCCGCCGCGCCCGATCCGCCAGCGCTTCCAACGCCCGCGACTGGGATTCGGCGAGACGCCACTCGGGGCGCCCCTCGACCTCGTCAACCGCTCGCGCCGGCGGCGGGGTGGCTTGGACGGTGGCCTCCATCCGGGCCACCTCTGGCGCCACCAGGACCGTCTCCCCCACGGCGGTATTCAGGGCCACGATGGCCAACTGCAACCCGTTACGGGCGCGAATGAGTTCCTCCCGCGCCTGGGATAGCTGGACATCCAGGTTCAAAGCATCGGTTTTCATCGACGAACCGGCTTTGACTCGTTCCGTGGCGACCCGCAGATTCTCCTCGATGCTGGAGACCGTCCCCGTCTGGACAGCCACGTAGTCCCGCGCTTTCAGCACGCCGAAATAGGCGCACGTCACCTGGTAGGCGAGCTCGTTGCGGACCGCCTCCAGCATGGATTCCGCCGCCTTCGAACCCTCCCGGGCGCCGCGCCGTTCGGCCTCGCGGCGACCGCTGTCGAAGAGGCGCCACTGCAGGCCGACACTCCCTCTCACATTCTCGGTGTCACCCGGCTGATTGAAATCCTTCTGGAGAGACGCCTGCCGCTGATTCAGCTGCATGAAGAACGCCTGCGGCGGGTTATCCGTTCGGGCCCAGTTTCCGGAAAGTCCCACCATGGGGTAGTAGGCCGACGACGCCTCTTTCACCGCCGCCCGCGCGGCATCCAACCGATACCCCGCCGCCTGAAGGTCCGGATTCGCGCGCAACGCCGTCGTCAGGCATTGCTCCAAGTCCAGTCCGCCCCCCAGGGCACCGGCGACGCCTCCCAGCATCAGCCATCCCACAACCCCCACTGCCAGACTCAATGATCGCCGTTCTGTTTGCATGGTCCGTCTCCTTCCTCAATCGAATTCCGATCAATGTATCTAGATATCCGAATATGTCAATACTATGTTTTTGGAACGCGGTTGCGTTGGTTAGAGATTGTCACTGAAACAGAATTCGACAAGTTCTTTTTCACTGATTTCAGACTTCCGCCCGGTGGCGGCCTGGTGACGGCTCCAACTACAGCCTTGCAAATCGCCAGCCTCCACGTCACCCTCCAGCTAAATATCCTTTTCAGGAGACCTCGATGATCAGAAGACCCGCAGAGATGGAGACCGAAGTCCGCCAGGAGATGCGCGGCGGGGTCGGCACCGTCACCCTTCAGCACTTCTTCAAAAGAGAGGAATTCAAAGCCAAGAGCCGGTTATGCGCCAGGCTGACACTGCCCCCCGGCGCCAGCATCGGCACCCATCAGCATGATCAGGAGGATGAGGTCTATATCGTGACCAAAGGCAGCGGGATCCTGGACGACGGCACGACCAAGACTGTCGTCAACACCGGCGATGCCATCCTGACGGGCCGAGGCGAGTCTCATGCCATCAGCAACACCGGCGCCATCAACCTTGAACTCATTGCCATGATCATGTGCTATGCCTGACCTTCAGCTCATCCTGCCGGATACGCTCGTGCTTCCTGAAAAAACGATTTCGGGGCGCGGGAAGGTTCAAGGACTCCTCGCCGAGTGCGCCCGGTTCGGGCGCCGCGGCATCCTGTTGCACGGGGCCTCACTGGCTTCGGGCCATGTCCTGGACGCCCTGCTGGGTCAGGCCCCCCACGGCATGGCTGTCCTCCCGTTCCGGCATCGCGGCGGGGAACCGACACTTAGCGAGGTTAAGGTTCTGATTGAGGCGGCCCGAGGCCATCAGGCTGAATGGATCGCCGGCGTCGGCGGAGGCAGTGTCCTCGACCTGGGCAAAGCCGCCGCCGCACTGCACCACGCGACCGGCCCGCTGGAGACGTACCACAACGGCGCGGCCATCGCGTCACCGGGGATCACCTTCCTGGCCGCCCCCACCACCGCCGGAACAGGCTCCGAAGCGACCGTTAACTCGGTCCTCACCAACGAACTCACCGGCGCCAAGAAATCCATCCGTGATATCGGCATGATGGCACGCGTGGTCATTCTGGACCCTGATCTGATCCGCTCCTGCCCGCGCCCGATCATCGCGGCCTCCGGCATGGATGCGCTGACCCAGGCCATCGAGGCTTTCACGAGTCGGAAAGCCACCTGGTTGAGCGACCAACTGGCACGGCAGGGGCTGACGCTGATCGCCGCCAACCTGGAGGCGGTCCAGGCCGATCCGGCGGCCACCCCCCGGGCGGAGGCTCTGCTGACGGGTAGCTACCTCACCGGGGTGGCTCTGTCTTTCGCCCGCCTTGGCGTTGTCCATGGCTTGGCGCACCCGCTGGGCACCCTGTATCATGTCCCCCATGGCCAGGTCTGCGCCGCCTGCCTTCCTCATGCGCTGGAGCTCAACCGGGAGGCGTTCGGCGGAAAGTACGCGGTCATGAGCCAGGCGGTGGGAGGCGACTTGATCGCCAAGGTTCAATCGTTGTCGCGCACGCTGGGTCTGGTGTCGCCCTTCGCCGGACAGACGCTGTGGGAGAAGGAAACGATCGTCACCGAAACCCTCGCCTCAGGCTCCACGCAGGCTAATCCCAAGTCCATCACCCGCGCCGACGTGGAGTGGTTCCTGGACCGCCTCTTCGGTCACTCATGACGCAACGACTCGATCGGGTTCAGGCGCGCCGCCCGCCACGCGGGATAGAAACCGAAGAAGATTCCGACGCCGCCTGAAAACGTCAGGGCAATCACGACGGAACTCGCTGACACCAGGACCGGCCAATGGTTCGCCCCGGCAATGATCTGTGCCGCCAGCGAGCCAAGGATCACTCCGATGATGCCCCCGACCGCCGACAACATGATGGCCTCGGCCAGGAATTGCAGCAGGATGTCACGACTCCGCGCCCCAACGGCCATTCTCAGGCCAATCTCCCGGGTCCGCTCCGCCACCGACACCAGCATGATGTTCATGATCCCGATGCCACCCACCACCAGGGAGATCGAGGCGATCACCGTCAGCAGAATCGTCATCAGCCGCGACACCTGGGTGATCATCTGGGTCACCTCGGTCATGTCCGTCACCGTAAAATCGTCATCCACACCCGCCGCCAGTCGATGACGCTGACGCAGAATGCTGCCGATTTCCTCCCGCGCCGTGGCGATCGACTCAAGCGACCTGAGACTGATCATCAACTGGGACACGTTGTTGAACGGCGAATTCTGCAGGACCCGTCGTGCCGTCGTCCACGGAACGAGTACCGTGTCGTCCTGGTCCTGCCCGAAGGCGGCGCTGCCTTTCTTGGACATCACCCCGATAACACGGAACGGCATATTCCGGATCCGCAGGATCGCCCCCACGGGTTCATCGCCCATGAAGAGCTGTTCCGCCACCGTCGTTCCCAGGACGCACACGCGCGCCCCGCTGCGCACATCGGACTCCGTGAAGAAATCGCCCTTTTCCAGACCCCAGTTACGCACCTCCAGGAACGCGGGACTTACCCCCTGGATCATTGAGCCCCAGTTGTTCTCGTGATACACCATTTGCGCACTGGTCCGCACCACGGGACACATCGCCTTGACGTACTCGCATTCCCGCGCGATGGCTTCGCCATCCTCCGCCGTCAGGGTCTGCTGGCTTCCCGCCCCGCCGTGGAATCCCCCGGTACGCATGCTTCCCGGGAACACCATCACCAGGTTATCCCCCATGCTGTTGATCTGGGCGCGAACCTGCACCGTGGCCCCCTGCCCCACCGCCGTCACCGCGATCACGGCGGCGATGCCGACGATAATCCCCAGCGCCGTCAGAAACGACCGCACCTTGTTCCGCACCAGCGCCCGCAGCGCCGTACGCATGACCGTGCCCGCATTCATACGATCACCCCGTCCCGCATATGAATCGTGTGTTTGGCGTGGGCGGCGATATCGTTTTCATGAGTGACCATAACCACCGTAATGCCGTCTTGGTTCAGTTCGCGAAAGATCGTCATGATCTCTTCGCTTGACCGGCTATCGAGGTTCCCGGTCGGTTCGTCAGCCAGAATCAGCGGAGGGTCATTGATCAAGGCCCGGGCGATCGCCACTCGTTGCTGCTGCCCACCGGAGAGCTGGCTGGGATAGTGTCCCGTACGATCGCCGATCCCCAATCGTGTCAACATGGCCATCGCCTTCTCGCTCTTGGCCTGCCGGGTGCTGCGGACGCCGTAAAAGAGCGGCAGTTCCACGTTTTCAAGGGCCGTCGTGCGAGGCAACAGGTTGAAGTTCTGAAACACAAAACCAATTTTCCGGTTGCGGATCAGGGCCAGCCCGTCCACATCCAAGCTGCCGATGGAATCCCCCTCGAGCAGATACTCGCCCCCTGTCGGGGCATCCAGGCAACCAATGAGGTTGAGCAACGTGCTTTTGCCCGAACCCGACGCGCCCATAATCGCCAGAAAATCCCCCTGGGCAATGTCCAAGGTAACCCCGCGCAAGGCCTGAATCTCCACCTCTCCCACGCGATAGGTCTTACTGATGTCCTTTAGGCTGATAAGCATGATCGCTCCTAGCGCGCACGACGCCCGGGCATGGTGGGCGTAAAGGGATTGACCACTTCGCTCTTCTTGGCGGCTCCGGTCTGGATTCCCACGATCACCAGTTGACCGTTGGTCAAGGCGACGGGATCCTTCGCTTCGACAAAACTGCCATCCCCAATGCCGGGCTTCACCGGAACAGGAACGGGTATCTGGCGAACGGCATCAAGAATCCACACTTTCGGCCCCGGCTTTACCCCGGCCGAAGCCAGGCCGTTCTCGGGCTTGAACCGCAGTGCGGCGTTGGGAACCTTCAGGACCCCCTTGCGCTGCGCCACCTGGAATCCGATATTGGCCGTCATGCCCGGGAAAAGCTTCTCCTCGGGATTGGCCGCCCGGACAATCACCGGGTAGGTAACGACATTCTGCACCTTGGCGGACGCCAGGCGCACCTGGGCGACCTTGCCCTCGAACTCATCATCGTAGGCATCCACGGTGAACATCGCCACCTGCCCATCCTTGATCTTCCCGATATCCGCCTCCGCAATGCTTGCCTCCAGTTGCACTTCGCGCAGATCGGCCGCGATCGTGAACAACGTCTGGGCTGACATACTGGCCACCACGGTCTGCCCCTCGTCCACGTTGCGGTCGACCACCACCCCATCCACCGGGGACCGGATCGTCGTGTACTCCAGGTTCGTCCTGGAAAGCTGGCGGGAAGCCTTGGCTTGCTCCACCCCCGCGCGGGCCAGCTTCAGCTGGGCCACGCAGACATCGCGGTTCGCCACGGCGGTATCCAGGTCCGATTGGGAGACGAGGTCACGCTTGGCCAGTTCGCGGGCACGGACCAGTTCCTTCTCCGCCTGATCGAGTTTGGCCTGGGCCTGCTCGGCCGAGGCCAGGCTCTGCTGCAGATTGGCCTCATCCTGAGCCAGCCGGGCATCGTATACCGCGGGATCGATCTGCGCCACGATGTCGCCCGCCCGAACCCGGTCATTGAAGTCGACATTGAGTTTCTGGATCGGTCCGTTGACCTGGGTTCCCACCTGCACTTCCTTGACGGGTTGAACCACTCCGGTGGCTCTCACAATCTGCAGAAGGTCGCCCTCTTCAACACGTGCAAACCGGTACGTCGTGGCGGTCCCGTTCTTCTTGAAGATCCAGACGCCGCCCACGGCCCCTGCCGCCACCCCTGCCACCAGAACACCTATCATCCAACGTTTCATCGTTACTCCTCGCCTGTCGTATGCAGAATCGCCGCCACGGCGCTTTGATAATCAAACCGGGCCCCAACCTCTTCCCCGCGTGCCCGCGAGAGATCAGCCTGGGCGTCCGTTACCTCCACCGAATTGGCCTGTCCCAGGCGGTAACGCTCGGTCACCAGCTCCAGGTTCTCGCCCGCCTGCCGGACAATCAGGACGGTCAACCCCTGCCGTTCGCGGGAGGCCTCCCATTGGGAAAACGCCGTTCGCAGGTCGAGCCCGATCTGCTGTTCGCACTCCGCGACACGGGCCCGGGCGCCCCGGAGTTCCGCCACGGCTGCATTGATGGCGGCCGTACTCCGACCGCTATTGAAAAGATTCATTCCGAACCGGGCGGCCGCCGCCCAGTTCCAGATCAGGGGCAAAGCCCCGCCATTGAGCAGATATTCCCCGCTGACCGAGAGGGAGGGGTAGAGTTCCGCCACAGCCGCATCCACCGTGGCTGAGGCAGCGCGCACCTGGGCGCGCAGGGCCAGCAACTCAGGCTGGTTCAGAAGCGCCCGCTGCATCCGCTCCGCATAGACGCCCTGGAATTCCATCAGGGGCTCGGGAGCGATCCGGCAGAGCGGCTCCTCCGCCAACCCCAACCGCCGCCACAAGGTCGCCCGGGCCACCGTCACCGCGTTACGGGCCTTGATCAAATCAAGCCTGGCATTGCCCAGATCCACTTCCACCTTGGTAATGTCGTACTTGATCCGGCGCCCGACCTCGACCAGTCCCCGGACCTGCTCCAGGCGCTTGAGAAACTGCCGCTCCGTTTCCTCGGCGACCGCCAGCAGTTCCTGAGCCCGGCCGAGGTCATAGAACGCCACCTGCGCCAGGAAGACGACATCGTTACGGGCGCCCTGGACACGCTCCCGGGCGGCCTGTAACAGCGCCTCGCTTTTCTTGACCGAGGCCGCGGTCTTCCCGAAATCGTAAAGGGACTGATCCAGTGAAAGCCCGGCACTGTAACTGTCGTCGCTCTCATGGCTCCCTCGCGCCGCACTCGTATTCGACGTGCCACGGCGGTAGCCCGCACTCGTATCGACCGTGGGGCCCCACGCCGCCTTTGCCTGACGCAACTGATTGGAAGCGACGACCAGGTTCTGCCGGGCTTCGACCATGGCAGGGTGATAGGCCAGGGCGATCTGCAAAGCCTGATCCAACGTCAACAGGGTCTGGTCCGTGAGGCCGATTTCAGCCGCGCTCACCGTCCGCTCCCCCGCCGGAACCCGCGTTACATCCTGGGCCTCCCGGGCCTGCCGGACCGTGGCACAACCGGTCGCCGCCAGGCATAGCGCCAGTAACCCGACCTTCGCCCCCCTGCCCAGGGCCTGCCTTCCGCTGGTTTCACGTGATGGCGGCATCTTCATGCGTCTCCTCTTTCACCGCACCCCCGATTTTGCGAAACAACGTCATGAACACCTCCTGCTCGCGCTCGTCCAGCGAACTCAGCATTGCCGCGGCCATCTCCAACCGGTGCTTCCGGTGTCGTTGGTAAACCCCGCGCCCCGCCGCGCTTAACTCGAGCCGGACCACGCGCCGGTCCTCGCGGGCAGGCTTGCGGGTCACCAGCTTCCTGGCGACAAGCTTGTCGGCAAGGCTCGTCACGCTGCTGACCGCCAGCATCAGGTGGCGGGCCAGCTCGCTCATCGTGCACGAGGTTCGATCCCCGATCGTCCCGATCATGCGAAACTCCTGGGGAGTCAGGGCCACCATGTCCTTGAGTTTCAGCTTCCGGAACATGACCCGGCGGGCCAACGCATCGAACTGCTGCATCAGCTCCGCCACCCTGGCCTCGGTCATTCCGTTATACTTCATGATTGCAACCTTTCGAATATCGAACTATTGGATACTCTAAAGATATGTCGCGGGCGAAGCAAGGGAAATATTCGAATCCGCAGAGGGTCAGGGTACGGACCCGGCCAGGGGATGGACCAGCTTCGACAGGTACTGCTCCAGCTCGCGCCCGTATTCGGTGTCTTTGCCCATATGCACGAGCTGCTTGTGAACGTGCAGCAGGCCATCGGGGCCCGAGTCCGCCTCGCTCGCGGTACTGAAACGTTGGGCGGGATCCGGGTGCAGCAGACGCCGCATGGTATTCACGAACCGGTCGTTCTGCCGCACATAGGCCGGCAGGAGTTCCGGCAGCCGGTCCGGCAAGCGGAGCTTGAACCGCAACATTTCGTCTTCCGTCCCGCCGGCTTCGGTGAGCATCTGGCCGCGCAGCATTTCAAGCCCGACCAGTCCCGTGCTGTAAAGATCGGACTGGATCTGGGGCGGCTGGCGGCGGTGGATCTCCGGAGCCATGTAGAGCGGCGTCCCCAGCAACCAGGCGGCCGGCTCCCCGATCGAGACCGCGCGGCCAAAGTCCACGAGCTTGACGTAACCGAGACGGTCAATCATGGTGTTGCCGGGCTTCATATCGCCATGCACGAATCCCATGGAGTGCAAGGCTTCAAGCCCCCGCAGCATCATGCGCATGATGTAAATGGCAATGCCCGGCTGAATGACCACCCGCCGCCCGTCCAGCCGGAAAATGACATCCGTGAAACGCGCCCATTCGTCGCGGCTGCTGCGCTGCCGGACGCGGTCCAGATGCGAGCCGTCCAGAAAACAACGGAGATCCGCCCCGTCGATCGCCTCCATCTGAAGATAGCCGATGCCGTAGGTCTCCTCATAGCTGTCGCGGGCCACCAGGTTCGGGCTTTGCATGGTCTGCAGACGCGACGTCTGAACCGCAATCCGCCCCATGTCCGTCCAATAGTGTTCAGGAGTGCTGTAGTTGCCCGGATCAAAGAGTTTGATGGCGTGCCGCGTGACACACCCCCGGGCGCCTTGCCGCAGTCCGAGAAAAACGATCCCCTGCCGTCCCCGCCCAAGCTCCTGCAGGAACTGGTAGGCCACGGGATAGTACAGGGCGCGGGCACGGACGATCGCGCGATAGTTCTCGATCAGGGTTGGAATCGTGATCTGGGTGGCGGGCTCGACCGGCGCGGGCGTCTCCGCCTGCGTACCCCCCTTGGCGGCAAGCGAGGCTTCGGGATCCCACTGCGTATCGTTTCCACTCTCGGTCATAACTGCTGTTCCTTCGCTCTCAAGGAGCCGTTGCGCGGTACGGTCTAAAGGGTACTCCCCCAGCGTTCAATCGTCGTTTGCCGGGAGCGAAGCCAACCCGGAATGAGTTTCCGGAGCGGCCAGGGCTCCAGATGGTTCTGCCCCAGGCGGGAAAGAGGAATCCATTTGAAGGCGATCCAGTCTTCGCAGGCGGCCGGCGTCTGATTGGAATCCAGGCCCGCCACCTCCATACGGAACACCACATTGATTTCGCAGTGCCGTTCGCCTTTCTGGAGGAACGAGTGCTCCACGGACCCGAGGAATTCCTTCACCGTGGCCCGGCATCCCATTTCCTCGCGGATCTCCCGTTTCAGGCTGTCGCGCGCCTTTTCGCGCCATTCCACATGCCCGCCCGGCAGATAGGTATTGGCCGCGCCCTTGCTTTGGCAGACCAGCAGTCGGCCCTCCCTCACACAGACTCCCCGCACCAGAATCTCGATCGTTGGCTCTGTCTTCTTCACTTGGCCTCCTGCCTCCCAACCCTTTTCCATCAATGGGCGGCGCTCCCCTGCTCCGCTAGACGCCCGCCCCGGCTTCCCTTCTGGCGAGCACTTCTCCCGCCAGAAACAGAGAACCCGCAATGCAGACCGCGCCGCCGGTCTCACCCGCCCACTGGCCGGCCTCCGCCATCGCCGCGGCGAGGCCGGACACCTTGGTCTCCCACCGTTCCCCGCGCGCCAGCAAAGCCAGTTTTCCGGGATCAAGGCTCCGTTCGGTGGCAATGGGCACCGTCCAGCACCGGTGAACCGATCCGCCCAACGCCTTCGCAAAGCCCAGGGCATCCTTGTCCTCGCACATGCCCCAGATCAGTCCGACCTTGCGTTTCTTGAACAGCTCCTTGAGCGCCACCGCCAGGACCCTGGCCCCATCCGGATTGTGGGCGCCATCGAGGATCACGGGGGGCGTCTCCGAGAGGACCTGTAACCGTCCGGGCCAGCTCGCCTCGGCCAGCCCGCGCCGCACCAGCTCGGGAGGGATCGACAGCGGACTGCAACCGCCCAGCGTTTCAATCGTCGCCACGGCCAGTGAAATGTTCTCCAGTTGATGCCGGCCCAGCAATGACAGCTTCGCGGTGCCGTAATCCGTGTCTCCGCTGGTCATCGCCACTTTCTGGCCCGTCAAATCCTGCGAAAGCCGCCTCACGGCAACGGTCTCGGCCGCATCCACAAAGGGCGCCTTGCGCTGCGCGGCGGTGGCGCGGATCACGTCCCTCGCCTCGTCCGGGGTGGCCCCGCAGATGACCGGGCGCCCCGCCTTGATGATCCCGGCCTTCTCACCGGCAATGGCCCCGAGGGTCGTCCCGAGGTAGGCGGTGTGCTCCAACCCGATGCGGGTGATCACCGACAACATCGGCCACACCACATTCGTCGCATCCAGGCGCCCGCCCATCCCCACTTCGACCACCGCCACCTGGACTTTCCGGCGCCGGAAATATTCAAAGGCAAGCGCCGTCGTGAACTCGAAGAACGTCACCTCGCGACCGTTCAGGCCCTGTTTGACCGCCTCGGAATGGGATTCCATCTCCTCGAACAGCCCGGCCAGTTCGGCATCGCTGATCGCTTCTCCGTTCACGCGGATCCGTTCGTTGAAGCGCACCAGATGCGGCGAGGTATAGAGACCGACCGTCAGGCCTGTCGTCCGGAGAACCGCGTCCAGCAGGGCGCACACCGACCCCTTGCCATTGGTCCCGGCCACGTGGATGGCGGCGAACGAGGACTGGGGGTTCCCTAATCGGTCCAGCAGGGCGGTCTCGGTATCAAGCCCGGGCTTGATTCCGAAGGTTCGCAGGGCATAGAGCCGTTCGAGTGAGGCGGCAAGGTTGTTCATGGTTCCAACGGAGGTCCGTTGCGCCCCACTATGCCACCATCGCCGGATACGTGCCAGAGGGAAAACTCCCGTCCACGTTCCCGTTACATTGACCCACGACTTCATTCGCTGTAGTCTGCTTCCGCGTGTCCTTTCTCATATGAACACCAAGGATCCCCATGTCAGCCCCAACGTCCCTGCACCTGCCCCCCGACTATCACACCCACACGACGCTGTGTAAGCATGCCACAGGAACTCCGGCGGAGTTCCGTGAGGCCGCGGCGACCATTGGCCTGACCGAGGTGTGCTTCACCGACCACTGTCCCGAGCCGTCGGGCTACGACGCCAAATGCCGGATGGATCTCGAACAGTACCCTGACTATCGCGCCATCGTCGAGCCACTCCAGGACGGAGCCGCACCTAACGTCCTCATCGGCCTCGAGGCCGACTACTTCCCCGGCGGCGAGTTGTTCCTCCGCGAGTGGCTCCCTCTGCAGAAGCTGGATGTCGTCCTGGGTTCCGTACACTACATTCGCGACTGGGGCTTCGATAACCCCGATTACCTCAAGACGTGGGAATCGGTCGATGTCAAGGCCGTCTGGAAAGAGTACTTTGCCCTCCAGATCGCCCTGGTAAAGCTGGGCTTGTTCGATGTCCTCTCACACTTCGATCTGCCCAAGAAGTTTGGGCATCGCCTGCGCGACCGGGACATGAAGGAGCTGGTGCAACCCGTCCTCGACCGGATCGCGAAGGCAGGCATGGCCCTGGAGATCAACACGTCCGGATGGCGCCGCCCGGTCGGCGAAGCCTACCCCTCGCCGCTCATCCTGAGTCTCGCCCGGGAGCGCGAAATCCCCCTCACCTTCGGATCCGATGCCCATGCTCCGGACGAGGTGGGGTACGAGTTCGCGAAAGCCGTGCAACTCGCCCGGGAAGTGGGCTATACGGAATCGCTCCGTTTCCGCCAGCGTCAGCCCTCACGGCAGCCCTTCGCACAGGCGCTCCAGGCCCCCGAAGCTGAATCCCGGCCGGGCGCTTGACACCGGCGAACGCGTGTGACATATTAATCAGCGATGAACACTTGTTCATCAGTACTGAACACATGTCACACGGTAATCTGGTACAATCCCTGGAGCGGGGCCTGGATATTCTCGAGCATATCGCCCGCGCCGAGAATGGTATGGGCGTGCGTGAGTTGGCTGAGGCTCTCGGCCTCAAGGCTCCGACCGTCCACAACCTGATGCGCACCCTGACCGCCCGCGGCTATCTGCGCCGCGACACCGAACCAGTGCGCTACAGGCTCGGGCCCGCCTTCGCGGAGATCAGCCGCCGTCGGGCTCCGCGCGCCCTTCTGATCGCGGCCGAAAGGGAATTGAAGGCTCTGCATCACGCTGAACCCGACGTCGTGCTCACGCTCGCGGAAGCGTCCGCCCACCTGGTCGCCGTGGTCCTCCGGGTGAGCCCGGAGGCGCCCGGTATCGTCCAGCGTCCAACCGCCCAGGTGCTCAACCCCTACAGCAGTTCATCGGCCCTTTTGTTCCAGGCGTTCTGGTCCGAAGAGCAGCGATCCGCCTTCGAACTCCTCCACCCCTTCTGGGAATCGGCCGCGCCCCTGTGGAAAACACCCGAGGCACTCCTCGCCTTCCTCTCCGACACCCGCCGCACCGGCGTCGCGGCGATTCATTTTGAAGGCGAGACGATCGTCAAGGTGTCGGTCCCGGTGCGCCATCCGGACGGAACCATCGCGGCGGCGCTCGGCCTCTCGGCACCCGCCAGGACTCTGACGGCGGACCGCCGTAAACGACTGATCGATTCATTGAAAGCCGCCGCCGTGCGGCTGGTAGCCGCTTAAGGGATGAAGCCAACGATACGGAAAAGGAAAAGGGGGACACGCATGCTGACAGCAGAAATCGTGAAACGTAAGGCCCGGGAATTTGGCGCTGACGCCGTGGCCATCGGTAACATCGAACGCTGGGAGGGCGCGCCGCTCCAGCAGGATCCCCGGCAGATCATGCCCGAGGCCCGGTCCATCATCGCCATGGCCTTCCGGGTCATGCGCGGTTCACTCCGCGGCATTGAGGAGGGAACCTACTTCAGCAATTACTCCGCCATGGGCTACGGCGGCATTACCTATCTTTACATGCCCATGACCGTCATCAACCTCTCCAAGTTCATCGAGGATGACGGCTGGGAGGCCATTCCCTACGGCCATCAGAGCGACTGGCGTTCCATCGATTCCGAAGGTGCCTTGAGACCCGGGGTCAGCCGCCCCGTCGCGCCGGGAAAAGCCGCGCCCGATGTGATGGTGAATCTGCGCATTGCCTCCTACCTGGCGGGGCTCGGTGAAATCGGGTTCAGCAAGATGTTCCTCACCCCCGAGTTCGGTCCCCGCAACCGCGTCGGAATCATCATCACGGAGGCCGAACTCGAACCCGATCCCGTGATGAAACCCGGAACGCTCTGCAACCGGTGCATGGCTTGTATCAAGCAATGCCCGGGGCAATGCATGCCGGTCGACAAGACCGTCAAGGTCAAGCTGGCGGGCTACGATGTTGAGTGGACCGACATCGATTGCACGAAATGCGACATCACCTTTCGAGGTGGCGAGGTCTCGGACAAACCCTTGTCCGATGACACCCGCTATGACCGCTATGGAAAGGCCGACCTGAAGCCCGGCTGGTGGTCGCCGTTCTTCAAGAAGCCGCGGAATCTCTACAACACCGGCCAGGCCGTCTGCGGAGCCCGCGGCTGCACCCGCGCCTGCATGATCTCGATGGAGGCCCGCGGCGCGCTGCAAAACACGTTCCACAGACCGTTCCGGCGCGAAAAACCGTGGGCCGTTGACTGGTCGGACCGGTATGCCGGCGGACAGGCTGCCCCGACGTCTCAACCTGGGTTCAAGAGCGAGACGGACTGAGCACGCCATGATCCGATTTGCCATCGGTTACCAGCTCGCCGATCCCGACGAACCTTCGTTCGTCGAGATCGTGCGGGAATTCCGCGAGCCTATTGAGGAAGTCTACTTTCCCTGGCCCGGTCACCCGAGCGGCCGGTCCCCCATCGGCGTGCACGGCACGGCGTTGGATGGACAGGTCTTCGAGCAGTTTGCCGCCGATCTGCGCGACTTGCGTGACATGGGCGTGAAACTCGACCTGCTGTTCAACGCGAACTGCTATGGCGGTGAGGCGATGAGCCTCGATCTCGAGCGGGAGGTCATGCGCGTCCTCGGGGAACTCGACCGTATGGCCGGTGGCGCCGATATCGTCACCACAACCTCACCGGCGATCGCCCACATCCTCGGCCGCCACGCGCCGCGCCTCGAGCGGCGCGCGTCCGTCAACATGCGGATCGGCACCGTGGAAGGCATGCGGTATCTGGCACACCTGTTCGAGAGCTTTCATGTACAGCGCGACGTCAACCGGAACCTCGCCCACCTGGGTGACCTGAAGGCCTGGGCCGATGCCAACGGCAAGAAGCTGTTGATGCTGGCCAACAGCGGCTGCCTGCGCCACTGCTCCGGCCAGACCTTCCACGACAACCTCGTGGCCCACGAGAGCGAGGTCTGCCGGACGGCCAACCTGCCTGATTTCACCCCCTACGCCTGCTGGAACCATCTGCGGGACCGGGCCAACTGGCCGGCCATCCTGCAGGCCACCTGGGTCCGCCCCGAGGATCTCCATCACTACGAAGGCTTGTTCCCTGTCGTCAAGCTCGCCACCCGGCTGCACGAGCGCCCGCATATCGTCATCCGGGCCTACGCCGCACGACGCTTTCAGGGGAATCTTCCGGACTTGTTCGAGCCGGGCTATTCCCCGGCACTGGCACCGTACGTCATCGACAATGCGCGCTTTCCGGCCGATTGGTTTGAGCGCACAAGCACCTGCAACGGCCGCTGCCACCACTGCCGCTATTGCACCGACGTGCTGGAACAGGTGTTGGTGAAGTTGGTCTGATGAAAGACGACAGCTTTACAGCGTAGGCTTTGCGGACTATTATGTGGTTTAGAGGACGGGAGAAAGGCATCTGTGACTCCTGACGATCGGAAAACCTATCTTTCCATGGCCGAGCGTCGCGCACAACCGGGCTCCGGCAGCGCCCTGTTCACAGTCCATGAGCGAGGATCGGCGTTCCCCATTCCACCACTCTGTCGCTTGCTTGCGGACGTGGAATTCGTCGTTGTGGGCGGATTGGCAACTCGCCGCTACATGCCCGAACGCATGACGCTGGACGCAGACGTGCTGGTGCTGCCCGAGAATCTGGACAAGGCTGAACAAGCCCTGCGCGCGGCCGGATGCCGGCGGAAGGGGTCGCTGACAATCGGCGGCAGCACGTGGGTGACGGCGGACGGTTGGGCGATCGACGTCATCGCCATTGACGCTCCGTGGACTGAGGAGGCCGTACGGTCGAGGGTTGCGGATCCTGACGGGTTGCCCTACATCGATCTTCCCCACCTGGTGCTCATGAAGTTGATGTCCAGTCGCCCACAGGATCTTGCCGACATCAGCCGCATGTTGGGCATAGCCGACGACGCAACCCTTGCCCGTACCCGCGCCGTCTTGGCCCGCCACAGGCCACAGGATCTCAAGGACCTGGAAAGCCTGATCCGCCTCGGGAAATTTGAACGCGGACCCGGTTGACGTCTTCCGGTGCCAGAGGGGCGAAATGCGGCTCTGCCCGCCTTTGGTACTCAGGGGACTTCAGATGTCAGCCCAAACCACCTCGCGGCGGAGCAGGCAGGCTTCTCATCCTCGGGTC
>CAYOIT010000068.1:4447-23383 GCA_964404035.1 uncultured Verrucomicrobiota bacterium | reverse complement strand
TGGGTTCAGCGGCCTGTACCAGAGCGGCGGTGGTGTGACCAACACCATCATCTGGGGGAATACCAACACCTTCACGGCCGTCCAGAAGACCGGCGGATTGTTCGCCTATTCGGTGTCCGAAAACGCGGTTGCGGGAACAGACAATCTGACCAGCGACCCGCTCTTCGTCAACGCCGCGGCCAGAAACTTCCACCTGCGGGGCGACTCTCCGTGCATAGGCTCCGGAATCAACCTGCCCTGGATGTCCACGGCGGTGGATCTGGATGGCAAGCCGCGTCTGGTCTGGACAGTGGATCGGGGCATTTTCGAGTCCCCGCCCCCGGGAAGTGCCTACTCGTTCCGGTAAGGGATACGAGGGCCAGGTTCCAGTCACGATGCGAAATAGGCAATGGGGAGAGATGGCAAAGACGGGCATGCCGTCGTAGGTCCCCAATCCGTGGGGACCAAGGGCGAGAGAAGACGGGTCCCGATCGGAGTCGGGACCTACGGAGAACCTGGATGGGGGTGATCGGCATGAAGCTGCAACTGAAGTTGACTCGTGGGGGTTCGTTGGTCGTGACGGAGTGGGAGGTGCGGTCTGAAAGCTAAGCGATTCCAGGAATTGTCAGGAGTTGCCGGCGTCCACCTTCTGGGACTGCTCCTGTTGGCAGGGCTCGCCTGCCGGGTCGTGGCTTCCACCGCGGAACCGGAGGCCAAAGGCAAGCCCCTGGCGATCCGCTACAAACTCGGCGACCCCGGGCGGGTGTCGATGGCGATCTATGACTCGCAGGGGCACCTGGTGCGTGAGTTGACGCGAGGCGTGCCGCGCCAAGCCGGTCGCCAGCAGGAGCTATGGGATACGCGTGACAACGACGGCAAGCCGTTGCCGCCGGGCGACTACGCCTGGAAGATGCTCGCGACGCCGGGCCTGCACATTCGGTATGTGATGTCGTTCGGGTCGAACTATCCCCTCAAGGACAGCGATCCCTGGTGGGCTCTGGGCGGGCCGGGAACCCATGGCGGTCCCCAGGCCGTGGCCTGTGACGATTCCGGTTTCTATGTCGCCACGTTCACGGAGAACATCGAAGCCTGTCTGATCAAGGTCAGCCTCGATGGTAAGACCCGGCTCTGGAGTGCGCCCTGCCCAGGCTCGTGGGAAGGTGGCAATGCGCTGGTCTGCAGCAGCAACGCGCTGTACATGCTTGGCAATGGGCGCCTCTGGACGTATGACGCCGTGACCGGTGCCAAGCGACCGCAACCCTTCGATCTGAAATGGCTTCCGGAATCGCAGGACATAGCCGTGGTACCGCCGGAAGCCGCCGCAGGCAAGGCGGAGGCCAGAAAGAAACCCGAACCTCAGGGGCCCGCCGATATCTCCGTGGCCGGTGGCATGGTGGTGGCCGCCTATCCCGGTTTCAACATGGTCCGCTGGCTCGACCTTGAGAAGGGGGACGAACTCGCGAAAGCCCCGGTGCCCAATCCGCAGAGCGTGGCGATCACGCCGGAAGGTAGCGCGGTCTATGTGAGCAGCGGGGAGTCGATTCTCAAGGTGTCGCGCGACGGATCGAGCACCGTGCTGGTGCAGGGCTTGAAACAACCGGGCCGGTTGCGACTCGATGTCCGCAAGAGCGAGCTTTGGTTGGTTGAGTTGGGAACCCAACAGATCCGGCGGTTCGATCTCGCGGGCAAAGCGCTCGGAACCCTGGGCGCCGAAGGCGGACGCCGCGACGGGCTCTACACGCCTGAAGCCCAGCGCAGTTTCAGCGGCCTCAGTGATGTGTGCGGCTGGGACGGCGATCTCTGGGTGGCCGAGGCACACGCCGGACCGCGCCGCGTGGCGCATTTCAAAAGTGACGGAAGCCTCGTCAACGAATGGTATGGCGGCCAGGTGTGGGCGCCCTGGGTCGCCCCCGATCCTGCGGACCCCAATGCGGTGTGGATGCCCACGCAATGGGGTTCCATGATGCGCGTCATTCTGGATCCGGCAAAAAAGACCTGGAAGGTTCATTCCGTCTACCGGGTGGGCGGTCTCGCGGGCGGGTTGATCACGGGGCATGCCAACGCGCAGATCTGGGAGGCGCGGCGGCTCAATGGCGGGCAGCTCTACCTGTTCAAGCAAGGGAGTGCGCCCTGTGTCCTTCGGGTGGATGAGAAGGCGTGGAAGCTGGTGCCGGTGACGGCCATGTTCCTGCACATCCAGCATTACAGGGGCGAGATGCCCAAGTTGCTGGTGGACTGGAGTGAGGGCAAGGATGCGGCGGCCTGGATTGATGCGAACGGGGACGGTGAGCCGCAACGCGAGGAAATGCAGTACTTCCCCAGTTCGGTGGGGTGGGGTGGCGGGGGCGAGGCGGTGGACTCGCGCGGCAACTACCTGCATGTCCGCGATGGCATCCGGCAGTATCCCCTGACCGGCTGGAACGGGGTGGGGGCTCCTCTGTACGGCGAGTTCCCGACCGGACAGGTCGTGGCGGCGTTTCCGGCGCGCTTCAAGGGCGGCGATCCGCGTTGGTCGGTCTTCCTGGGTCGGAATGAGCGCGGTGAACTGGCGGCGGCCCTGAATACGGAAGTGGGTGGCTGGGGGCAATCGAAAGACGCGTTCCTGGTTCGTTACGATGCTACTGGAAAGGAACTCTGGCAGGTCGGAGAGAAGGGGAACGAGCCTGGTCAGTGCGACGTGTTCAGGCGGGTGATGGGCGAGGTTCACGGGTGCGTGGCGGTGAACAACTTCTCCGTTGAGTGGGCGTCTGAGCGTTTCCTGCGCACCTATGTGTGGGATAAGGATGGGTTATGGGTGGGCGGCCTTTTCGATAACCCCGACCTCAATGGAATTCTGGCACCACTCTATGCCTCGGGCGGCGAGGCGCTGGCCGGGGTGGTACGGGAGGAGCCCGGGACGGGAGACGTGTTGCTCTATGCGCACTGGTTGAATGAAGGCCGGCTCTACCGGGTGTCGGGTTGGGCGGGCTGGCAACGGGCGAGCGGGAAGATCCGCGTGAAGGAGACGGCGCCTGCCGTGAAGCCGGCCGATGATCCGTGGGCGGAAGTGCCTGCCGGGCAGGGAACCGGTCTGCAGGCGGCCTACTGGAAGAACAGCGAATGGAAAGGTGAACCGGTCCTGCGGCGTGTGGAGAATCCGGATGTGGACTTCGGCGTGGGTGGGCAGAAGCGTCCTGGCGAGGTCGCGGGGGGCGGCTACAGCGCGCAATGGACGGGATTCATCGAACCCCGCCGCTCAGGAATCTACTGGTTCAGGATTGAGCGGGCGAGGGGGCGGGTTGAGATCGATGGCAAGTATGTTGCCGGTGATGCCGGTGATCCGGGGTCGCCTTTTGCGCCACCGGCGCAGGCGGTCCGCGAGAACCTGATCGCTCTGGATGCCGGAAAACGCTATTCGATCCGTCTGCAGTTCACCGACGTCCAGATCCATCCCACGGTGACCCACGGCTTCCAGCTGCAATGGCAGGAACCCGGCCATCGGAACTGGACGATCGTGCCGCCGGCTCAACTCTATCCCGAGGCGGTCCGTCCGGAACGGTGACCGTTGACCAGAGAAGATCATGCGGACCGAGACCCGTACACCTGAATTCTTCCGGCTCAGCCTCCGGCCCTGGGGGCTGATCACCGCGGCGGGCGCCCTTGCCGCCACGGCAACGGTGCTTGGGTTCCTGGGTGCCTGCCACTGGCTGTTTGACCTCTGTTCGCACTTCCGTGTTCAGTATGCGCTCGGCCTCGGCATCGTGGCCCTGCTCCTCCTCATTCCCCGGAAACGGCGACTGGCGGCGGTCTTCGGCGCGCTGGCGCTGGTAAACGGTGTTGTGATTCTGCCGCTGTATCTCGGGAGAACACCGGCACTGGACTCCAGGGGGCCTTCCCTTCGGGCGATGCTCGCCAACGTGAACACCCAGACCGGCAATGCGGCTGACGTTGCGGCCGCCATTCGCCGGTTCAACCCTGATGTGGTTGTGCTCGAAGAAGTCAGCGCCAAGTGGCTGTCGGACTTGAAGCCTGTCTTGGACGACTACGCGCACTCTGAACAGGCCCCTCGCGAAGACAACTTCGGAATCGGGCTCTGGAGCCGGTTCCCTTTCATTCGTTCCCGCGTCGCCTGCATCGGTGCGGCCGAGGTGCCGTCGATCATCGTCGAGATCGATACGCCGCAGGGCAGATGCACCGTGGTGGCCACGCACCCGCTTCCCCCCGGCGGAAAGAGCAATTCGGACTTCCGGAATGACCAACTTGCCGAATTGCCCCGCTGGGTACGGCAGGCGTCTTCACCGGTCCTTCTGCTGGGGGATCTCAACGCGACGCCCTGGAATCACTACTTCAGGCGCTTTTTGGACGAAGCGGGTCTGAAGGATAGTGCGCGGGGGCGAGGCGTATTCCCCACCTGGCCCTCCACCTTCAGCCCGCTCATGCGCATTCCCATTGACCATTGCCTGTATGGGACGGGGATAGAGATCGTGGACCGGCAGACCGGTCCGCAGGTGGGGTCGGACCATTTCCCGGTCATTGTGGATTTCGTGGTTCACGCCAACGGGAAGACAGAGTGATCGCCGACGGGCGGAAAACGATTGCGACAGGGGCCAGCCCTCCAGTACCTTGGTCGAATTCCAGTTCTTCTGCTTCCCTCTGAAAGGAATCAACATGCGGCGATTCGGGTTGGCGATGGCGGTGCTTGCAGCGGGTCTCATGGGCGCGGGGCATCCTGTGGCCCTCGGCGCGCTCGATCCCTACACGAATGCCTTGGCGGTGTACGAACTGCCGGACACGGCCGCGGCCGATGGGGATCTTGCGGAGTGGGAGGGGGTACCGCCTGCGGCGTCTTCCCCGGATTTCAAGTTCATGGACGGAAAACCGCTAATGCCCGGATCCGGCTTCGCGCCCGCGGTCCGCTGCGGACGCAAGTCGGGGACGAACGACCTTTTCTTCCTGGTCGTGGTGGAAGACGATCATGTCTGGTCGAACGACGATGGACCGTGGGTGGCGCCGGACAACTGCGAGCTCTACTTTGACTTCGGGCGCGAGGCGCGTCAGGCGTCGGGGCCCGACTGGCATAAGACCAAGACGTGGCAGAACGCGCGGGAAATGGGCCAGTTCGGTCTCCGTCCGCAGACGCTGACCTCGAAGGCGACGATGTTGAAGGGCATTCATGCCGGTCAGTGGGCCTTCGAGTACAAGACGGTGCCCGTCGAGGGCGGCATGGCCTACGAATGCCGGCTCAATGCGGCCTCGGTGCTGGCGGACTTGAAGATGACGAACCTGCCGGCGGAGGTGGGATTCGACGTAGGGTTTATGGATTGCGACTATCCCACCGCCTTGATGGCCGGACAGTGGAGGACGGAGTCACCGGTGTACCGTCTTTTCGGGGACGGCATGAATCACGCTTTCCCCATCAAGTACGGTCGCCTTGCGCTGGCCCCGCAGCCGCGCGTGGAGACGGCTCCCGCGCGCCCCAGGACGCTCCCCGAGCTCTATGGCCAGACACCCACAGAGTCGCAGCTGACGAATGCGGCGACCGCTCTACCCGACGCGAAGCTCGCCGACCTGGTGTTCTGGGCGGCCCTCAAAGGCTGCCGGTTCAGCCGGAGTGCCGTGGAGCGCCTGTTTGCCGCCGACAAACCCCATGCGCAGGAAGCGCTGCTGGCGGCCTTGTACAGCCGCCCCGACCGCGGCGGGAAGGATCTTGCGACGTCCGCCGTGACCTTGGCCTATGCGCAGCGCGATCGGGCCACCCCGTACGGTCTTACCATGGCCAACCTCATCAATCGCGACCTGCGGCTCGGGTTTCGCGACGCGCTTCTGGATCTGTGCGGGCGACAGGACCTGCCGGTGGTGGTATCGGCGACCGAGGCCCTGCTCGAAGTCGGAACCGCGGACGACGTGGCCGGGCTTCGCCAGAAGGGCGCTTCGCTTGCCGCCGACCTCGCGGCCGGCGGCAAGGGCGGGCAGGGGACCAACGAGCTTCAACGGTTGCTGGACATCGTCACCGCGGCGGCTGACGAACTGCAAGTGCGGACCATGGCGCTGCCGACTCCGAAATCAGTGCTTCGGAGGACGGTGGAACCGGCCAACACCGACCTGCCGCGGCACATGCCGTTCGACAATAACCACGTGTACAATGCGGCGGGCCTGGCCCGGGCGTGGCCGACCAACGGCCCTCTGCGCCTGTGGTGCGTGGAACTCGGCGACTGCCTGGTCACCACCGTGGAGAGCGGCGGCCGGATCTTTACGCTGGCGAAGGAGAGCAACGTGGTCGCGGCGGTGTGCATGGATCCGCGCACGGGGGGCACGCTGTGGCGTCAGCCGCTGGGAGGGCCGGATAACGTCACCCCGGTGGCGGACGGGGATCGCGTCTATTTCACGGCCGGCGGGAATGGCCTCCGTTGCCTCAACGCGGCCACCGGCGAGCTGATCTGGACGAGCAAGGGGTTCAGCGGGGCGCCCTATTCGTCACCGCTCGTGGTGGGCGACGTGCTCTATGTGTCGGGGCAGCCGGCGCTCACGGCGGTGGATAAGAAGACCGGCGCCATCCTGTGGAAGACCGAGGGGGGGAAGACGAGCAGCCCGAACTCGCCCGCCTATCAGGAGCTCGATGGCCGGGGGCAGATCATCCTGGGAGTGGCGAGCGGCAACCAGAAGCCCGAGGTATGGGGGATCGAGGCGAAGACGGGCGAGGTGCTCTGGAAGCGGCCTTTCAACGTTCAGTGGGGCCTGTGCTCGTCGCCGGTGGTCTCGGGCGAGTATCTCTACCTCTGCGGAGGACACGGCCCGCGCCTGTCCGAGTGCCTGGTCTCCTTCGTCCACGAAGGGCGATTGCGCGCGCGGCAGGTCTATCGAAAAGACGGACTCCAGAGCAATTCGCACAACACGCCCGCCGTGCTTGACGGAGCGGTCTACGGGTTTGGCGGCAAGGGACTGCAATGCAGCCGTCTTGCGGATGGCCAGGTCTATTGGGAGCAGTCCTGGGATCTTGATCGCCACCTGATTGTCGCGGACGGGCTTCTGATCGCTTCCGGTGCCGACGGGAGTCTTGCCCTTGCCGAGGCCACGGTGCAGGGTTATCACGAACTCGGCCGCTTCCAGACGGGCCTGGATCTCAAGGGCAGCTCCCAGCAGATGACCCTGGCCAACGGTCATCTGTACGTTCGTGGTAAGCACCGGCTGGCCTGCTACGATCTTCTTTCTGAACCAGGCCGCGCTCCGGGAGGCGCTGCCGGCATTGTACCTGGCCTTCCGCACCCCGGGGCGGTCATGAGGAGTCACACACGATGAAGCACATCTGGCTATGGTGGAAGAAAGACGATCTGAGGACGGAGCAGCGGCAACTGGCGGACGAAGGGCGCAATACCGAGGGTGTGAACGCGGAGTTCGCCCGACTGCTGGCGCCTGACTGCCCCGAGGATGACGCCTTTCAGGAGGCGGCGACGGCGTTGCTGGACAAGACCATCCTCCTGCCGATGCGCGGGGAGTATTCCTATGTCGAGCCGTCCGGCCTGGGGGGGATTCGTGCCCAGCGCCCGTCCGGTCCGCGCACGGTGGCCTTCGACCGCAATGAGGCTTCGCGGCTGTCGCGTATTTCCGGCGCCTGGTTGGGGCGCTGTGCCGGGTGTCTGCTGGGCAAACCCATCGAGGGTATCCGCCGCCCCAAGTTGTTGGCGTTGCTGGAGCGGGCCGGATCCCGGGAAATCACGGATTATCTCTGGCGACTGCCGGGACTTCGTGACGAGGATTACCGCGAACTCGACCTGGCCAATTTGCTGGAGGGTCGCAAGACGCCCTTTATGCCGGAAGATGACGACACGAACTACACCGTCACCGGCATGGCGCTCGTCAAGGCGAAGGGGGTCGGGTTCTCGCCCGCGGATATGGCGGATTTCTGGATGACGAATCTTCCCATTCTGCACACCTGTACGGCCGAGCGGGTGGCCTATCGAAATTTCATCAATAATATTGAGCCGCCGCGTTCGGCCACCGTCCGGAACCCTTACCGGGAATGGATCGGCGCCCAGATCCGTGCCGATTTCTTCGGCTATGTGGCGCTGGGCCGGCCTGAATTTGCAGCCGAACTCGCCTGGCGCGATGCGTCCATTTCGCATGTGAAGAACGGCATCTACGGCGAGATGTGGGTGGCCGCCATGCTGGCGGCGGCCGTCGGCGAGCGCGAGGTGCGCCGCGTGATTGAAATCGGACTCAGCGAAATCCCGGCGAAGTGCCGTCTCGCGGAAGGGGTTCGCGACGTGCTGGCCTGGCAGGCCGCCGGGTTACCCTATGTTGAGGCTGTGGGTCGAATTCACCGGCGATGGGATGAAACGAGGGCGCATGATTGGTGCCACACCATTTCCAATGCACAAATTGTGGCGCTGGCGTTGCTCTACAGCGAAGGCGATTTCGAAAAGGCGATCACGCGGGCGGTATACCCCTGCTTTGACACGGACTGCAACGGGGCGACCGTCGGGTCGATCATGGGCATGATGCTGGGGGTGGAGGCGTTGCCGGCGAAATGGACCAGTGTCATGAACGATACGATCCATACCGGGCTGACAGGCTACCATGTGAGCCGGATTTCCCAATTGAGCCGGGAGATGTTTGAACTCCATAAGGCTGTTGAACCGATCAAGTGACCTGAGAGGATGCTGTCCATGAACATGCCGACACCCTTGCCCGTGTTGAACCGCTTTCCCCGGCTGATGCAGGAGGACCTGACGCAGCGGCTGCGGGAGAACTATCGAGCCAACCACGCCCGTGTAATGGGCTTGAAATCGCGGGCGGAGGCGCTGGCCTATTGCGCCGAGGTGCGAGGGAAGGTGGCGCACGTGTTCGGGCCCTGGCCGGAGAAGACGCCGCTGAACGTCCGCGTCACCGGCGAATGCGATCATGGCGCCTATCGTCTCCGGAACCTGGTGTTCGAGAGCCGTCCGGGTTTTCCGGTCACGGCCAATCTCTATGTGCCCCAGGGGCAGGCCGGGCCGCGACCGGCGGTGCTCTGTCTTTGCGGGCACCATTGGGACGCCAAGGCCTACGAGCCGTACCAGTCGTTCGTTCAGTCCCTGGCGCGCATGGGTTACGTGGCGCTCATCGTCGACCCGGTCGGGCAGGGGGAGCGGCTGCAATACCCTAATGGCCAGGGCGAGTCGCTGTTCGGCCCCGGCCCCAGCTATCCGAGTGTGCGCGAACACAATGCCCTGGACCGGGCGATGGCGCTGACCGGCGACTGGATCGGCCGCTGGTTTATCTGGGACGGTATCCGTGCGTTGGACGTGCTGCTGGAGCAGGAGAACGTCGATCCAACCCGTGTCGGTGTGACCGGCAATTCCGGCGGCGGCACCATGACGGTCTTTGCCACGGCCTGCGACCCGCGCGTCACCATGGCCGCGCCCAGTTGTTGGGTCACGAGCTGGTACCATGACGGGATCAACGAGGAGCCGCTCGACGCCGAGCAATGTCCGCCGGGCGTATTGGCGGCGGGGCTGGAGCAGAGCGACTTGTTGCTGGCACGTGCGCCCCAACCGGTCATCTTGCTCACCCAGGAAGAGGATTTCTTCGATCAGCGCGGTTCGCTGGAAGCGTTCGAGCGTTTGCGCCACGTCTACCGCTTGCTGGGTGCCGAAGGTAATGCGGCCTATCATGTCGGCCCCGGCACGCACAACTACTGGCTCGATTCTCGCGAGGCGATGTATGCCTTCTTCAACCGCCACGCGGGTGTCGAGGCCGCGGCAACAGAGCCGAAGCTGGTGATCGAGGCGGTCGAGATGTTGCGTTGTACGCCGACCGGCCAGGTCAGCGACCTGCCGGGGACAAGCTGCGTGCCGGCCTTTACCGCCGCCCGCTCGCGTGAACTGGCGGGGAAACGCGGCACACCCTCGGGGGGCGAACTCAGGCACCGCGTCGAAACGCTGCTCCATCTGCCGCGGCGCGCCGGCCCGCCGGACTACCGTATCCTGCGCGCCTGGAACGCCCGCGGCTACGCCCGGCCCCACGCCAACCAGTTTGTCCTTGAAACCGACCCGCGCTTCGGGGCACAGGCGGTCGTGACCAAGCTTGAAGACGTCCCGCGCGCCGCAAGGCCGGCGCGCGGCTCAGGCCCGGCGTTGCTCTATCTCCCGCACCTGTCTGTCGACCAGGAACTGCGGGAGGATGCCCGGATTCGCGAACTCGAAACACAGCTCCCGGCCTTCTTCGCCTGCGACTACCGTGGCATTGGCGAGTCCCGGCCCGACACCTGCCGGCCCGATTCCTTCTTCGACAGTTACGGCAGCGACTTCCATTATGCCTCGTATGCCTCCATGCTGGGCGATTCCCTGGTGGCCTGGCGCGTGCATGACGTACTCTGCACGATCGATTGGATGGCCTCCCTCGGCTACGATCAGGTTCATCTGGTGGCCCAGGGGTGGGGGACGATCCCTGGCTCCCTGGCGGCACTCCTCGACGCCCGTGTCCGACAGGTTACCCTTATCCATGCGCCGAACTCCTTTGCGGAGCTGGCTGAGGCGCCCCTGCCGCATTGGCCCTTCTCCTCAATGCTTCCGGGCGTCCTTATCTTGTTCGATCTGCCCGACGTCTATCGCGAGCTCGCCGGCAAGAACCTGCGGGAAATTGAGTCGTGGGGCGCGGCAGCGGGACAACTGGACGGTGAAGGGAAGGCCATTTAGAAAGGAATCACGTATGACTTCACGAGAACGTGTTCTTAAGACGTTGCGGTTTGAGACCCCGGACCGTATGCCGATTTCGATCTGGGTGCTGCCCTATGCCGCCACCCACCATCCTGAAATCCTCAAACAGATCCAGTCCGAATTTCCCGGCGACACCACCGGTGTGGATGGGAGTTACACGCCTTCGGCGCGGGTCAAGGGGGACCCGTATACGCCGGGGGCTTACACCGATGAGTGGGGCTGCTGTTTTGAGAATATCCAGGCCGGTGCGATCGGCGAGATCCGCACTCCGATCCTCGGGACTCTGGAGGATTGGCAGACACGCGTTCAACCTCCCTACGAAACCCTGCCCGCAGGGGCCTCGGTTCAAGTCGCCATCGACAAGGTCAATCGTCAGGTTGCCGCCACGGACAAGTTTGTCATGTCCGGCTGCTGCGCCCGACCCTGGGAGCGTTACCAGTTCCTGCGCGGCACCGAGAATGCCTTCTATGATGTCATGGAGCCGGATGATCGCTGCGTGCGGGGCCTGATCGGTAAGATTCATGAATTCTACCTGAGGGAGCTTGAATTCTGGGCCAAGACCGATGTTCACGCCCTCATGTTCATGGACGACTGGGGGAGCCAGACCCAATTGCTGATTCCGCCGCCGCGCTGGCGCGAGTTGTTCAAGCCGCTGTACAAGGACTACTGCAATCTGGCCCGCTCGACGGGCAAATTCGCCTTCATGCACAGCGACGGGTTCATCTCCGAAATCTACCCGGATCTGGTCGACATCGGCGTCAATGCGCTCAATTCCCAGGTCTTTGTCATGGATCGACAGGAGTTGGCGGCGATCGCCAAAGGCCGCCTGACCTTCTGGGGCGAAATCGACCGGCAGCATGTTCTGCCCTCCCCTGACCCGGAAGTCGGCCGCCGTGCCGTGCGGGATTATCTGCAGCACTTTTATGACCGTCGGGGCGGTGTGTTTGTCCAGTTTGAGTTCGGCTTGGGAGCCAATCCCGCCACGGTCATGGCGGTGTTGGATGAGTTTCGCCGCCATTTCAAGTGAGGTGGTCTTCAGACCAGTAGTTGAAGTGACCGGGTTCATCGTGTAGGAGTGGTGTCATGTTGACCCTTGAAAATGCTTTGGGCGTGAAGTACGCAAGGCAACTCCTTGCCGTGGAGGAGTCGCCCGGGACCTTGCGCGACCAGCAGACCGGTGAACTCATTCCGCTCCAGTCCGCGCCGGTCTTACCGACCGACCGTCTCGCGGCCGAAGAGGTGGTCCTCGCGCTCATCGACCTTGCTCCCCGCCAGCGCCGGACACTTGAGCGCTGCTCCATAGACGTGCCGGTGTCGATCAAGGTTGAAACGTGCGGCCCTTTCCTGGAGATCACGAACGGCGCCCTCGCGGTTCGTGTCCCACGGGGCGGACCTTCGGAAAGCGGTCCGTTGGCCGCCGTGCGGGTGGGCGACCGGGCGTGGCGGGGGCGGAGTGCGTTGACCGGGGCGGGCGGACCGGTGGCGGTATCGTCCCGTGTTGTGTCCCTCGGGCCCTGCCTGGTGCAGTGGGAAACGCTGATGACCTGGCCGGGCGGGGCGAGGCTCAACACCCGGATGCGTTGGGCCACGGGAGCGGACACGATCCAGGTGGTCGAGGAGGCCGATGCCGACACCGAAGGCTCCTGGACCTGGGATCCGGTCTGGCCGGAACGCGGTCCGGCGCTGTGCAAGGGCGGTGGCGAACGGTGCGAACGCATGCAGGAAGTTCGCCCGCCGGGGCATGGGGTGACCGGGCCGCAGGTGGTGCAGCGGATGGGTCATGTCTCCTACTTCAACCAATGTCATCTCGCCTGGCTTGGGTTTGCCGGGACCGATGACACCTTCGCCGGGATCTTCACGGGATGGGGAAGCGTCTGGCAGAGGCGGGGGCATCTGTGGATCGACCTCATGGCGGATACCGTCCCCGGCCATTACCTGCGATTCCCGGTGAAACGTGGACGCCGGTGCTGGGGGTTGTGTCTGAGCACCCGCGCGGAGTCGGGTGCGGATACCGACGACGACCGCTGCCTTCCCAATCGCCGCAAGACGCAGCTTGCCGACCTGCCACTGGGCAAAGTGTCAGGCTGGGAACTGGACGGCCCGCTTCCGGCGCGGGAGCCTGTCCTGATTCAGCGTGCCGACCTGGAGGGTTTGAGGGCGCGACTGGAGAGTGATGCGGACGTGGTTCGGGCACTGGATGCCGCGGCGGCGACGGTGTCGTCGGATCAGCAGACGGCGGCGGCCCTGGCCGTGTGGCGTGCCGACCGCGGGGCCATGCGGGCGGCAGGGCGGAGCCTCGCGGCGTGGGCGAGGCGGGAGCTGTCCGACATCGCCGACGGCGGTTACGAGGCGCTGATCATCTTTCAGGGGCGCGCCGCCAAGACGGTGGCCTATGACGTGGACGCTCTGTGGGCCCTTGATGGCATCGACGAGGACGACTATCGGACCGTCCGCCAAATGCTGTTGGCGCTGGCCTGGATGTTCGCCGACGGCGATTTCTGCATGCCCGGTGATTTCTGGGCACGGATAGAGGCGGACTCCGGTGTGGCCGAAAAACTCGCGCTGCACATGGGGAACAGCCCGGTGCCGCCGAACTTTCTTGCCGAATTCTCGACGACGACCGGGGTGATCGCCGAATGGGCCCCGTGGCATCCGCAGGCTGCCGCCTGGCGGAAGTGGAGTATGGCCGTACTGGATGCGTTCCTGAACGCATGGTTCATGCCGGACGGAACGTACCGTGAGGCCGTGAATTACCATTCCCACTGTTTCAATACGCTGCTCTGCCAACTCCATGCGCTCCACCTCCGCGGTGTCAGGGACTACTTCTCCGACCCCCGTGTGCGAGGCTCGTTCGAGCATCTTCTCGCCATCCAGATGCCGGTGCTTCGCGATCAATCCCCGCCGGGACGCCAGGCTCGTGTCCTCTGTGCCTCGGATGGACGGGACGGCTACGCGCCCCTGCCGGCCAACGGCAACTCGGGAGGCCATGGACATGAACAGCAACTGCGGGGCGACTTCGCGCTCGGTGCGGCCGTCTACCGGAACACCGATCCCGAGTTGGCTGGACGCTGCCTCTTTGGCTGGGCGCAGGGCGGCAAGCCGATCCTCGATGAGGTCCATCCGATGCTGAGCCTGGTGACGCTCGACCCGTCGATTCCGGCTGTCACCCCGGCCTGGCGGAGTACTGGCCGGTCGTCGCTCGGCCTGGTGTCGAAGGCCGTCGGGAAAGACGGTTCGCCGGTCTGGTGCCTGTTCCGTGTCGGCCTGGCCACCAACCACATGGATTTCGATCAGGGCGGCCTGCATCTGGCTTTCGCAGGGCGCGTGCTCCTGGGCGATCACGGCTATCACACGGAAGACTCCAGCGGGAAGCCGGTGGCGGCCTGGGTTACGCACCTGCATTCCACGGTGACCTACACCGATGACCGGAATCTGACCTCCGGCTACACCGGGGTCGAAGAGGCTCCGGAACCGCTGTTGGTTCATTGCGGGCTCGATTTTGACTGGTGCGTTCTCCGCATCGTCAACACCAACTTCCGCGATGCCACCCGTTTTCCTTACAATCATCTCATCCCTGCGGCAACGACGCGGCACGTGCGCCATTACCTGTTCGTGAAGCCGGATTACTTTCTGATCTGGGACGTGTTCGAGGAGGCGCATGCGCCCGCGACCTTCCGGTTGCATCCGCGCGAGCCCATGGTCCAGGAAAGTCCGTCCGTCTTCCGCGCCGGAATCCCGGGCGAGCCCCATCTTTCAGTGCATTTCATGGAGCCCGCGCGGCCGCAGGTTGTGGAGAACGCCGCCGGCGGACCGTTGTGGTCGTTTGCGGTGCGGGCGGAACAGGAGCAGCCGTTCCTGGTCCTGCTGGCGCCGCAGATTGACGACCGGCACATCGTGGCGGCCTACGACAAGGATCGGCGTGAGATCAGGGTGAAGGGAGAGGGGCTCGACGACACCCTCCACCTGCCGCCACCCGGGCATCCGCATGAGTTGCCAAGGATAGAGAGAAAGCTCAGCCTGTGAGCACCACCTTTAACTGGGAGAACTGAAGACATGAACGTGACCAAACCGGACAACGCCGAGAAGAAAGCCGTTTGGGAGGCCTATCGGGCGGGCAAGCCGACCCGTGTGCCGTTGACGTGGGGTGTCAACCCCCGGATCATCCTGCTGAATCGCGTGCTGAACCCCGAGGGCTACACCTACCAGCAGTACTTCACCGAGCCGAGGGTGACGCTGATCGTGCAGTCACGCTTTCAGGAGTACGTGGCGACCACCCTGAACCCAACGTGCGATTCCGACACGACGTTGCCCTCAACCTGGAGTTTTTCCGCCGACAACCAGAACATCTATGACGGCGCCTATTTCGGGGGAACGGTGGTCTTTGATGAGGGACAGGTGCCGAGTGTTGTGCCGGCCTACACCTTTGACGATCTCGAAGCGTTCCTGGCGCGGGACTTCTCCCGGCCGCTGGAGAACCCGTGGTTGAAGGAGCGGCTGGACTTCCATGCGCGACTGGTTCGCGAGGCCGAGTCCTTCTCCTACCTCGGGAGGAAAGGGACGGTGGCGCCCTTTGGGATGGGCTTTGACGGTCCCGTGACGGCTGTGGCCACCCTGTTCGGAGCGGACGGCCTGGCGATTCTGGCCGCGGAACCGGACAAGGCGCGCCGGCTGTTGGAGAAGATCGTGGAGGATGTGCTGGTTCGCAACCGTGCCCTGGCGGATCGCCATGCGGGCTGGAAGAAAGGGGACCGGGGTTGGGCGGCGGACGATTCGATCCAACTCATCAGCTGTGAGATGTACCGCGATCTGGTTTTGCCCGCACATGCCCGCTGGTACGATGCCATTGCCACGGGCACGGCCGCGGAGGGCCGGCGCAGCATTCACCTGTGCGGCGATGCCACCCGTCATTTCCCGGTGCTGAACAAGGAACTCGGTGTGACGAGTTTCGATACCGGGTTTCCGGTCGATTTCGGTGCCTTGCGTCGGACCCTCGGCCCGACGGTCGAGATCCTGGGCGGCCCGACGGTGATGGTGTTGCGGGAGGGCCGTGCGGATGACTGTGCCCGCGAGACGCGCCGCATCCTCGAGTCAGGGGTTATGGACGGCGGCCGGTTCATCCTGAGGGAGGGCAACAATCTTCCGCCCTGCGTGCCGCTGGCCAATCTGGAAGCCGTCTACTCCGCTTGCCTGGAGTACGGACGGTACCCGGCCTGATGGACCGAGCCAGTAGGGCGGGCGCTACGTCGCCCGCCCCGGCCGGCGGCGTAGCGCCGGCCGTACTGCGCCGGTCGGGAGGGCGATATGCCCGTTGCAGTCGATCCCTTCCCTATTGTATGGTGCGTTCCGTTTTGTCCGGCTCCAGTTCGGTTGCGGACGACAAAGATCACCTTGGGAGAGAGTCTCATGTCCCCTGTACCACGTTTCGAAGACCGCATTATGGGCAGCCTGATCGGGGCCGCCGTGGGCGATGCCCTGGGCGCGCCTTGCGAGTGCATGCATTACAAGAGGATCCTGAAGGAATATGGGGACTTCAAGACCTTCGAAGACCTGGTCGCCGTGAAGGCCGGCTGGAATCCCCTGGGGACGGTCACGGATGATACGGTCCTGGCCGATCTTCTGACGGATGCCATTCTTCAGAATGATGGCGTGCTGGATGCGCATCTTTTTGCCAAGCAGTGGGAGCAGTTCGAAACCCCCGTTCCGAACCCCGATGGCAACCCGGTGGTCCGGCTGAACTGCATGCACTGGATCGAACGCATTCCTTATATGCGGAACAACCTGCGCGAGATCAACAAGCGCGAACTCGGCCACGGCGAAGCCAATGCCACCAATGCCGTCATGTTCATCGGCCCTGTGGGACTCCTGTGCGCCGGCGACCCGAACAAGGCCGCGGTCATGGCGGCCGATGTCACCTCCGTCAACCAGCATGGCGCTCCCCGCGACGTGGCGGCCGGCTATGCGGCCGCCCTTGCCGCCTGCTTCGTGCCCGCCGCCACGGTCGAGTCGGTTATCGAGACGGCGATGGCCTTCACGCGCGACTTCAAGCAAACGCGCGAAATGAGCGCCATGCTGGATCTGGCCCGGAAATGCGGGGACTGCGATGAATTCGTGCGGCGCTATTACACCGAGATCATCGGCCCGGTTCTGCCTTTCCAGGATATCGAGCATCTCGACAAGATGCATTGGAAGTACAAAGAGGACCTGACGTGCATCAGCTGGAATTCGGCCGAGGTGCTCGGGCCCACGCTGGCCACGTTCCTGATCACGCGCGGAGAGGATGCCTCGGCGATGATGCTGGCCTGCGCCAAGATCGGCCGCGATGCCGACACGATTGCGCGCTGTGCCGGCGGCCTCGTCGGCGCCTGGCGCGGGGTTGACTGCATCCCGGCCGACTGGCGCGCCTTCGTGCTTCCCCGCAACCGGTGGCTGAAGATTGAGGAGAAAGGGCAGGCCTTAGTCGAACTCATTCGGCGTCGCGCCAAGCTGCTGAGCGGACAGTTGGCGCAGATGACCGCCTGAACGGGTTTTTGACCCTGAAAAAGTCCTTGAATAAAGTAGTTTGGACTTTTGGCAGAAGCTGCTATGTTAGATGAGGTAAGTTTGACGACTGTGTTCGCGGTACGCTTCTCCGTTTGGGTTTGCGCCGTGTACGATCAATCGCCGACCCTACCTTCGTGGCCTGAAGGTTGGCCCTTTCGTAGAAGACCTGGAAAGTAAAAAGAAGGGTCAGTGGTCTAAAGAAGGAGACATCGATGGGTAGCAAGTTGTACGTCGGAAATCTGAGCTATAACACAAGCAATTCGGATTTGGAGCAGTTGTTCTCGAAGCACGGCAGCGTCAAGAGCGCCGAAGTCATCATCGACCGGGAGACCGGTCGCAGCAAAGGTTTCGGGTTCGTTGAAATGGGTTCGGATGGAGAGGCTCAGGCCGCCATCACAGCCCTCAATGGCCAGGAGCTGGATGGCCGCGCCCTGACCGTGAACGAAGCCAAGCCCCGTGAAGACCGCCCTCGTGGTGGTGGCGGGGGCGGCGGAAGCCGTGGCGGCGGTTACGGCGGTGGTGGCGGCGGTGGTGGTGGTGGTCGTCGCGACCGCTTCTAAGCCGTTCGGTTCTTAACTGAATCGTTGGAGCGTAAGTGGGGAGGTCGTCCTTCGGGGCGGTTTCCTTTCACTTACGCTTTTTTATGTCGTCATCTGACTGGGGAAGAGGCCTATGAAATCGGATTATGGCTGGTTGCGCGGGTTTTCGGTTGTGCCCTCATGGGGGGCGCGGATTGAGCAGGCCTGGTGGGACTACCATCCCGACCGGATGCGCGAAGAGGTGGGCCTTGCCCGCCAAGTCCATGCCAACTGCCTCCGCTTGTGGATCGAGTTCTCGGCGTGGATGGCGGCCCCTGACCGGGTGACGGCGGCGTTTATCGATGCCGTGGGGGCCATTGATGAGGCGGGAATGAAAACGATGCCCTGCCTTTTCAACCGGTGGCACGATCACACGTGGGACTACGGCGGCACTTACACCGAACACCTCTATCGCAGCTGGAATCCGATGCTGGACTATGTCCGTGCGCTGGTGCAACCGCTGGCGACGGATGACCGGATCCTGATGTGGGACCTGTGCAACGAACCCCAGGCCCGCGATCTGGAAGCCGATGTGGACAAGCGCGAATTCGATTGGATGCGGACGATGGCCGAGGCGGTGCGGGCATGCGGCGTGAAGCAACCCATTACCATCGGCACGATGACCGGTACGAATATTGATGTCTTCGCCCCGTTGTGCGATGTGCTCTGCGGTCATCCCTATGCCCACGATCCGGCTGGACTCGAGGCGCTGGTGAAAGACTTTGCGGCCAAGTCGGAGCGCCATGCCAAGCCTCTGATGGTGAATGAATGCATCCCCGGCTCCCTGGATGATCAGGTGCGGGGTAAGGTTGCCCGGTTTTACACGGAGCAGTTGTCTGCCGCCGGATTTGGATGGATGGGTTGGGCGCTGCGTGAAGGCACGGCCATTTCCACCCGTCGTGACCGCTATGACGGCAATGGCATCAACGGTGAAGGCTTCCATCCATTCTTCACCAAGGACGGGACGCTACGCCCCGGGCTTGAGTTCCTGACGGAGAAGCCGGCAATCAAGGCGCCCTGGGGTTCATAGGCGGTTCGAGGCCAACTGTTCAAGGCGGTTATGGCCCGCAACTCGGGGCTTCTCACCGCTCATTGCTTTCACGTAGGTCCTGACTCCGATCAGGACCCTCCGCTCTCTCTGCCATGGTCCCCACGGATTGGGGACC
>CAYOIT010000068.1:0-4347 GCA_964404035.1 uncultured Verrucomicrobiota bacterium | reverse complement strand
CCCGTGATAGGGTTGCCGCCATGCATGTCGATTTGCCATCTGCCCCAGTGGCTACGCCCGCCGCTGGTGGTGCACAGAGTTCCGACGCAGAGCGGGCCTCAGCCATCCGGCAACGGATTCTGGCCGAAAAAAGGATGAGCCTGGCCTGGCCGGGAACCCAGTACGTGTTGACGGACTACCGGTCCCTTCAAGCTTCGGAAGGACAGCCGCGTCGTGTGCGGCGCGGTCTCCGGACCCGCGATCGTCTGGCCGCCGTCCAGTTCGAGTTCGAGGCCTGCGAGCGTCTGGCCGGCCGGCCGGTCGCAGACCTGGATCAATGGCCTGTCCGTGAGGGCGGGCGCCTTCCGGACGCGCTCCACGCGGAAGCCGTTGCGTATCTGGGGCAGTTCGGACCCGAGCCCGGACAAACCGGGCACTGCGAGTTGGATCGAACACGGGCCTTCCGGCTGGGCCTGGCCGCCCTGCGCGAGAACCTGGAGGCCCGGGCGGACCGGGCGCGCGGCGCCCGGCAGGAAACGTACCGGGCCTTTGCGCTGGCAGTGGAGGGGTTGACCCTCATGATCGACCATGCGGCCGAGGCGGTGGAGGCGGCTTTGCCTGCGGCCTCCCCGGATCGTCAGGCGGAATTACGAGCCATCGCGGACTCCTGCCGGCGGATCGCCCGCCAGCCCCCTGAGTCGTTTCTGGATGCCCTGCATCTGCTGTGGTTCATCGATCTGGGGGTGCAGGCGTCGAACAACGCCAAACTGGCCGGTCCCGGCCATCTGGACCGGACGCTCCGTCCCTATTTCCGGCGCGATCGTGCGCGTGGGAAGGTGACGCGGGAGGAGGCGCTGGCGATGATCGAGGCGCTGTATTTCCACCTGAACGAGTTCATCCCGGATGGCCTGGCCATTCCCGTCATGGTCGGCGGGCGCGATGCGCGCGGGCGTGATCTTACCAACGAGCTTTCGTTTCTGTGCCTTGAGGCCTTGCGGCGGACCCATCTCGTCTATCCCACCGTAGGCGTCTGCTGGCATGAAGGCACGCCGCCGGCACTGACCGATCTGGCGATAGGCCTGATCGCGCAAGGGTATGCGACGCCTGCCTTCTTTGGCGATGAGACGATTCAGCGCGGACTGCGTGAGTATGGCGTGCCGGCCCGCGACGCCGGGCATTACATCAACTCCACCTGTGTCGAGATCACGCCGGTGGGGGGGAGCAACGTGTGGGTGGCCGCGCCGTACTTCAACACCTGCCGGCTCCTGCTCGAAGAGCTGGCCGCCCAGGCGGCCAGCGGTGCGGCGGCGGCTGACTTCGAGGCGTTTCTGGAAGCCTATCTGGGCCGCCTGAGCGCGAAGATCCGGGACGACGGCGTGGCCCAGCAGAATGCGGCCCGCGAACTGAGGCGCGCCAACGGCGGGAAACCGCTGCAGAGTGTCTTCACGCGCGACTGTGTCCGCCGCGGCGTGGATATCGACGAAGGCGGCGCCAGGTACAACTGGGTCGAGTGTTCGTTTGTCGGCCTGGCGAACCTGGCCGACTCGCTCTACGTGATCCGCGAGGAAGTCTTCCGCACAAAGCGGCTGACACTGGCCGACCTGAACCGCCTGCTGGCGGCGGACTTCAAGGACCACGAGGCCGAGCGGCAGCGGTTTCTGAACGCCCACCCCAAGTACGGCAACGCCAACCCTGAGGTGGATGCGATCGTCGGGCAGGTGGTGGCGCGACTCCGGCAGGAATGCGCGACCCATCGCATGCAGCCGGATGGCAGCCCCTTTGTTCCCGGTGCGTTCTGCTGGATCATGCACGAGCGGCTGGGGAGCGAGTGCGGCGCCACACCCGATGGCCGGCGGGCCGGCTTTCCCTTTGCCGATGGCGGTGGCCCGGCCCAGGGCCGCGAGAAGGGCGGGCCGACGGCGGCCATTCTCTCCACCACGTCCTGGGATCACGCCCCGATGATCGGCGGCGTGGCGTACAATATGAAGTTCAACAGTGCGCTGTTGCGCGGCCCCGGGATGACGGATCGGCTGCGGGACCTGGTGGTGACCTTTCTACGCCGGGGCGGTTTCGAAACGCAGATCAATGTGCAGGATCATGAAACCCTTCGCCGGGCCCGCGAAAACCCGGACTCCTATCGCGACCTTGTGGTGCGGATCGGCGGCTATACCGATTATTTTACGAGGTTGAGCCCGGCCATGCAGGACGAGGTCATGCTCCGCACCGAATTTGACCAAGCTTAAGGGAAGAAGGAACGATCATGCTGACGAATTCTGCCTTTGCGTTATCCCTCACGCGCTCCGCCAGTACATTGTGGAGCCTTGTGCCCGCCGGAAGCCGCTCTGGCCTGACCTTTACTCCGCCGGTCTTGGAACTTGACGGGGAGGTGGTGGTCCTCCGTCCGAAGACGATGGAGAAGACCGGCGAACGCGTGCTGCGGAACGGCGCCACGGAAACCATTCTGGCGGGGAGGGTGCCACGGCAGGCCGGACTGCGACTGGAACTGGTGGTGCAGAACCGGTCCGACAGTCCGGTGGTGCGGTTCTGCTATCGGGTGGTGTCCGAGTCTCCTCGCACCCTGACCCGCGACAGCGGACACGACCGGCTCGAATACCTCGGCTTTTCGTTACGCGATTTCCCGGCCTGCCGGGAGGTCCGGTTCAGCGAATTCGACGAATCGACCCACAGTTTCCGGCCCACGGAGACTCCGTTGGGGGACCGCCTTTTTGACAATGCGGCCGCGGCGATGGGACCGATGCTGGCGGCCGAAGGGCACGGCACAGCCTGCCTGGTGGCCTATGAACACGGGTCACAGGTGCCCGATGCCTTCATGCAGTTTGAACTGACACCGGAGCGGCACGTGGCGCTGCGCGCCGTCAAGGGTAACTACCACCGGGGGCAACTGGTCAGTCCGCAACAGTCCTTCGAGACGGTGTGGTTCAATGCGGCGATCGCCCTGGGGACGATCGATGACCTTGCGGGCGCCTATCGCGATTTTGCCCTGAACGGGATGTCGGAGAACGTGGCGTCGCGGCAGCCGTACATTTTCTACAACACCTGGTGTTACCAGGAGCGCAACAAGTGGTGGAACGACCAGAAATTCCTGACCAGCATGAAACAGGATCGCATGCTGAAGGAGATCGAGATCGCGGGGCGCATGGGGATCGACGTGTTCGTTCTGGACACGGGATGGTATTCCAAGACCGGCGATTGGGAAGTGAACCGGGACTTCTTTCCGGATGGCCTGAAGCAGGTGAAGGCCGAACTCGACCGGCGCGGGATGAAACTGGGCCTTTGGCTGGCGCCCCCCTCAGCGGCGGTCTCCAGTCGCATCCTGGAAAAGCATCCCGACTGCCGCATGTCGTGGGATGCGAAGCCGCACGGTCCCTGGGAGGTATGGGAGACCGAAGCCAGCTACGGCATGTGCCTGGTCAGTTCCTACTGGGAATCGTTTGCCGACGAGATGATCCGTCTGAATCGGGAGCTCGGCGTGACCTATTTCAAATGGGACGCCGTGGGTCAGTACGGCTGCAACGACCCGCACCACTGGCATGGTGACGCGGCCAACTCGCCGCAGGAACGCGCCGACCGGTATGCCTTCGAGCTCGGCCGGTATATGATCAAAGTGGTGAACAAGGTGTGTGCCGCCTGCCCCGATGCCATCGTGGACTTTGATATTACGGAAGGCGGGCGGTTTGTAGGGCTCGGGTTCCTGGCCGTGGGCAAATACTTCCTGATCAACAACGGCCCTTATTTCGGCAATCTCGATCATCCGCAGGACGGGGTTACCGGCAAGATCTGGAGCAACGTGTACGTCTATCCCGGAGCGGCCCGGGCGCGACTCTGCCGGGCGCCGCTCGATTTCGACAAATGGCTGCCCTCGGTGCTGTTCCTGACCCACTATCTGCCTGATGATCCGGCGGGGTCCCAACTGATCAACCTGGCTTCGCTGATTCTCGGGCAGAATGGAATCTGGGGTGACCTGCCGGCGGTTTCGGAGGCAGGAGTGCAGCGGTTTGGCGAGGTGCTCGGGCTTTACAAGCAGGTACGCGACGACATCACGGTGGCCCGCCCGATCCGCACCGGGATCTGCGGGGGCAGCCCGGAGGTCCATGAGAAGATCAATCCGGCCACCGGCCGTGGCGCCGTCTGCGTCTTTGCGGCTGCGACCGGCCGCTACCAGTACATCACCGAGACGGTGGTGACGGAGCAGGGGCTCTGGCATACCGAAGGGGTTGAAGTGCAACGCGATGTCAAGGGGCGCGCCCTCCTGACGCTGGATTTTGCCGCCCCGGGAGCCAAGATCATTCTGTTCGGTGTGACGGCGGCGGAGAAAGCCGTGGTGTGAGTGCGGGACGACGCGTTCCT
>CAYOIT010000067.1:0-23801 GCA_964404035.1 uncultured Verrucomicrobiota bacterium | reverse complement strand
ACCTGCTTTCAGGAAGCGAGGATTTCAATGCCTGCATCTCCCGAATCTGCTTCCAATGAAAGGCCGGCCGAAGCACATGAGGCGCCGCGTCTCCTGATTGTGGCCGCCAGTTGGCTGGGGGATGGCATCATGATGATGCCCGCGCTGACCGCGTTTCGGGCTCGTCTGCCTCATGCGGAGGTGACCGTGCTGGCGAAACCGTCGGTAGCGGCCTTGTGGCGCCTCTTTCCCGGGACGGACGAGGTGCTCCCCTGGGAGAAGGGCCTGCGCGGCACACCCGAGACCGTCCGCCTTGTCAAGGCGGGGCAGTTTGATTTCGCCTACATTTGTCCGCGGTCATTCCGGTCGGCCGTCATTCCTTTTCTGGCGCGCATTCCTGGTCGTCGCGGCCTGGCCGGACATGCGCGTGACGGAATGCTGACTGAGACGGTTCATCTCGATGCGGCCGTTGCCGGCGGTCACCAGGCTCGCGAATATGCGAGCCTGTTCGGTGTGGAGCACGACGCGCTCCCTGGTCCCCCCTTTCTGAAGGTTACCGACGATCAGACGGTGCTGGCCAAACGGCGGCTTTCCGACACCTGGCAGGACCGGGTGGGATCGCTCGAAGCCCCCCGGGTGGCGGGCTTCTTCCCCGGGGCGGCGCATGGTCCGGCCAAGCAATGGCCGGCGGAACGGTTCATCCAGTTGGGTAAACAGCTGCTGGGCGAGCACTCGTGCCGGATTCTTGTCCTGGGTGCGCAGGGGGACCGGGAGGTGTGTGCCGAGGTGGCGGCGGGGATCGGCCGCGGCGCGCGCACTCTGGCGGGAGAAACGTCCCTCGCGCTGCTGGCGGCGTTGTTGAAGTTGTGCCGGGTGGTGGTGGCGAACGACAGTGGCGGCATGCATCTGGCCGCCGCGGTTGGAGTCCCGGTGGTTGGGCTTTTTGGAATGACCGATCCCGTGAAAACCGCACCGCTGGGCGAGGGGCATCAGTTGATCATGGCCCCGGGGGTGTCCCGGAACCGTGATATTCCGCACGATTCCGAGGCGGCGCGACAGGCCATGATCTCCATAACGGTCGACGACGTCTACGCGGCGGTGCGGAAACAGGTGGAATAACCCGGACGCCTGGCGTTCTCCTGACGGAATAGGAAAGCGGAAAAAACATGGCACGACGAGACACCATTTCGGCTTGTATCACCGCTTGCGACGAGGAAAAGAATATCCGGCGCTGTCTGGAGAGCGTCAAGTGGGCGGATGAGATTGTCGTGGTCGACAGTTTCAGCAAAGACCGTACGATCGAGATCTGTCGAGACTACACGACCAAGATCCACCAGCACAAATGGCTCGGCTATATTGGTCAGAAGAACCTGATCAAGGAGTTGGCCACGGGGCCCTGGATCCTGTTTATCGACGCCGACGAGGAGGTCTCCCCCGCACTGCGCGAAGAGATCATGAGGGAGTTCGAATCGGGGTCGAATTCACGCTATGATGGCTACGATTTCCCTCGCATGGTCTACTACATGGGCCAGTGGATTCGCCATGGCGAATGGTACCCCGATATCAAGATGAGGCTGTTTCGCAAGGCCAAGGGTGTTTGTGGCGGTCGCGAACCCCATGACCGCACGATGGTACCGGGACCCGTGAAACGGTTGAAGGGCCACCTCTATCATTACACCTACGACGATGTGGCCGATCAGGTCAAGACGTTGAACGATTTTTCGAGCATCAGTGCACAGTCCTTTGACACGGACAGCCGGTTCCGCTGGGTGGATTTTCTGTTTCGTCCGCCGTTGCGTTTCCTGAAGGCCTATATCATCAAGCGCGGGTTCATGGACGGCACGCGCGGGTGGATCATCGCCTGTTGTTCGGCGTTTGGTGTGTTCCTGAAGTACGCGAAGCTCTACGAACTGCAGCACAAGAGTGCCGGCGGAGCGAGAACGAAGGCCGCCTCCGGAACCCACACGCAAGACCGTGCAGGTTGATTGACGGGCCCGGCTATCGGAAGAATGTTGCCTTGACGCGCCTGGACACCCGCATATAGGGGATCCACACGAAGCATGCCACGAGACTCTGCAGCGTCGCCTTGGCCGCCTGGGCGGAGAACTGCTTTTCGAGGACTTTACCCAGCAGGCCGCTTCCCACCTGATCAGCGATGGCGATACACAAGTTCAGGCACAGGTAGACGATGATGCCCTTCACGAACTCGTGTCGTTGCCTGAAAAACAGGACGAGCAGGGAGATCGCAAAGACGGCGATGGTGATGTTCGCGAACAACTCAAAAATCAGCATCGGAGCCCAGACGGGGTGATAGGCCGCGCCGCCCGGTGTCGTGAGCGCCAGCCAAACCGGTTTGGCGTAGGACGCGCCGGACTGCCACGTGATGAAGGCGCAGCGGAATGGCGTGACGATCAGGCCCAGGGCGACAAGGATCAGCCAGCCGGCAATGCCCGACAGAGCGGGTTGTGTAAGGTCCGGGGGCGGCGGCGGACGGGGTGCCAACGACAGCCGATGCCGAAGGGCGACGATGGCGAGGGCGACCAGCACCAACGCATAGATCAAGGCGGCCGTGAGTATCGGCCAGTTCATTCGATTGACTGCCCTGTTGAGGAGCGCCTCGTTCTGCCAGGTCAACGTATAGCCGATGCCATCATTCATCCGGTCCAGGCTCCGGAGGTGTTCCCCCAGCAGCCGGCCGGAGACCTCATTGGTGTGCGTTCGGTAATCGTAAGCCATGACGAGTGTCTTGTCGCGATACGTGCGCGTGACGTTCAGGCTGGCGGCCGGGCCTTCGATCGTCTGCACGGTGTTGGTCAGGGGCCAGTCCGACGGGAGGTGCACCGTGGTCTGCACCATGCGGTGACGCGGGTGGGATAGCTCCATGGGCATGGTCCGGATCGTCGTTGATGGCTTTGCGATCCACGCCTGGATGCCCTGGGGAAAGAAACTGCAGGTGTAGGTCTGGTGGTCGTCGGAAAGCACCCAGAGATTGGTGATCGTATAGCGATGGCGAACGGTCACCTCGTCGCGCCCGGTGGAGTCCTCGATGGCCAGTGTGCCGGTGGGGGCAATGCCTGCATAGCGCTGTGAGTAGTCGTTCAGCCACTGCCGGGCCATGCCTTCGCGGCCCAGTGACGCCACGGAGGCCCTTAGCCATTCCGCGTCGAAACCGAGGGCCGTGGAGACGACCTCAAGAGTGGCCGGCTCCTTTTGGTGATTTACCTTGATCGTCTCATAGGTAAGGGTTTCCGGGAGTCCCGCCAGGGAGCGAGGGATGGGTGTCAGTCCCGTCTCACCGGCGCGGATGAGGAGCCCGCAGCCGTAGTCAGGGAGGTAGCGTTCGGCAAGCGGAGCGCGCTGGTAGGTGCGGGTGGGGTCGACCCAGTAGACGCGGTCTCCGGCCGCGACGCGGACGATGATATGGTTGAAGGCATAGGGCGAGGGAAGCAGATCGGCGACGGTGGATCCGTAGCCCGTTCCCACGAGAACCGGTGTTGCCTCAAACTCCAGTTGGCGCAATAGTTCGCACAGCAGAAAGGACTTGTCCTTGCAGTCGCCAAAGCGGCGTTTCAAGACGACCGACGGGTCAGTGGGGCGGTACGCATTGGGGCCAAACTCCATGCCCAGGTAACGGATGTTGTTCTGAACGAAGCGCAACGCACTTTCCAACTGGTCCGCCCGCGGGCTTCCCGGAGGGCGCAGGCCCTCAAGGCAGTGCCGCAGTTCGTCCGAGTTCTGGTTGGTGGCGGCGTACAAACCGTTGGCCCACACGGCCACGTCAGCCCAGTCGGGGAACTCGCTGAGTTGGACCCAGGGGTAAGCGGGGTACCACGACGGCACGGCATCCTCCATGATCACGGCTGGCCGGTCACGCCAATCCCACACATATTCTGTTGAAGACGCGGCACGCCGGACGCGGGGTTCGGGCGTTTCGATGGTGCCGAATACCTTGTGGCGCAGGAAACGCCCGCTCGGCCAGATCAACCGGTAGCGGAGGCGTTGCACGGGAACGGCAAGTCCCGCACCGAACCCTGCCACAAAGTGCTGCCTGAGGGCGGGGTTGACCCCGCTTACCGTATACGCGTAGTCCACCCGGTCGCCGACACGGACATCCTCGATGAAGACCAACGCCGAAAGCGCGCCGTTGTAGATCTGGCGATCCAGATCGGTCTCCTGCTGGATCACCCGGATGGTGGTTGGAGCGAGGCGATCGAGGCGTTGGGTGCCGCGGATGATGATGAGTTCGTGAAGGGCCAGCTTCTCAAAGGAGGGATCGAACGAAAACGTGAGGTTGGCCCCGCTCTGTACTCCCGTTTCGTTGACGATATCCTTGACCACATGGACGTACGACTGCGTCAGTGCGGCATGCACCTGCTGTTCGTAGAGGGCGAAAGACTGGCCGCCGGGGAGATCGTGGTGGTCCGTCTGACTGGGGCTGTCGGCCGTCACAAGGTCGACCCACACCGGGCGTGGGGCGATCTCCACGACATCGGAGGAGCTTTGAGCGAGGGCGGGGCGGGGGACCATCATGAGGGTGATCACCGCCCCGCCAAGAACGGCAAGCCGGGCGCGCGTTTTCGTGCTGGTGAACTCAAGCATGCGGAAGTCTGGCACGGATCAGATGACCGTTGAAAGCGCAAAGTTGGGGTGGAAGGCGAGGTTTGGCATCGAATGATGACAAGGGGGCCGGATCACGATACGTTATTCAAAGCCGAAGCCCCTATGCGGCTTGCGGCTTGAACTGGACACGATGTATGAATGAACCCAAACCCAACACGGTCTGGATCACCGGCGCCGGAGGCCTTATCGGCAGTTATCTGGTCCGGACGGCCCCCTGCGTTGTGCCTGACTGGTGCGTCCGCGGACTGACCCGCGCGGAGTTCGATCTTCTGGACGTCAAAGCCGTCCGCCAGGCCTTTCGGAATGACGCTCCGAGCCTGGTGATCCACTGCGCCGCGTGGGCCGACTCGGCGGGATGCCAGCAACAGCCTGAACTTGCCCGCAAGCTGAACGTGGAACTGACCGCTGCCCTTGCCGACCTTTCCTCGGGTATTCCCTTCGTTTTCTTTTCCACCGACCTGGTCTTTGATGGCCAGAGGGGGGATTACGACGAATCCGCGCCGGTGAATCCGCTCAGCGTCTACGCCGAAACCAAGGTGGCCGCCGAGCGTGTGGTGCTGGCTAATCCGCGGCACAGCGTGATCCGCACATCGCTGAACGGCGGCACGTCGCCCAAAGGTGACCGGGGTTTCAACGAACAGATGCGTCTGGCCTGGCAACGGGGAACGACGTTGACGCTGTTCACCGATGAATTCCGAAATCCCATCCCCGCCTCCGTTACCGCGCGGGCCACCTGGGAGTTGGCGGCGCGTGGCGCCGTTGGTCTCTATCATGTGGCTGGTGCCGAAAAGCTGTCACGCTGGCAACTGGGCCGATTGATTGCCGCACGCTGGCCCCAACTCAATCCCAGAATCGAGGCGGCCACGTTGAAAGACTATCGGGGGGCACCGCGGGCACCGGATACGACATTGTGTTGTGCCAGGGCGCAGGCGCTCCTCTCGTTTCCGCTTCCCAAGCTGAGTGTGTGGTTGGCCGAACACCCTGTTTGTAAGGGGTTCGATACGGTGCCGCCAACGCTGGAGTCGATTGCCTAAGCCGTATGTGTTGCGGCGCTGGCTGCGCGCAAAGCGGTCACCCTCTGACCTTTGCCAGTGCGTGAGCGGCAAAGATGACCGGATAAAGGGCCTCCGCGTACCAGAGGCGGGCAAAATAGAGGCCAATGGGGCTGGCGGGAGTGTGGTGCCCCCCAGCGGTCGCCTCCACAAGCCAGCGTACACCGCGCTTGATCGTGTCAGGCGCGGCGGTCTCCGCCAGTGCCGTCAACACCACGGCGGTCTCCTCGATGCCCGGCGGGGTTTCCGGTTGGGCCCCCCAGCCTCCGTTGGGATGCTGGCTCTTTTCCAGATAGTCGCAGGCCTTTTTCAGCATCGCGTCCACGCCGGAGAATCCCAGATGCTGAGCCTCGTGCAGTGCCGCCACCGTGCGGGCGGTTCCGTAGGTCGGGTTGCTTTCATCCGCCGTGGCCTGGGTCCCGAACCAGAGCGGAATCCACGAACCGTCAGGCTTCTGGCTCTTGCCGAGATAGCGGAGAAGTCGCTGGACCCCGGTCTTCAGGCGCGCTTGGAGAGCCGCGGGCATTTGCGACTGCCACACCAGAAACGCATGCAGAGTATGGGCGGTCAGGTCGGGACAACTCCGATCGAACGGCAGGCGACCCCACCCGCGGGCGAAGGTCGGGATCCCCCCGTCGCGGTTCTGCACGCCGAGCAGCCAGCAAAGCCCCTGTTCGACAGCCTTCCTGATACCGTCATCGGGTTCGCCAAGGCAACTCAGGGCGAGAAGGACGCCGGAGGTATCGTCCGCATCAGGCATCGAACCCGGTAAATCAGTCCAGCCCCAGCCACCGGGCGGGCCGAGGGTGAGAGGATGCGTGACCGTGTGTTGTTGCGCCAGTAACCACTTGCGGATGGCTGAGCACTGGCTGGCGGAGAGAAGGGGCGGCCCGGGTGTGCAGGATAGCGCCATGACCGACTGGACCGTGACCCAGGTAGCGAGGTCAGAGTCGATCGGCCAGCTTCCATCGGGCCGTTGTGAAGCCAGGATGAATCCTACTCCGCGCCGAACGATGTCGTGGTCCTTGCGACCGGCTGCGGCGAGGCTCATGGTGACAAACGCAGTCAGTGGCGTGGCCTCCTCATAGCCACCGTTTGAGGGTTGCATCCGCTGCGCAAGGCTGAGGAGACGTTCCGTGAGGCGGTCACGAAGCCTGCGGAGGGGGAGGCAGCGGGTGGGGTGGTGATGGTGCCTGACCAGTCCCACTGCAATCAGGGCGGGCAGCGCATAGCTGACGACGGTCAGGTTCAGTCGCCGAAACGACGAAGGGGGAAGTGCCGCCAGTTCGAAAGGCAGATGAGGGACTTTGCGCCACGCCTCTTCGGGGGGACCCATCCGGCCTGCCAGGGCGGCCATGGTGAGGATGGGCACGGCAAAGGTGCGGTCGCCACCGTAGCGGGCAATGATGCCGGCCGCGATCGCCTCGGGGGTGAGTACGCCCAGATGACGCGCGAGCCAGACCTCGCCACGTTGCAGAAGGTCGGTTCGATCCCGATCGATCCCCGTCGATGATCCCCCCGGCGAGAGACACCCCGTGAATGCGAACCATACCAGCAAGGTCGCGGTCAGGTTGCTGGGGCTCTCGGGCGAATCGCCCCAGCCGCCGTCAGGATTCTGGGATGCGGCGAGCCAGTCCAGCCCGCGTTGGATGGGAAGACGATGGGTTTCGGCATTCACCCGGTACAAAGCAAACACGGCCACAGCAGCCGCCACGGCGCTCCCGCTCAGATGACCGGTCCAGGGCCGTTCAGGGTTGAACTGGGCAAGCAGGCGGGATTGGAGCGTGGACAGGGTGGCGTCCGCCTCGGCGCCCAAGGTTCCTGATGAGGTTGACTTCAGCTCCCGGGTTCCCACAGGCACCCCATTGTCATCAAGGCATAGAAAGTATACTCACAGTCGGTGGTCTGATCGAACCGGTGCCCACTGTAGCCGCCGCCTGGTTGCTGCAGACGGTCCACAAAAGCGAGACAGGTCGCGGCGATATCGGAGGTGTCGACGCCCAGCGTCTGGAATGCGAACACGGCTGTGGCCGTCGACAGCAGATCGGGTATCGGCGCGGCGGGTGTTGCGAGGCAACCGCCCTCGCTTGTGAAGCGATTCAGCAGCCATTGGGCGACCTCGATATCGAGGGGTTGATTCATCCAGTGCTGAAGGGTCAGCACGCCGGCCGTGGCGAGGGTGGTGCCGGCGTCGAGGCCCGGCAGGTTGGCGTAGGCGCCATCGGCGGCGCGCAGACTGGCGAGCGAACGCAGGATACCGGCAGGGGCCGGAAGTTGGAGCATCAGATCCTGACAGACGGTAACCATCAGGTAGTTGGCCGTAGCTGAACCTTGCGGGGCGCCGGCGATCGTGTTGTAACCGCCATCAGGGCAGGAATAGGCGGCGAACCTGGCCAGCAGAGCCTGGGTACGTTCCGGACTGATACCCTGTTCCGGGCTTATCAACTGGAGGCGTGACCAGCATCGGGCGAGGCTGGCCAGGTGCATGAAATCCAATCCTTCACCCGTCCCGAATCCCAGCACATAGTCGCGGGTGCGGAGTGACGTCGGGGATTCGTTGAGCGCGGCAAGGCAATCGAGCCCAAACGCGGTGTAATAGAGGTCGCTGGCCTCGGCGCGTCCCGCGAATCCCCCGTCCGGGTTAAGGCGACGGGTGAGGAAGGTCTCCACGGTGGAACGTGAAGCTCCAAGCCGTTCGAGGCCTTTACGGGCCGCCTTCAACATGTCGCCGGATCCGGTCATGGCATTTCCTCAGTCGCACGGCATCGACTACCGGAAAAAAGCGAGGAAAGCAAGCCGAGGTGGTCAGGTGGCCGGCGTGAAGTGCTTGGCGTGCATGATAATGCACTTCTTGGGACAGACTTCGACGCAATAGCCGCAGACAATGCAGGCGTAAGGGTTCAGAGTCCAGGACTTCGGGTCGCGCGACACGGCCAAGGCGTTGGCCGGGCAGCGCTTCTGACAGGCACCGCAAAAGATGCACTTGTCGATCTCGATGTCGATATGGCCCCGGCTTCCCACCATCGGCTCCCGCACGGTGAAGGGGTAGCGACGCGTATCAGGGCGATGAGAGAGCCTGGTGAAGATACTCTTGAGAAGGTTGATCATGGATTACCTTTCCGTGCAGCTGATGCAGGGATCGATGCAGATGGCGATGACCGGTACATCGGCCAGTTGACAACCGGTCAGCATGTGAAGCAAGGCCGGCAGGTTGGCGAACGTGGGAGTCCTGACGCGGAACCGTTCGAGGTTTCGCGTGCCGTTGCCCTTGATATAGAAATTCAACTCTCCGCGCGGCTGTTCGATCCGGGCCAGGACTTCGCCGGTCGGGTTGCCTTTGACGGGCACGGCGAGTTCGCCCTGGGGCATACGCTTCAGCGCCTTGCGAACCAGTTCGGCCGACGTGTGGAGTTCCTTGACGCGCACCACGGTCCGGGCGTAGCAGTCGCCGGCGGTCTCGGTGACCATCTTGAAATCAAGGTCACCGTAGGCGGCATAGCCGGTTTCGCGCAAGTCCATGGCCAGGCCGCTGGCGCGGGCCACGGGCCCCACGGCACCGAGTTCGTAAGCCTTGTCCTTGGGAAGAACGCCGATGCCCACCAGGCGCTGTTTGACGCTGTAGTCGTTGATCAATGCGGGAAGCACGTCGCCCAATTGCCGTTCCGCCTCGTCCAGTTGACGCAGGATCTCATCCTGGAGAGCGGGGGGAATATCGCGCCGGACGCCGCCCAGCGTGCAGACGCCGAGGATGACGCGTCCCCCGGCGGTCTTCTCCATGATGTCCAGGATGATCTCCCGGATCTGCCAGAGGCGCATGAACAGGTTTTCAAACCCGAAGGCGTCGGCAACGAGCCCGAGGATCAGCAGATGGCTGTGCATGCGGTGCAATTCCGCCCAGGCCACGCGCAGGTAGCGCGCCCGATCAGGCACAGAGACATTCATCAGGGACTCGATGCCCTGACAATAGTTCTGCGAGTGCATGAAACTGCAGATGCCGCAGATCCGTTCCACCAGGTACACGTCCTGGATGTAGTCCTTCTTTTCGGCGATCTTTTCCAAACCGCGATGCACATAGCCGACGGCGGGAAGTGCCTCGACGATCTTCTCATCTTCCATCACGAGCCGGAGTTGGATGGGTTCCGGCAGGACCGGATGCTGAGGGCCAAAGGGGATGGTGTTACGTCGGATCACGCCGATACCGCTCCTTCCGTGGGGGTGGACGGCTTCACCCGGACGTCCAATCCAATGCCAATGGGGGCTTTGTTGAGAGGGGCGACCGGGGCACCATCCGACAGCATAAAACGTCCTTTGAAGTCGATGGCCAGACCGCCGACATCGATCCCGAAGAGATCCTTCGTCTCATTCTCAACAAGAACGGCGGCGAAGAACAGGCTGGAGATACTGGGCAGCGTAACGCCTCGCATGAGTTTGAGCCGGAGATGCTTGAGCGCGTAGTGTTTGTCGAAGTGGTACAGGATGTCATGCGCGTCGCCAAGGTCCGTGCAGGTCATGGTCACAAACCTGTAGCCGTCCTGCTTAAGCCGCCACACCTCCGTGTGAAGGTGTTCCATTTCGATTTCTTTAACATCGGCAAGCATGATGAACCTTTCTGGGGTTAAACGGCTGGCGCGACCGGCGTGGGGGTCCGGGTGATGACCGGTTGGCCGGCCGGCTGGCTCCCCGGTTGCCGCCGCTTGGCTTCCAGGATTTCGGCCGCCTTCAGAATACCGTCGATCATCGCTTCCGGCCGGGCCGCGCAGCCGGGAACGAACACATCAACCGGGATGACTTTGTCGATGCCGCCCAGCACATTGTATCCGTCGGCAAAAACGCCGCCGGTCGAGGCGCATACGCCCATGGCCACCACCACCTTGGGATCGGGGATCTGGTCATAAACATTCTTAAGAACGCGCGCATTGCGATGGTTGACGGAGCCGGTGACCACCAGAACATCGGCATGCTTCGGGTTGCCGACGTGGAGGATGCCGAAGCGTTCAAGATCGTAGGTGGGCGTCAGGCACGCCAGAAACTCGATATCGCAGCCGTTACAGCTGTTGCAGTTGAAATGCACCACCCAGGGCGACTTGCTGACTTTACGAATGGCGGTCATGATTTGCTGTTCCTTGTCTGTCAGAAATAGAGCCACAGAATGTTCGTCAACGCCAGGAGCAGGGCACCGGTCCACATGAACCGGAAGGTCCAGAGGGAGGTGAGACGCGCGAACGCGTTATCGACAACGGTCATCAGGAAGAAACTGGCGCAGGCCAGGGCCAGGCCGATCCACAGGTTGGTGGTCCAGAACATCATGATCAGGAAGAAGAGCATGGCAGTCTCGTAGAAGTGGGCGATCTCGATGACCGCCAGGTACGGGCCGGAATACTCAATTGTCAGTCCCTTGATCAGTTCCTGGTGGGCATGATGCGAGGTGGCCACGTCGAAAGGAGACTTCTGCAGTTTGATGGCGACCACGACGAGAAAGGCAATGAACAACAAGGGCAGCGAAAACAGGAGGGGTTTGCCCGCCGCGAGCGAGGCGCCCAGGAGAAAGCTGCCGTTGGTCAGGTAGAGTCCGATCATGAGCAGGATCAGGATCGGTTCATACGCGACCATCAGCATGATCTCACGCTGACTCCCGATGCGGCTGTAAGGAGACCGCACGCACATGCCGCCCAGGACCAGCGAGAGGGTGGAGAAGGCAAAAATGAAGAGGAACATCAGGCTATCCTGCCCCCGCACGAGGAGAATCAGCGCCAGCACCATGAACGCCAGATGGAGGTAGGCGTACATGATCTGCATGCGGTTGACCACGATCGGGTCTTTGCGCAGCAGTTTCAGTGTGTCGAAAATGGGCTGGAGAACCGGCGGGCCAACCCGGCCTTGTGCGCGCGCGGTCAGCTTCCGGTCCACACCGGCCAGAAGGGCGCCAATCAGGGGGGCCAGCAGAATGAGTAGGGTGATTTCGATGACAGGATTCAGAGGGGTCATATGAAAAGAACTCCGAATAACGTTAGAATGATCAGAACCGCCACTGGGTTGCACCAGGCCGTGATTTTCGCTTCGCCGAAAATGGGGGAGAGGTAGTAGCTGTTCAGCAGGGCCATATCGGGTTTGTCGGCGATGCTGCGGAACTCGAAACTGAAGGCCCCGTCCGGAACATTCTCGCCGCACAGATAGGGCTGCCGCAGGTGTGTCCGCTTGAAGAACAGCGCACTGGTGAGGCCCGCCAGAAGCAGGGCACCCAGCACGACAAACAGCGGCCAGGCGAGGAACTGGTCCACGGAGTCCAACAGCGTGAGCGATTCACCCGAGGCGGTCTTGCCGAACACGGTCAGGCTGATCGGCTTGATGACGATGTGGTACAGGGGAACGGCGGACAGGCAGGCGGTGAGAACCCCGAGGGCCATGGTCACCAGCACGCCGCTCATCCAGGGGCTGACGCTCTCTATCTTGTAGGACTGGTGATAGGAGGCTGTGGTAATGCGCCCGAGCCACTTGGCCCAGAAGAATATCGTCAGGGCGCTTCCCGCGGCGACGAGGAGCAGGATCAGGGGCTGGTGCACGGAGGATTCGATGGCCATCCACTTGCCGATCAGCATGCCGAACGGGGGGACCATCATGGAGGCCATTCCGATGATCGCCACGTTTGTGGTGAGCGGCATCTTGAAGAGGATACCCCCCATGTCGTCGATATGACGGCTGCCAATCGTCTGCTCGATGGTGCCGACACAGAGGAACAAAAGCGCTTTGGAGATGGCGTGGTAGATCAGGATGGTCAGGGCTGCGGCAAAGGCGATGGGCGTATGGATTCCCGCGCACGTGGCGATAAGCCCCAGGTTGGCTATCGTGGAGTAGGCGAGGACCTTCTTGCCATTGCTCTGCCCGATGGCCAGGGCGCTGGCGACGGCAAAGGTGAAGGCTCCCGCGACGGCGACCGTCGTGCCGAGGGCAGATTCGGCCATGGCGGGTGACATCCGCAGGATCAGGTAGGAACCGGCCTTTACCATCGTGCTGGAGTGCAGCAGAGCCGACACGGGCGTCGGGGCGACCATGGCGCCGAGCAGCCAGCTCTGAAAGGGAAGCTGGGCCGATTTGGTCATCGTGGCCAGTGCCAGCAGGGCGAGGGGAAGGAGGGCGATGCCGCCGGAGGACATGAGGGCGGTCAGACTCTCTGAGCCCACGGAGCGAGCCGTGAGGAAGCCGGCCACCGTCATCGCCAAACCGCCGAAGGCGTTCAGGGTAAGGGCCTGACGCGCGCTGGCCTTGGCTTCAGGGGTGCCGTCGTGCCCGATGAGGAAGAACGAGCAGAGCGTGGTACCTTCCCAGAAGACCGCCAGCCATTTCAGGTTATCCACCAGCACCAAGCCGTTCATCAACCCGAGAAAGGCGATCAGGAAGAAGAAGAAACGATGGGTGGGGGCGGCGGAGGGGGGGGCATGGTGTTCGTGTTTGGCCATGTAGCCCAGCGCGTAAAGCACGATGAGACTACCCACGACCGAGACGATCAGGACCATGACCATGGAAAGGTGATCGATGACCAGAAGGGTCTCCTCGGGATGTGGCGCCCGGTAGAGTCCCATGCCGATGGCGCAGAGAACCAACTGTGTGCCCGCCATAAGGCGGACCGGCCAGCTGCGGATGGCAAAGCCGATCGCCAGCATCGTCAGGATCATGACCGGTTCCAGGACCGATCCCGCTGTCGTTATAAGGGAGGGGAGTGTCACGGTGCGGACACCACCCGTGGCCAGCATGACGGCCGCCGCCATGACCATGATGGCGGCGACGGAAACGAACAGGTTTCGAATCTGTCCGCGCAGCCCCGTCAGGATCAGTGTCCCGAAGAGCAGGGGGCCCAAGATCAGCATCGCGATGAGCGTCAAGTCAAACTGCATGGTGTTTCAACTCCCTCGTTGACGGCATAAAACAACCCGCCTCAAGGCATCCCATTGGCTTAGGACTGAGGGCGGGAGCAGCGGCAACACTCGTAGAGTGGTTCCCTGGAAAAAACGGCAATCTTTATGCCGTATTGCGGAACGGAAGTCAAGAGGCAGGGTCAAAAAAACACAAACCCCGCGATGACTCAGGGGGTTGATTGGTGGAGCGTTTTACGGAGACACACGTCCATTCCAGCGATGAAGGCCGGGATGCCGAAGGTCTCGGAATGGGCGCGGATGACGTGCGAGTCCCAGGCCTGGGTGGCGCTTTCGGCGATGGCCGCCGCCAGCGCATCGGGTGTCTGGGTATCGAAAAAGACACCGGAAACTCCGGCCTTTACGGTTTCCAGTGCGCCCCCCTTGCCAAAGGCCACCACCGGCCGGCCGCAAGCCTGGGCTTCGAGTGGCACAATACCGAAATCCTCCTCGCCGGGGAAAATCAACGCGCGGCACCCCCGGTAAAGCTCCAGGAGCCGCTCATCCGACTGCCATCCCAGGAATTCGATGTTGGGCCCCGACAGGGCGCGAAGCCGGTCCATTTCCGTGCCGACCCCGACGATCCTAAGCGGGTAACCGGAGCGGGTATAGACCGTCACGGCAAGGTCGAGTTTCTTGTAGGGAACAAGGGCCGAGGCAATCAGATCATATCCTCGCGGCTCCCGATAGTCGGGGGTCCAGCGGTCCAGGTCAACCGGCGGATGGATGACGGCGGACTCGCGTCCGTAGAACCGCGCGATGCGGTCCTGAACGTGGCGGCTGATCGCCACATAGTTTGTAACGCGGGACGCCGTGGCCCGATCCCACCGGCGAAGCCACGCCAGCAAAGGCTTTGCCAGCAGTCTCTTGACAGGGTTCCCAAGGTACTCGTCGTGGAACAGCCAGGCATAGCGCATTGGGGTGAAACAGTAGCAGAGATGTGGTGTGCCCGGACGGGTGCGGATGCTCTTGGCGACGCAGTGGCTGGTGCTGATCAGGAGGTCGGCTTCGGGGGGATCGAAGGACTGGATCGCGGCGGGAAAGAGGGGCAGGAGATGGCGGTAGCGTTTCTCAATGCCCGGCAGCCGCTGCAACCATGAGGCCTGGATGGGGTGCCGATTGATGGTTTCTGAAATGGCGCTGCGATGGTGGATGAGGGTATAGATCGGAGCTTCCGGGAAGGCCTGGCACAGGATTTCAAGGACCCGTTCCCCGCCGCGCATGCCGGTGAGCCAGTCGTGGCACAGCACGACGCGCAGGCGGCTCCAGTGTTGGGGAAAGGTGAAAGACATGGCGTTCAGGAGGCGAGTTCCCGGTACAGGGCCACGGTGCGCCGGGCCGCGTCGGGCCAGGTGAACTTGCGCGCCTGGATCCGGCCACGCGCGATGAGTTGCGACCGAAGGGTGTCGTCGGTGAGGGAGCGCAGAAGAGTGGCGGCCAACGCCGGGATATCCTCTGGATCCGCAAGCAGGGCCGCGTCACCCGCCACCTCACGGAGAACGGGAATGTTGCTGCAGACCACGGGGGTGCCGCAGGCCATGGCCTCGACCACAGGGAATCCAAAGCCTTCATAGCTGGACGGCAACACCAGGGTGTCGGCTTCCTGGTAGGCGCGCAGCAACTCCTGGTTGGTTTTGTACCCCACCCACACCACGCTGTCGCCCAGACCGAGCGCGTTCACTTTCTGGGCCGGCTCCGGATAGCGGAGGTCGGGCGGCCCGATGATCCGCAGAACGAGGGGGAATGGACTCTGCTGCCGCGCGAGGGCGAAGGCCTCCACCAGGTTGGTCAGGTTCTTGTACGGGTCACTGCGGCCGACGTAAAGAATGACGCGGGGGCGCGAAGCGTCGGGGGCCGGTCGTTCAGCCTCCGGAAGCGGTTGAAAGGTGTCGGCCACGCCGTTGTAAATCACCCGGACATTTGCCTGGCGATCGGGCGAGATCTCGAGGTGTTTGACAATGTCGGACCGGGACGCTTCACTCACGGCGATGATCCGATCCGCGCGCCGACCGATCTCGAGCATGAGGCGCCGGTAGACGGGGAACAGGCGCGTTTTGATGGCGCGCGGGGTGGCTGACGGGACAATCAGGGGGATGAGATCGTGGATGGTGACGACGCACCGTATGTTCCCCGGGCGTTCCCGCGGGAACGAAGCCAGCGGAATCATATAGTTCGTGGAATGGAACACCTCGATCTTCCGGCGTGCCAGGTGGAGGGGCAGCATCAACTGGCTGCGCGGCGAAAAGACTCCTGAAGGAATGATCTCGGGGCGGAAGTTGGGTTTATCCAACAGCTCCGCCTCCAGCCAGGTTCGCTCCGCCAGGGCCCGGTCCGAGAACAGCAGTAAATAGCTATTCTCGCGGTCCTCCCTCGCCAGATGGCGGACTAACTCGCGTGTATGAGCGCCAATTCCCGATATCTGTGGGAAAATCCAGCGCGCGTCGATGGCAATTCTCATCCGGAGACCTTTCGGTAAACATCAAATGTCTTTCGGGCGGTTTCGCGCCAGGAGAATCGTGCCGCATGTTGGAGACCGGCTTGCGTGAGGGCCCCGCGTTGCGCGGCATTGCCGAGGAGATCGGTGATGGCCAGAACCCACGCCTGGCGGTCAAAGACCGGCACGGTCACCGCGGCTTGGCCGAGCACTTCCGCGAGCGAACCGCCGGAGGATGAGATCACGGGGGTGCCACAGGCCATGGCTTCAAGCGGAGGGAGCCCGAATCCCTCGTAGTGCGAGGTCAGGACGAACAGCTCGGCGCCGGCGTAGAGCGCCGGCAGATCCGCTTCATCAACGTACTCCAGATAACGGATGCGGGCCGAGTGGGCGGACGTGCGCAGGCTTTCCAGGATGGGCTCGTATTTCCATCCCCTCATTCCGGCGATCACAAGGTCGCCGTCAAACGTCTTCAGGTGCTCGAAGACATCGACCAGGAAGGGCAGGTTCTTGCGGGGTTCCAGTGTCCCGACGGTGAGCAGATAGGGACGGCGCAGGCCGTACCGGTGTCGCAGGGCGTCCTGACGGTCAGCGGACGGACGGGTGTAGGACGGCGAAACCCCGAGGTGAATGGGGTGGATTTTCTCCCTGGGCACTTTCAGAAGGGTTTCGACTTCGCTCGCGCTGAAGTGGGAAACCGTGATGATGGCATCGGCCTGGGCGGCGGTGCGATGAATGACCGCGGAGAGATGCCGTAGATTCCGTTCTTCTGTGAATTCGGGAAACCGCATGAAACTCATGTCGTGAATGGTGACCACCTTCCGTCCGCGGGACAACGGGGGAATGGTGAAGTTCGGGAAGTGGTACAGATCCGCCGCGCCGGCGAACCAGTCGAAGGGAGGCCATTCCCATCGTTTCCAGGCCTGCTCGGCAAGGCGGCCGGGACACCAGCGCACCGCGTGTGGTTCGGCCCCGGGGGTTGGGAAAGAGAGACCGCGGCGCTGGAAATCAAAATAGAAGAGGCGCAAGCGATCCGCGCCCGCGGTCTCGCCAAGATGCTCCACCAGTTGCTGGGTGTAACGGCCAACGCCGGCTCGCTGAGCCACAGCGGCCTGTATATCGACGCAGATTCTCATTGCATTCCCGATGGTATCCCTTAGAAATGATGGTGCCATTGTATGGACGGGATTGAAAACAACAAGTGCGTTTGTGGAAAAGGTTCCGCCTGGGAGACAGCGCGGCCCGTGCGGGAGGACAGTCAGATGAAACCGGGACTCTATGTGGTCGGCACGCCGATCGGGAATCTGGAGGACATCTCGGTGCGGGCGCTCGACACGCTACGAGGCGTGGATGCCATTCTTTCCGAAGACACGCGCCACACCCGCATTTTGCTGGGCCGCTATGATATTTCCACGCCGACGGTGAGCTGTCACAAGTTCAACGAGGCCTCGCGCGTCGAGGGGATCATCGAGCGGATCCGGAACGGGGCGTCGATGGCCCTGGTTACCGATTCGGGGATGCCGGCCGTATCCGACCCCGGTGCCCGCGTTGTGGCGGCCTGCCGGCAGGCGGGCCTGCCGGTGACGTCGATTCCCGGGCCATCGGCGGTGACCACCGCAGTGGCGCTGTGCGGTTTCCCTGCGGGAGGGTTTGTATTTGCCGGGTTTGCCCCCCGGAAGAGCGGTGCCCTGCGAAAACTGCTCCTGCAGTTTGCGGAATGCCCGGTTCCCGTGGTCCTGTTCGAATCTCCCTACCGTCTGCTCAAACTCATGGAAGGGATTGAGGCATTGTTCGGCGACCGCCAGCTTTTCGTGGCGCGGGAGTTGACGAAGAAGTTCGAGGAAACCCTGTGGGGGACGGCCAGCGACATCCGCGGGACCTTTCAGACGAGAACGGTGAAGGGCGAGATTGTGGTTGTCCTGTCGCCTCACGTTGACAGCCGTCACAGCGGGTGCTAGCCTGTATTCTGTTTTGGGGAAAGTTCTTATGGTATTGCCTGCTGATAACGTGGAAGTGGCCATCCAGAATGGTGTCGCTTTTGTCCGGGTTCATGGCCGTGGCACCTTCAAGGTGGCGCCGGGCTTGAAGCAGTTCGGAATGGCGGCCATGGAACAGGGGTGTAACCGGCTCATGGTCGAGATGGCCGACTGCCTGGGAATGGACAGCACCTTCATGGGCGTTTTGGCCGGGTTGGCTGTCTACCTGAAGAAGAAGGATGGCGAGGTCATTTTGCGTCACGTGAGCGACAAGAACGCCTTTCTTGTCAAGATGCTGGGGCTCAGCCATCTGGTCCGTGTGGAGCAGGGGGGGGAGCCTCAACAGGCCATGCCTTCCGAAGCGCGAGTTCTGGAGGCAGGGCTCGACGACAAGGAGGTCCTCACGAAGACCATGATCACCGCGCACGAAGTGCTGGTGGAGGTTGCTCCGGATAACATCGTCAAATTCAAGGATGTCCTGGCTTTCCTGAAAGAGGATCTTCTGCGAGCCGGTGAGCAAAACAGTGTCAAGAAACTGCCCTAAAGACATCCGGGTGGAACGACGTATTACGAGGAAGCAACTGAATGGCCACGGGAAAAAGGGATTACTACGAAGTGTTGGGTGTCGGTCGTCAGGCCTCGGCCGATGAGATAAAGAAGTCGTACCGCCGTCTGGCGATGCAGTATCATCCAGACCGGAATCAGGGTGACAAGGCGGCTGAGACGAAGTTCAAGGAGATCAGCGAGGCCTATGAAGTCCTCAGTGATGCCGACAAACGCCGCCAGTACGACCAGTTCGGTCACGATGGCCTGAAGTCCAGTTTCGGGCCGGGCGGTTTTGATTTCTCCCGCGATTTCACGCATGTTTCAGATCTCCAGGATATTTTCGGAAGTCTGTTTGGCGATGGCGGCGGGGTGTTTGACGAGATGTTTGGCGGCGGACGCCGCACGTCCCGGACGGGGCCGCAGCAAGGGGCCGACCTTCGGTTCGATCTGGAGATCTCGTTCGAGGAGGCACTCTTCGGCTCGCATCGGGAGATCACGCTGCCCATCGCGGAGCAGTGTGCCACCTGTTCGGGAACCGGAAGTGAACCCGGCGCCAAGGAAGAAACGTGCCGCCATTGTGGCGGTCGCGGGGCGGTGGTGTCCTCAAGCGGTTTCTTTCAGGTCCGGCAGACCTGCCCGGTGTGTTCCGGCAGTGGGAAGATGATTACCAAACCCTGTCGCGATTGCCGCGGGACAGGCCGCCAGAAGGGCCGCAAACGGATCTCGCTCCGGATTCCGCCGGGAGTCGAGACGGGGTCACGACTGCGCCTGGCCGGACGCGGGGAGGGTGGTGTCCGGGGAGCTCCGGCCGGCGATCTCTACGTGATCCTGCATGTGCGTCCGCACGATATCTTCCATCGTGAGGAGGGGACCGATATTCTTTGCGAAGTGCCGGTTCCCATGCATATCGCCGCCCTGGGAGGCGATGTGGATGTCCCCACCCCGGAAGGGTTTGCCCGGCTGCGGATTGAGCCGGGTACGGAGAGTGGACGCATGTTCCGGCTGCGGGGAAAAGGAGTGCCCAGTGTGGATGGCTACGGCCATGGCGACCTGCATGTGCGGGTGGTCGTTGAAGTGCCTTCCCACCTGAGCTCCAAGCAGAAGAAGGCCCTGAAAGATTTCAGCGATACCTGTGCCGATGACAACTATCCCGCGACGCAGAAACTGCGGGCCCGCGGTGAGGAGTTCTTCAAAGCCAAAGAGGTATTGAAACAGGCCAAGACGGAAACATGATCCCTCGTTGTTTTGTCGATCCTGAAGCGTGGCAGGAGCCGCTCATTCGCCTCGGACCGGACGATTCCCATCACTGGCTCGATGTGCTGCGCGTCAAGGACGGCGATCGGGCCGTTGTGTCTGACGGGCGCGGAGGGGAAGCCGTGGTGGACATTGCCGGCGCGTCAGGCGGGATCGTGACGGTTCGTGTTGTGGAGCGCCGTCGGCAGGATGCCTCCGCCGCCGCGATCATGTTGATCCAGGCCATTCCCAAATCCCAGAAGATGGAATGGATCATCCAGAAAGCCACCGAGTTGGGCGTGTGGTCCATTATTCCGGTAATGACGGACCGCGGCGTGGTGAAACTCGAGAACGAGCGGGCCGACCATCGTACCGCGCGATGGCAGCGGATTGCCAATGAGGCGGCGAAGCAGTGTCGCACGGCATGGATTCCAAGAATTGAACCTGTGACCCGGTTCAAGGGGTTGATGGAATCGCGTCCCCGGGTGGAGGCCATGCTGATCGGATCGCTGGAGCTGGATGCCATACCCTTGAAGCAGTGCCTTGGAGGATGGGCGACGCGGTGTCCGAATTCAGTGGCTCTGCTGATCGGGCCGGAGGGCGATTTCTCGCCCGCGGAGAGCGAGGCGGCACGGGCTGCCGGTGCCATACCGGTCAGTTACGGGACTCGTGTTCTGCGTGTCGAGACGGCTGCGATTTTCGGCCTGAGCGTTCTGGCACACGAGTTGGGAACCCTGGCGCCCTTGAGGGATGCCCGACCGGTCGTCGGGTAGACCGCCGCATCCGACCCATCAGGGGCGTTCGATCAGCTGCTTGAAGGAGGGATCGGATCGGAACGGAACGAACCGGGGATCGTCCCGCAACGTGTTCAGGGCGGATTCTTTATCCACCTTGATGGCTTGCTGGAGCGCCTCAATGGCCTGGTCATTCTTCCTCAGCATAAACCGTATGGCCCCGAGATCGATCCACCCCCGGAGGTCGGCCGGCATCGCCTGCGTGTAACGCGCCAAGGCGGCCTCCATCAGTTCAGCGTTCTGGTCCTCAGCCGCCAGTTGGGCGATTCTCAGGCAGGCTTGCGGGGGGGTATCCTTTTGGGCCAGGATGTTCTTCAGCAGTTCACGGGCCGGCTCGGGCATGCCGAGTTTGCGGTAGACGTCAGCGAGCTCCAGGGCGGTTCCCACATTTCCCTTGCCCGATGTCATGGCTGATTCCAGTTCACGTCGTTTGTCGTTGATGGCTGTGCGACCCTTGATTTCCTGCACGAACGCCGCTGCCCGGTCATTGCCGGGGTCCTGCTGGCAGAAGGTCTCCATAATCCTGATGGCGTCCCCGACACGGTTCCACCGCAGATAGAGATCGGCCAGCCTGAAGTTGGCTTCCGGACTCAAAGGATAAAGTTCCACCGCATCCAGAAACGCCCGTTCGGCTTTTTCGTTGTTCCCTCGGATGACGTACACCCCGGCAATGGCACTGCGCAGCTTGGAGAACGATTTCCGGGCGCAGGTGTCCCGTAGAAACCGCTTGTCGCTGCACAGTCGACGGGTGTACCAGTCCCAGAAATCCATATCATTGCGGACCTGTTCCTCAGAGAGCCCCGGCAGCGGCTCGGAATTGATCTGCATGATCAAGCCGTGCGGAGTCAGATAGGGGTACATCCACTGGATGACATAGCTTTCTTCAACGTAGAAGGAATGTCGGGCCTTGTTGTGCTCAAAGATCATCTGGGCGAGGATGCCGTTGATCAACATGACGCCGCCGACTCCCTGGACGCTGACCCGGCCGCCTTCAATCTTGATGTCGGCGCTAGCCGGGGTGCGGCCCTCACGGACGTCTTCGACATACTTCTGGAAGGCGCGATTGCCATCGACGACCGACGGTATCCAGATCGAGTTGCCATAAAGATCGCGCGTCACGCTCATGAACGTGTTGTCGGCCAGGGCGTTCTGCGTGATGAGATGGACATCCGGGCGGACGTTCGCCGAATAGATCATATAGGTGGGGACGAAGCGTCCCGGATCGGTTCCGCCAAAGAAGACCGCACGGGGCCCCATGGCCGGGGGGAAAGAAGGGTTGGGCAGCGGCTCCTCGTCGGGGGAAAGCTCTTCCGTGATGGCCTCGGCGCCGCGGAGTTCGTAGTTTCCGAACTGCCAGCCGAAGTCGTGGCTATTCTGCTCGGCACCGCCGTCGGTACGCAGCAGATTCTTGTTGTAGGCGTTCTGGAGCAGGGGCATGGCGGGGAGCATGACCGTGACGACCGCAACACCGATCCAGGTGACGGCCCGGTTTCCGCGAAACAGGGTGTCGACAGCGGCCAGGCCCATGATCAACCCGTAGCCGATCCAGAAGGCGAACAAGGCATGCGAAGAAATGAACTTCACGCGCTGGATGAACTCGTCCTGGATGTCGCCCTTGGGACTTGAAAGCGCGACCATGATGACGCTCATGACCATGAACCCGGCCAGTGTGGCGAGGACCCATTTCTGGTCGTCGCGGTCGAAGTCCATCTCCAGCCGGCTCTCCCGGCGCATCAGGCTGTAAATCAGGAGGGCGGCGCCCGCCGGAACAGCCAGCAACAGAATGAGTCCTGTTCTTTCGCTGGGGTCCAGCCCAAGGGTCGGATCGAGCAGGAGGGTGACAATCTTGATGGCGATGAACAGGACGGTGGCGGCCATTCCCAGGAGAATGAGCGCGGCCACGATCCGGTCCGACAGGGACATCGGCCCGCGGTGGATCACTTTGGCGATCAACTCATCGATCTCGGCGACCACGAGAGTGAGGCCGCCGACAGCCATGAGGATACCGGCTCCCAGAATGAGCAGACGATAGATCCGGCTGAACAGGAACACTTCCGCACCGGTGGGGACGACGATTTCCTCAAGGGTGATGAGAATCACGGCAAGGCCGGCCATCATCATGGCCGGATAGAGAGCCCTGACACGTTTCTTGCCGATCCGCACGCTCCACGCGGCGAAGGGGAGAATGCCCAGGATGGCTATGGGCAGCGTGAACTTGACCCGCAGGTCCGTCATGTAGCCGCCAATCTGTTGAATGAAGCGGGAAGAGAAAATATCGGTGGGGGTGATCTTCTCGTATTGGCCGCGGGAGATGGCGTGGACAAAACCCTCCCAGGTGCGGGGATAGCCCCAGTTGATGGGCGGGTTCGTTTCTGAGGCCAGGGGCATGAACACATAGACGGCCAGACCGAGTTCCATACACAGGATTGCCGGGGCTACGCGCCGTCCATTGGGAAGGAAGCGGTACACCAGGGCAAGAATGGCAAAGTTGATGGCAAGGTAGGCGTAGGTCAACGGGTGGGTGGGATGAATGATCCCGAGGTAGGTGACATGCAGGCTGGGTCCCAGAAGACTCTGGATGATGCCCTTGCTGGCCATGAGATAAAAGACCGCAAAGGGGATTCCGGCGATGACGAAGTCCCTGAAGAGGTTCATATCCTTGACCAGCATGACGACTGCCAGGGAAATGAGAAGCAGGAGGAGCACCTGGTAGTTGGTGAGGCCCAGGCCAAAGGTGAGGGACATCAGATAGAGCAGGCGGTCTTCGGGGCGGCGGCGCCAGATATGGAACATGATCCCGGTCAGGAGGAGCAACAGCAGATACCCCAGGACATAGTGGATGCCGACGGCGAAGAAATCGCCGTAGTTCAGAACGTGCAGGAAGACGCGCGAGCCCATCACGGCCAGGCAGGTCAAGGCGATACCGAGAATCAGCCAGGTGATTCCTCTCAGCGGTTCCTCCGGGCGTCTCATCCAGACGTAGGCGAGGAACATGATCGTCACCAGAAAGAAGGCATTGAGCGCATAGACCTCCACAATGACATTCTGGGACCAGTTCACGGGACTGAAGGCAAAGGCCAGGCTGGCGGAGACGCCGCCGCACCAGCAGATGGCGTTTTCGGCACGTTCCCCGATCAACTCGGTGGTGCGTTTGATGCTGCGCAACATATCTCGCCCGCTGCGGCAGAGCAGAATGGCGGTGATACCACTGGCCAGCGCGCCGAACACCGCTGAGGCGAAGCCGACGGCCCAGGCGGGAT
>CAYOIT010000066.1:0-24179 GCA_964404035.1 uncultured Verrucomicrobiota bacterium | reverse complement strand
CCCAGTACATGAAACGGGTATACAATTTAATGATTGGCGAACGTACGGCCGAGGATATCAAGATCAAGATCGGGTCTGCCTACCCATTGGCGGAAGAAATGACCATGGAGGTCAAGGGCCGTGATCTTGTCTGCGGGTTGCCGAAAACCCTGACCATTACCTCGGAAGAAATCAGGGAGGCGCTGCAGGAGCCGTTGTCGTCCATTCTGGACGCCATTCGTGTGACGCTGGAGCGCTGCCCGCCTGAACTCTCGGCCGACTTGGTGGACCGTGGAATGGTGATGTCGGGTGGTGGATCCCTGTTGCGGGGGATTGACCAGCTGATTGCCGAACACACGGGACTTCCAGTACATCGTGCCGATGACCCGCTTAGTGCCGTGGCGGAAGGTACGGGCGTTGTGCTCTCAGAGCTCAACGTTCTGCGCCGGATCGCCGCGGGCGAACGCAGTTACTGACCGCATGCCTCAATCAGGGCTGGATCCATCCAGCCTGCCTCGCTGACCGGACTGAAAAGTCCGGAGCTTCCTCCTATCCTTCGTCCTCGGGTCGGTCCGCCGGATATTCCGGCGGGTCAGGGCACCGAACACGGTGCGTCCAAGGCGCATGGAACGGGAACGTGGAGTATGGGAGTCAATACGATAGTCGGGAGGCAAGGGCAGTGAGGGATCGGAAATACCTCCTGTTGATCGTGCTGGGAACCTTTTTCCTAGTGATGTTCAACCTGCCTGAGTCTCTTTCGAAGAGCCTGCGTGGAGGCTTCAGGGAAGGGATAGCCTCCTATCAGGGGGCGATCATGAGAGCCCTGGCCCGCCTTCATCGAACCTCTGCGGCCATGGGGAATCTGGCTGACCTTGGCGCGGAGCGTGACCGGCTTACGAGGGAAGTGACGACACTGCGAGCCGAGGCCAGGAGCCGGGAGCGCGTGGTTCGCGAGAACCAGGAACTCAAGGCGCTGCTCGGTTTTAGAAAGCAGTTACCCCGCCGGACGGTGGCCTGCGAGGTTATTGCCCGGGACGACGGCTATGGCTGGTGGCAGACGGTTCGATTGGACAAGGGGCGGGATGACGGCATTCGGGAGCATCAGCCGGTGATCATTCCTGAAGGGCTGGTAGGTAAGACGATTGAGGTGTCGGGGCAGACTTGCGACGTGCTCCTGATCTCGGATCGCAATTTTAGAGTGGCGGTCCGTTTCGATCAGGATGGTTCCTTCGGTATCCTGCGGGGCGGAGGCGTTTCGGTGAAAGGGGTCCACAGTCTTGGGGTGGTTTGTTCGCCCGCCTCGCTGAAGGTGGACTACTTGCGCAGCGATGTGGGGATCAAGCCGGGTGAAATGGCCTCGACCTCGGGACTGGGCGGCGTGTTTCCGGCAGGACTGGTTGTGGGGCAGGTTGAGAAGATAGGCTTGGACGAAACGGGCCTTTACCAAGTGGCGACGGTGGTGCCTGCGGCGGATCTGGGACGCTTGAGCCAGGTGCTGGTGGTGACAGGGGAATGACGATGACCGACGGCACGAACGAGAGGGGCGCAACAGGAGGGCGTGATGCGGCATGACGGTGGCGATCATGGCTTTTCTGCTGTTGGTGGCCACACTGGTGCAGAGTCTGGTTCCTGCCGTGGCCTGGTTGGGCGACTCCAAGTTGCCGTGTCTGCTGGGCGTTGTGCTTTACTATGCCCTGACGCAGTCCCGCGGCATGGTGGTGGCCGTTGCGATCCTGGCGGGGATCATTCAGGATTCGTTGAGCCTGATCCCTCTGGGGTATTCGGCGTTATGTTTTGTGACAGCGAGCGTGATTCTGGTGCAGAGCCGGGGAGTGCTCTTTCGCGACAGCTTGGTGACGGTGGCCATGACCGGCGCGATCGTGAGCGCGCTAACCACGCTGGCCCTGTATTTTATGCTCGCGGTGGGGGCCGACATGGCCAGCGTCCCCCTGTGGTGGCTGGCGTTGAAAATGGGCGGAAACGCCCTGCTGGGAACGATGACGGCTCCGGTGGTCTGGGTGATTGCCGGACTGCTGGAGGATCAGGTGGGAATCGTGCATTCGGATCGACTGTGATATGGCTCTAAGGGAACAGATTAACGTCGAACTGCGGCGGCTGCGTGTCGTCTTGTTCATGATGCTGGGAGGCTTGTTGTTCCTGGGGGGCGTTCTGTTTGTGCTTCAGGTGGCGCACCGGCACGAGTACGAAGAGAGCCTGCACCGCCAGAGTATGCGACGGGTTCGCCTGCCCGCGTCGCGCGGGCGGATTCTGGATCGTCACGAGGTGTGCCTGGCCGACAACCAGCCTTCCTATTGTCTGGCTTTTTACCTCGAGGAGATACGCAAGCCCGGGCGCTGGCAGCATACGGTTGACGATGTGATGGCGCGGATGAAGAAGATGACCGGCATCATCGGGCGACGGCCAGCGCTCACCGAACAGGATATCTGGCTGCACATTCGCAGACGACTGCCGCTTCCCCTGGTGGCGTGGCGCCAACTTGATCCCGCGGCGTTGGCCCGGATAGCGGAATCCTCGATGGATCGCGAGGGAGTCGACATTTACATCGAACCGATCAGGCGTTACCCGTGCCAGGAGTTGGCCGGACACGTGATGGGGTATGTGGGCAAAGCCGAACTCTCCGACCATGACATGGGCGATTTTCAGTACTACTTGTCTGAGATGGAGGGTAAGGCGGGGTTGGAACGAGTTTTCAACACCCAGATGGCGGGAACGCCCGGCGGCCGGCTGGTCAGGATCAACGCGTCGGGCCTCAAGTATGCCGAAACTAGGGAGAGGGAACCCCAGACGGGGGCTGACCTGATTCTAGCTCTTGATAGCCGGATACAGGCCCTGGCGGAACAAGCCATCCGCGGTGTGCCGGGTGCCGTGGTTGTCCTGGATCCCTCCAATGGAGACGTGCTGGCGATGGCCAGTTCGCCGGCCTTCAACCCGAATCAGTTTGTGCCCTCTCTGTCGATAGCGGCGTGGAACGAGCAAAACAAGGATCCGGACAAACCGCTTCTGAATCGGACGGTAGCGGAGGTTTATGCCCCCGGCAGCGTGTTCAAGCCCGTTACGGCCCTGGCCGCACTGAGCAGCGGTCGCTGCGGGCCCGAGCAGACGTATGACTGTCCCGGTTACATCATGATCGGAGCGCGCTCCATGAAGTGCTGGAATCCCAACGGCCATGGGCGTGTGAACCTGCGCAAGGCGATCGAGCAATCCTGCAACGTCTATTTCGCGTCGATTGCGCTGCAGTGTGGCCATGACTCGGTAGCGGAGATGGCCCGCCAGTGTGGACTGGGGCGAAAGACCGGGATCAGCATTGATCGCGAAGCGGCGGGGCTGGTTCCGGATGCCGAGTGGAAGCGGAAGCTGTGGAAAGACGACTGGCGGCCGGGGGACACGTGCAACGTGTCCATCGGCCAGGGCGCCCTGGCGGTAACCCCGCTTCAAATGGCCGTGATCGCCGCCACGCTGGCCAACGGCGGCACGGTGTATCGTCCCCGCCTTGTCCTAGGGGTACGGGATCGAACGGGGCAATTCACCACGAACTATCCCCCCATGCTTGTGCGGACTCTGCCGGTATCGTCCGCCGCGATCAAGACGGTGCGGGACGGAATGCACGATGTTGTCATGGCACCTTCGGGGACGGGCGCTCGGGCTCGAATCGAAGGGGTCGAGATGGCGGGGAAGACCGGCACCGCTGAGTTTGGAGAGAAGGGGGCCCGCCACAAGCACGGCTGGATGCTCCTTTTTGCGCCGTACGACCAGCCGCGCTATGCGGTGGCGATGGTGGTGGACGAGGCGGTATCGGGGGGATTCACGGTGGCGCCGCGACTGCACGAGATGATGGATGCGCTTTTCAAGGGCGAGGGAAAGCGGGCAGACGGATGAAGGAATTCCTGACCAATCTACGTCTGTTGAAACGGATGAACTGGCTGATGCTGGCGACGATCTGCGGCCTGATTGCGATCGGGGTCGTGTTTATTTTCAGCGCGACCCAGACGCGGGATGATGCCACCGCCAGGCTATTCCAGATGCAACTCAAATGGGCGGTCGCAGGGCTGGCCTGCTATCTGGTGACCACCGTCATGGACTACCGGAAACTGCGGGATGTGGCGTGGTGGTTCTACGCGATGGCGGTCATCCTGCTGGTGGCCGTTCTGTTTTTTGGGACCCGGATCTATGGCGCGAAACGATGGCTGATGTTTCTTGGCGTGGGTGTTCAACCCTCGGAACTCGGTAAACTGGCCGTGATCATGGCCGGGGCCACTCTGCTGAGCCCGCCGGCGGAAAAGTTCGAGCGACTCCCCTCCATCTGGTGGTTGTTTCTGCTGGCCGGGGTTCCGATGATGTTGGTGATGAAGGAGCCGGACCTGGGCAGCGCCCTCGTCTATGTGCCCGTTGTGATGACGATGCTGTACGTGGCCGGGGCGGCGCTTCGTCCCCTGGCATTGCTGGTGTTGAGCGGAATGGTTCTGGTGGCGGTGGTGCTGGGTGCCGTCGCGCTCCCTGAGAGGCTGGGGGTGACGCCGGAGCATCAGGACCGGTTCTTCCGGGCGATCCGGCTTAGTTCCTACCAGCGGGACCGGATTGAAGTGTTTCTCCAACCGGGAAAAGATCCCATGGGGACGGGTTGGAACAAGCGTCAGTCGGAGATTGCCGTGGGCTCGGGTGGGCTCACGGGGAAGGGTTTCTTGAAAGGAACGCAGAACCTTCTGGGATTTCTGCCACGTACGGTGGCACCCACGGATTTCATCTTTTCCGTCATTGCGGAGGAGACGGGGTTCGCAGGGTCAGTCACTGTGCTGGCCTTGTACGGGATCTTGGTGTCCTGCGGAGTCCACGCGGCCATGGTGGCGCGCGATAAGTTGGGGCGGGTGTTGTGCGTGGGGGTGGTCACGATGATCTTCACGCATATTTTTGTCAACATGGCCATGACCGTCGGCATCGTGCCGATTGTCGGCATTCCCTTGCCGCTGATTAGCTATGGGGGAACTTTCATGGTGATGACGCTATTCGCCCTCGGGTTGATTCAGAGTGTCTATGTGCGGCGGTCAGGGATCTGATCCGTTGCCATCAGAAAGAGAGGAGTCAGAATATGTTTGGATTTCGGTTTGGAAAGAAAAGCTACAAGCGAGAGATCGTCATCAATGTTGAAAGCCTGGAGACGCGCGTGGCCGTCCTGGAAAATGGCAAGCTGGAGGAATTCCAGGTTGAACATCCCACGGAGGAGCGTATCGTTGGCGGCATTTACCGGGGAGTGATCAAGAATCTCGAAGACGGTCTGCAGGCGGCCTTTGTGGATATTGGCCTGAAAAAGAACGCTTTCCTGCATTACTGGGACATGATTCCGGAGGATGCGGCGCGACTGGAAGTGGCCGAGGATATCACGATCCGAAACCCCCAGAAGAAGAAACGTTATTCCAGCCAGGATATCGCCAAGATGTTTCCGGTGGGATCGGAGATTGTCGTGCAGGTGACGAAGGGCCCCATCAGCACCAAGGGGCCGCGGGTTACCGCCAATCTCAGTATCCCGGGGCGCTACCTGGTCATGTTGCCCGGGAGTAACCTGAAGGGCGTATCGCGAAAGATCGAGGACGAGAAGGAACGCCAGAGGCTGAAGAAAGTGTTGGCGCGAATGCCGATGCCGGAAGGAGTGGGGCTCATCGTGCGCACCGCCGGCCAGGGGGCCAAGCAACGCAGTTTCGTGAGGGATATGCGTGCCTTGGTGGATGTGTGGGATTCGATCCAGACCGGCATCCGGGAGAAAACGTCGCCGTGCTGCCTTTACCAGGAGCTCGATCTGGTCGAGCGTGTGGTGCGCGACTGGTTGACAGAGGATATCGACCGTATTGTCGTGGACGATCCCGCGAAGTTCGAAAGCGTCAAGGAGTTGGCGTCGCGGATTTCACGGCGGGTCCGGTCGAGGATCCAGCAGTACGAAGGATCCGTGCCGATTTTTGAGCATTTCAACCTCGAGCGTCAACTGGAGAACGCGTTCGCGCGGAAGGTGATGCTCAAGTCGGGCGGCTACATTATCTTCGAGGAGACGGAGGCCCTGATCTCGGTGGATGTGAACACCGGGCGGCACAAGGGGGCGCAACAGGAGGAGGTGATCCTGGAAGTTAACACGGAGGCGGCGGATGAGGTGGCCCGCCAGTTGCGCCTGAGGAATGTCGGCGGACTGATCGTCATTGACTTCATCGACATGAAGCAGAAGAAGAACCGCAACTCCGTCTACAAAGTCCTCAAGGATGCCCTGCACCGTGACAAGGCAAAAACCAATATCCTGCCCATCTCCCACCTGGGGTTGCTGGAAATGACCCGTCAACGTGTGGATGAGGGGGTATTGTCGTCCATGTATGTGGACTGCCCGTACTGCAAGGGGCGCGGCAGTGTGAAATCGCCGCTCTCGATGAGCGTGGAGATTCAGCGCCAGATTGTGGCGCTGATGCGCCGCTTCAAAGATGCCGGACAGAGCCGGAAGCTTCAGATCGTTGTACATCCGACGGTGCTGGAGCGCCTGAGGAAGGAAGACGAGGCCATTCTGATGGATCTGGAGACGAAGTTCGCGGGGTATCTCAGTTTTCGGGCGGACAGTGTGCGCCATGTCGAGGATTTCGATGTGCGTAACGCCGACACGGGGGACATGCTGTTCACCACGACGGCCGCACGGCCGGCCTAAGCGGACCACGACGGGATCAGGACTCAAGACGGTTCGCACTGGCATGGTGCGAAACGATGGTGTATTGTCGCGGCGTTTCGGTGAGGTCGGGCGAGTCCATTTGCTCCCGATGGGGCCGGGTAAGGAGTAGTGTCACCAATGAAATCAGCTTGGATTGTCCTGCCGTTGCTGGCATTTCTGGCGACTGCCGGCTGGGCCGCATCCAGTCCGTTTGGTCCCATGGACGGCCTCTCGGGAATTGCCACCTCCACGATTCCCGTGGATATCAAGGCCGAGAGCATGGAGTATAACCGGGCGCGTAACCTCATTGTGGCGAGCGGCAACGTCATCGTCACCCGCGAAGGGGAGGAACTGAAGGCGGACAGTATCCAGTTGAACACCGTGACGCACGATATTGAAGCGCGGGGGAATGTTGTCTTCACCAGGCAGAAGAACGTGTGGCGCGGTGACTACATGCGCTACAACCTCGCTTCAGGGCTCTGGCAGACCGGGGAGTTCGACTCGACCTTCGAGCCTTTCTTCGTGAAGGCCGAAGCCGCGGTGATGACCAACAAGATGGAGTACCTGCTGAAACGCGCTGTGGTCACCACCTGCACCAACCGCGATTCGGACTGCCATTACACGATTTCCTGCCGGGAACTGAGGGTGGCTCCCGGGGAACGGATGGTCGGTCGGCATACCGTCGTGCGATTGGGGGGGGTTCCCGTGTTTTACTCCCCGTTCTGGTACCGGTCGCTCAGCGATCAGGCGGTGGGATTCAGCGCTGAAGTGGGGTACCGGGAACGGATGGGGGGATTCCTTCTGACCTCGGCCAAGTATTGGCTCTCACCGTCTTTGCGGGCGGTGACGCATCTCGATTACCGCAGCAAGCGGGGTCCCGCCCTCGGGCAGGAAGTCGGATGGCTGCTGCCGCAGGACGCCGGCCACGGACGGATCTACGGGTACTACATGAATGACGACGGCGTCAAAGACGATGCCGAGTACGATAATTCTGACCTGGTCGAGGCACAGCGTTACCGGTTCCGCTTCCAGCATAGTCAGAGTCTCACGGCGAGGGACTACTTCCTGTCGGATGCCAGCTACCTGAGCGATCCTTTCGTCATGGAAGACTTCTTCGACAGCGAGCACCGGGTCGGCTACCAGCCGCAGAACTTTGCCACCCTCACCCACCGTGGCGATGACATGACGCTCGGGCTATCCACGTATGCCCGGTTGAACGACTTCTACACGTCCATTGACCGTGTACCGGAGGCAACGCTGGATATGAACCGGCAACAGCTCGGCGATTCGCCCTTGTATTACGAAAGCCGAAACTCGGTCGCCTACCTGCGGAAGGTCAATGACGTTAACGGGGATGACGAAGACTATTCTTCCGCCCGGCTCGATACCGCGCACAGGATCTACTGGCCGACTCGCCATTTTGGTTTCCTGAACCTCATCCCGCGTGCGGGAGCTCGCGCCACCTATTATTCCGAGACGGTGGAACGCTCCACGGTGACGCAGGTTGTCCAGGTCGTGACGACCAACATGGTCACCGGCCCGGGAGGCGTGATCACCCCCGTGCTAACCTCGCGAACACAAACGAATGCCACGGTGCAAACCCTTGTCCTGGGCAGCGATGTGCGGGCGTTGATGGAGTTGGGCCTCGAATCGTCTTTCCAGGCGTTCAAGGTTCTGAACAACGACGAAAACATTTTTGGAACGGGACTACGGCACGTGGTGGAGCCGTACGCGAATTACACCTTTATTCCCGAGCCGAACCTGACTCCAGATTCACTCTACCAGTTCGACAGCGTCGATTCTCTGGACAAACAGAGTACGGTGGCGATGGGTGTTCGTAACAAGATGCAGACCAAGCACGGCATGCGAGTGGACGACATCATGGACCTGGATGTGTTCACAACCTACGACCTGGAAGACGAAACGGATGAACCGCTCTCCAGCGTCGGGCTGAACTCCGAGTTCCACCTTGCGTCCTGGTGGCAGGTGTTCATGGATGGCAGCTACGACACGTATGGCGGCGAACTCGAGACGTTTAATGCCAGAACCCGGGTGTCAGGCGAGGTCTGGAAAGCGGATGTCGAGCACCGGAGCCGGCTCGATGAAAGCAATCTCCTGTCCGCTGATCTGTCTTTTGCACCCAACAAGAAGTGGGCCTTCGGCGTTTACGATCGATATGAGTTTGAGAATTCACGTCTCGAGGAGCAGGGCCTGTATCTGACCCGTACGCTCGACTGCCTGGTATTCAGGGTGGGCGGCAGCTTCCTGCCCGGGTACACCCGGGATGACGGGTCCGTCCGCGACGATGATTACCGTGCGACCTTTCAGATGTGGCTGACGGCCCTTCCGAATGTGCGTATGGGATCGGCGCAGCGGAACTAAGCGCCGCCCCTTTCGAGATCAGGGACCGGACGGCGTCCGCCGGGCGTTGGAGCGCTGATCCCGAGGCAATGCGTATGCTGAATGATCCACTGTTGACCGGTGCCCATGCCGATCCCGCCATTGTCGCGGTCGAGCCCCTCCTGCGTCATGGGCAACCCGATGCCATGACGTTGTTTGTGCGACGTGGTGGCGCGACCGAGTCCATCGTCGATGCGTTTTCACCCTTTCTTATCCTTGCCCAGGAGGAACTCCTCCAAGGGCCGCCATTACGTGAGGCCGTCGCGACGATACTGAAAGGGGAAGCGCCCTTTCGCTGGAAGGTCACGTTTCCCACCTGGAAAGCCTGCCAGACGGCCAAGGCGTGGCTGGTGAAACACACAGGTCTCCCGCCCGGAAATCCTGCGGCTCCATATTTCCTGATCAATGATCCCGTGCAGCAGTATCTCATGCAGTCCGGGCGAACCTTGTTCAAGGGGTTGCCCTTCGATGAACTGCGGCGGATGCAGGTCGATATCGAGTGTTATACGACTGAAGGATTCGAGTTCTGCAACGCCGGGCGGGAAGGCGATCGCATTATCGCCATTGCCATGGCCGATCAGACAGGCTGGACCCAGGTTCTCTCCGGCGCAGAGTTGGATGAGCGCGCCTTGCTGGAGCGCTTTGTGGAGATGGTTCGCGAACGGGATCCGGATGTGATCGAAGGCCATAATATCTTTAACTTCGATCTGCCTTACCTGATGGCTCGTGCCGGGCGGCTTGGCGTGAGGTTGGCGATCGGGCGCGACGGCAGTCTTCCTTCGGTTCGACCGAGCCGGTTCTCGGTGGGCGAGCGGACGCTGTCCTACTCCCGGTTTGAGGTGTTCGGTCGGCACATTGTCGATACGTATTTTCTCGTGCAGGCCTATGATGTCAGTCACCGGTCCCTCGAGGGGTATGGATTGAAGGAAGTGGCCCGGCATTTCAGCCTCTCCAGACCCAGCCGGGTCTACATCGAGGGGTCTGCGATTTCCTCCGAATTCCGCAAAAGCCCGGAGACCGTGATGCGCTATGCCGGGCATGATGTTGAGGAGACCGAGGCGCTTAGTCGACTACTGTCCCAAAGCGCATTCGTGCAGGCCCAGATGATTCCTTTCTCCTACCAGAACATCTGTGTGCGCGGAAATGCGACCAAGATCGACGCCATGATGCTGAGGGAGTATTTAAGGCAGGGCACATCATTGCCCTATCCGGACAGGGCACGTCCGTTCAGCGGCGGATACACGGACATGTTCATCGCCGGAGTCATTAGGAATGTTCATCATTGCGACGTACGCTCGTTATACCCGTCATTGATGCTCAGCCGGCGCATTGAGCCCCGAAACGACGGGTTGGCCGTTTTCCACCGTCTTCTGGATCAACTGCGCCGGTTCAGGCTTGAAGCCCGGACTCGGGCACGCCTAGCTCCCACGGCCGCTGAACGCCTGCACCATGACGCCCTGCAGGCGACTTTCAAGGTGCTGATCAATTCCTTCTATGGCTATCTCGGATTTGAACAGGCGCGTTTTAGCGATTTCGATGCAGCGGAGCGGGTGGCCGCAGAGGGGCGGCAACTCCTGCGGACCATGATCGATTGGCTGAGAGAACATGGGGCTCAACCTGTCGAGATCGATACCGATGGCATCTACTTTGTCCCGCCTCCGGCGGAGACGGGCACCGGACAGGCGGCTTTCCGGAAAGCCTTCGAGACTTCCTTGCCCGAGGGCATCGAAGTGGAATTTGACGATGCCTATGTGGCCATGTTCAGTTACAGGATGAAGAACTATGCCTTGCTTGGGGCGAATGGCGAGATCGTGATCAAGGGAGCGGCGCTGAAATCACGAGGCCTGGAACCCTTCCAGCGGCGATTCCTGCGCGAACTCGTGCGGATCAAGCTGGAGGAGAGGGAAGGTGACCTCGCCGAACTGAAGGCAACCTTTGAGCGGGCGATTCTGCAGCACGAATGGCCGGTAAGCGAGCTGGCGAAGACGGAAACTTTACTGGAGGCTCCCGCCACGTATGCGGCAAAGATCGAGCAGAAGAGCCGCTCCCGCAATGCCGCCTATGAACTGGCCCTAAAGTCAGGTCGGGACTACCGGGCAGGGGACCAACTGTCGTATTATGTCACGGGAACAAAGAAGAGCGTTTCCGTGCATGCGGCGGCGAAAATGGTTTCCGAGTGGAATCCCGTTGAGCGGGATGAGAATGTGCCTTACTATATGAGCAAACTTGATGCGCTCTATGAGAAGTTCTGCGGTGGGCAACTCGGTGGCGAAGAAAGTGAGTGAGGCGCGGCTGGTCATTCGAAACAGAGGAGTCTGGCATGTATCGGAAAAGCGGGTTCACGTTACTTGAAATCCTGATAGCGATTGTGATCATCAGCATCCTGTCCGGCACGGTGGGATTGTCACTGTACCAGTTCGTGCGCAAGGCCAAGATTGAAGCGACGCGCTCCCAGGTCAAGACGTTCCAGACGGCTATACAGATGTACCGCACGGCCCACAGCCAGGTGCCGACCCAGGCTCAAGGGTTGGAGGCCCTGTGCACGCGGCCGGAAACCGGGCCGATACCCGAGGATTATCCGGCCGAAGGTTATCTCGAAAGCCGAAATCTGCCCGATGACCCATGGGGCAACCCCTATGTGTATCTGGCCCCGGGACGAGAAAACGAGCCCTTCGAGATTATTTCGTATGGCAGCGACGGCGAGGAAGGCGGGACGGGTGAAGCGGGCGATATCACCAGTTCCGCTTTGTGAGGCGGTATGAACTCGGACCGCCGGGCGGGATTTACCTTGCTTGAAGCGTTGATCGCTTTGGCGGTTGTTACGATGGCCGTCACCATGCTGGCCCGAGTTCATGTCCAGACGCTGCGCGCGGAACGGATGTCCCAGTTGGTGGATGGGGCTCGCCTGCGGATGGAAACGGTGGTGAGTGAGGTCCTGCTGGGGGTCGATCCGCGCGCGATTGTGGGGGGATCGCCCTCGGACGGCTGGGTGATCCGGTCGGAGTTCGGCGGGGGTGGACCGGGGAGCACCGCCTGGCAGACCTGGACGGTGGCAGCCTCCAACAGCCCATCAGCGGCCGTGGTGGTTTACCTGAGGCCTCGCGGAGTGAACCCGTGACCCGGGTGAAGAGATCGTTCCTTTTGGAGAGCATCAATGCCCAGTATCGATGACAAGTACAAGAAACTGCAGGAACTGCTTCGTGAGACGGGCGGCGTGGCCGTTGCCTTCTCCGGAGGTGTCGATAGCACGTTCCTGGCGGCTGTGGCTGTTCAGGTGCTTAAGGATCGGGCTTTGGCGGTGACGGCGCTTTCACCTACGTATCCGGAATGGGAACGGAAAGAGGCCGCCGACCTGGCGCGCCAACTCGGGATCAGGCAGGTTGAGATCGTCACGCATGAGATCGACAATTCTCTTTTCGCCGACAACCCACCCGACCGGTGCTACTACTGCAAGCAGGAGCTTGTCGAGTTGGTGTGGAAGGCCGCGAAAGACAATGGCCTGAACGTTGTGGTGGACGGCAGTACGCTGGATGATCTGAGCGACCACCGTCCCGGTCGTCGCGCGCTGCGCGAGGGCGGTGTCCGCAGTCTTCTGCTGGAGGCGGGGTTCAGCAAGAACGATGTGAGGGAAGTCTCCCGACGTCTGGGGCTCTCTACCGCGGACAAGCCGTCCCTTGCCTGTCTGGCTTCGCGTATTCCCTACGGGACGGTCATCACCCCTGCCAAACTCCAGGCGGTGGAGGTCTTGGAGCATTCCCTTCGCCAATTGGGGTTCAGGCAACTGCGGGTGCGTCATCATGGCGACGTGGCGCGGATCGAGGTTGACTCCGCGGAGATTGGTCGGCTTTGCGATCCGCCCGTCCGGGCGCAGGTCGTCAAAGCGGCCAAGCAGGCCGGTTTTCTCTACGTGGCGGCGGACCTCGAAGGCTATCGCACGGGCAGCATGAATGCCGTGCTGCCGGGCGGGGGCGAAAAGTCGCCCTGAGTCGTGCCTTGGTCCCGGCGGGTAGCGGTGGCCACAGAAAGGAGACGCATGCAGGGTTTCCGGTTCGGGCTGTTGATGGTGGCGGTACTGGTCGCCGGGTATACGAAAGCGGATGGCGTCAGGCCGCCCGCCTTGGCGGGCGCTTTCTATGAACGAATGCCCGTGGCGCTCGATCTCCAGGTCGACAGACTCCTGCATGGTGCATCGCATCCGGCAGTCCCCGGACCACTTGTGGCGGCGGTTGTGCCCCACGCGGGTTATGTGTTCTCAGGCCCCTGCGCGGCAAGCGTTTACTCTCTCATCTCGAGTGGCCAGTACGAGCGGGTCATCATCCTTGCCCCCAGCCACCACGTGTTGCTCCGGGGAGTATTGCTTCCGGAGCCTGGCCTGACGGCTTACGCGACGCCGCTCGGAAACGTGGTCATCGATCGGTCCGTGTGCGACGCATGGCGCGAAAAAGACGGCTTTCTTTCGATCACGGGGGCGGAGGCACGGGAGCATGCCGTCGAGGTTCATCTGCCCTTTCTCCAGAAGACCGCCAGGACCTTCAAGCTCGTTCCGCTGGTTTGCGGGCGGTTGGACGCGGCCCAGATTAGCCGTCTGGCCAAGGTGCTATCGGGCTGTCTTGACTCCAATACTCTTCTGATTGCCTCGTCTGATTTCACCCATTACGGTCCCCATTACGACTTTCTCCCTTTTTCGGAAGAGGTGCCGCAGCGTTTACGGGCGTGGTTGGGTACTGCTGGAGAAAGGATCGCGACTCTGGATGCCAAAGGGTTTGCCGAGCACTGTCGCACCACAGGAGACACCATCTGCGGTGAGATGCCGATCCGTATCCTGATGGAGGCGCTTAGGCTCAGCGAGCGGCCTGTCAACGGGCGTGTGCTGAACACCGCGACGTCCGGCGATGTGGTGGGAAACTACGACAACTCGGTCTCGTATGCGGCCATCGGGTTCTTTTCGCGAGGCGAAGACCCCAAGGAGTGTGAAAGAGTGTCTGCAAAAGAAAGATCAAAGGAGGGTACAATCATGAAAGAGCATCGCAGTGGAGAGTGGACGCCGGGGTTAACCGCGGCTGAGAAGAAGACGCTGTTCGCAATTGCCAGAGATACACTCGGATGGTGTGTGGCGGGTGAGAAGGATCCCTTTTCTTTCGACGCCTACGACCTCACGACCCTGATGAAGACCGCTACCGCCACGTTTGTGACCCTGAAGATTCGAGGGGAACTACGTGGCTGCATTGGGTCATTGGCCCCGGTGGAGCCCCTTTTCCGATCGGTCCATAACAACACCATCAATGCGGCTCTTCGGGATCCCCGTTTTCTGCCGGTGCGGGCGGATGAACTCCCCCTGATTTCAATTGATGTCTCCATTCTGAGCCCGATCCGCGATATTCCCTCGTACAAAGATTTCAAGATCGGTCAACAAGGCATCATCATGGAGAAAGGCAATCATCGAGCCGTCTACCTGCCGGAAGTGGCAACGGAGCAGGGGTGGACCGTGGAGGAGACGTTGACCTCTCTCTCTCTGAAAGCCGGCTTGGATCCCCAAGCCTGGCGGGAAGGTGCCCGGTTCAAGGTGTTTGAGAGTGCCGTCCTTTCGGAATAGGAGGCATGAAGCTCCTTGCCGCCATGATGTGTCTGGGGGGCTCCACGCTGCTGGCCCAGATGGCCGTGATGCGTGAGTTGACGGTGGTGTGCCTGGGCAACGAGTTGACGATGGGCGTGGTCTTCACCGTCTGGCTCTTGTCAATGGGAGCCGGCATGGGGTTGGGGAGGTTCTCCGAAAGGGTTGGGGACAGGCTTCAGTCCTGCCGTGTAATGGTGGGTTTGCTGGTCCTGCTGGCGCTGCTGCTCCCCGTCGTGATCGTCTTTCTGCGTCTCGGTGGAGGCCTTGCACGGGGTGGGGCGGGTCAATACGTTTCCCTGCCACTCGTTTTCGTGATGGCCGCCGTTGCGCTGGCCCCGATTGCGATTCCTACCGGTGTGCTGTTTCCTGCCGCCTGCCGGGTCTGGACGCGGTCGGTCGGTTCAACTGCGTACGCGGTCTATACCGCGGAGGCCGTGGGAAGTTTTCTGGGTGGGGTGGGGTATTCGTTTCTATTGGTCGGGCGCCTGGGAGGGCTGCATGTGGCCGCCATGGGTTCCGGTCTGGCTTTGCTGGGGGCGGGGCTGGTCTCGGAAACGAAGTGGCGTCGCTATCTCCTGCCCGCGGCGGTTGGGTTGGTGGTGCTGCCCGCGGTCGTGCCGTCCTGCCTGAATGGCCTCGAGCGGTTGACCGTGGAAGCTCGTTGGCGGAGCTTTGGGCTCGTGCGTCGGGTCGGGGGTGAAGCCACCAGCGGTCGAATGGTCAGTTCATTCGACACACGCTATCAGAATCTGGCCCTGCTCGAATCCGACGGCCAGTTTACCTTGTACGGTGATGGCCAGGTTCTGTTTTCCTTTCCCGATGAGAGGAGTAGCGAACTGGCTGTGGCGTTCATCATGGCCCAGAATCCTCACGCACGTCGTGTGTTGCTGCTGGGGGGGAATCCCCTTGGAGAGGTATCGCAACTGCTCAAGTATCCCCTGGAAACTCTGGTGCAGGTGGATTTGGACCCCGGGGTGGGCACCATGGTCAGGCGCGCCGTGCCGGAGGTCGCCGCCGCGCTGGATCGGGATCCACGCCTTCAGCGGGTGGTCCGGGATGGGCCCTTTTTTGTTGCCACCTGCCGCGAAGTCTTCGACGTTATCCTTGTGCATGCTCCGGAACCGCTCACGGGTGGGCAGAACCGCTTCTACACCCGGGAGTTCTACGAAAACGTACGGCGTCTGCTTGCGCCCGGCGGGTTCATGCACACCTCGGTAGAGGGGTCTGAACAGCTGGAGCGCGAGGCGTCGCGGCTGGCGGCCTCAATCTACAGAGCGCTCGGCGCGGTGTTTGAAGACGTGCAGGTGACCAGCGGCGCGCCTCTGCATTTTTTTGCCGCCGGTGAGAAGGGCGTTTTGACGTTTGAGCGCGAGGTGCTCGTCGAGCGCTGGAGGACGGCGTCCGTCGCCACCCGGTATTTTCTACCTGAGTATTTTCTCGGCGCGGATGAGATTGATGACGAGAAAATGAGTCGAACCAAGCAGCGGCTGATGGCCGCACCGGCGGAGATGAATACACTCCTGCGGCCTGTCTCCTATTACTACACTCTGGCGTTATGGACCCGGTACAGCGGGTCGCCGTTGTCACCGCTGCTTTCTCGAATCGAGCGGGTTCCTCACTGGAAGTTGTGCTCGGCCATTATGCTGGGGGGTATTGCCTGCTGGGCTGCTGGTCGTGCCTCGCGGAATCGCACGGGTCGGCGTCATGCCGTTCTTCTGGCGATGGCCGGAATTGGATTCTGCGGCGTTGCGTTGGAACTGATCCTGATTTACGTGTTTCAGGGGCTGTATGGATATGTCTATAGCCGGGTGGGGCTGATGGTGGGGATCTTCATGTTGGGATCCATTGTCGGAGCCGGGTTGGCGCGGCGGTGGGAGGCGTTCTCACCCGGGACCGTGCAACGGGGGATGGTTCTGGCTAACGCCGCGTTATTGGCAGTGGCCCTGGCGTTACCCCGCCTGGTGGCGGCGCTGGCTTCTGGCCCACGGTGTGGGCCGGGAATGATCTACCTGATGCTGGTGGTCGTCGGGGCGGTGGTCGGTGCGCAGTTTGTCGGAGCGAACAGCGTTTTTCGGTCGATGGGACTATCGCGGGCCCGTGCGGCCTCGACAACCGGTGTGGCGGATTATTGGGGATCGGCGCTTGGCGGAATGCTTATGGGAGTACTGTTCGTCCCGATATGGGGGGTCGGGACCACTTGCGTCATTGTGGCGTCGGTGCTTGGCGCAGGCCTTCTCTGTTTGACCACGGTTTGTGATCGATGCTCATGACATGGACCCGAATAACTAGCACGCTGCCGGACAGGCACTCCCGACTGGCCGCACTGTTCGCCATGTTGTCGATTTACTTCTTCTCTTACTTCCAGCGGGCGGCCATTCCGGGGACCATGTTCAATGAGATTCAGATGGACATGCACCTGACCGCGGCGGCGGTGACGGCTCTGGCGGCCGTGTTCACTTACGTCTATGGCGGCGTGCAGTTGTTCGTCGGTGTCGCGGTGGATCGGTTCGGGGGCATCCGCACCCTGCTGGTCGGCGGCGTGGCCATGACGATCGGCGCAGCGCTTTTTCCTCTCTCCCAGTCACCCGCGATGCTGTATGCGAGCCGGATCCTGACCGCACTGGGCGGCAGCGTGATGTATCTGTGCGTTGTTAAGGAGGCTTGTCTGCTTTTCCCTGCTCAGCAATTTGCGGGTGTCCTTGGGGTGACGCTGCTGGTTGGCTATTCAGGGGGGCTGGCCGGCATGCTCCCGTTCGAGCGACTGGTGACCGCGTTCGGTTGGCGGGCCGCGTTGCTGGGGATTGCGGCGGTGATGGCCACCGCCTTATTCGTGGCCTGGCGCATTTTGCGCCGGTTTAATCACTTCAGCCCCCCTCGAAGCGGCCATTTCCTGAACTCGCTTGGCGAGGTGTTGCGGAACCGGCGGAATGCTCCGGTGCTCCTGATCGTTTCGTTCAATTTCCCCATCTATTTCGTCATTCAGACTATTCTCGGGAAGAAGTTCCTGCAGGACTTTGCCGGTCTAAGTTCTGCCGCCGCCGCCACGTTCACGACGATCATGATTGCCACGACGGCTGTCTGTGCCTTCGGGGCCAGTCTGCTGCTGCCCTGGACAGGACATCGGCGCAAACCGTGGGTCTTGCTGGCATGCGGGTTCATGGTGGCGGCTGTGGCCCTGTTGCTCTGGGGTGTCGTGTACGAGAAGGGAGGCTGGGTGTTTCTTGTGGCCTACCTGCTGATGGCCGGCGCCATGCTTTCCACTCCGGCATTGACGGCGACGATGAAGGAACTGAACCGGCCCGATTCAGTGGCGGTCGCGATCTCCTTGATGAATGGCCTGTCCTATCTTGGTGCCGGGGCGATCGGCAATGCGACCGGGGTGATCCTGGACCGGTTCAAAGACCAGGTCCGTGTGACGCAAGGGGGGACCCTCTACCCGCCGTCTGCCTATGCCTCCGTGTTTGCCCTGCTGCTGGCGCTTGCGGTGGTATCGCTGGTGAGCGTTTACTTTTTGAAGGAGACGAAGGGGCAGACCCTGCAAAGCCCTGAGGAGTATCGTAGAATCCTGGCCGAGGCCGGGGGAGAGTGAAGGGGAGGAAGGCAGAGGGCCGGCGGTTCTTGCCTTCCGCCTCCCTCGGTCAGGGCCACAGCGCAACCGCGTTCTCCCAGGTGGCGTCGGCCAAAGCCTCCACTTTCACGGCCCTGATTTCGGCGGCCGTTCTCAGGACGAAGGGCAAATGCGCAGGTTCATTGAGGGGGCCGCTGTCTGTTGCCAGCGCAAAGGCCTCCGGCGGCAGGGCAGGAGGGATATCGGGGGCATCTGTCTCTATAAGCAGGCGATCCAGTGGAACGGCGGCCAGGGCGGCTCGTCCACGGAGATTGCGGACGTGTGTGACGGATCCGGAGAATGAGAACCGTGCGCCATGCTGTGTCAGAGCCGGGATCATCTCCTTCGATCCTGAGAATGAGTGGAACATCACGCCCGCTTCAGGCCAGCCATGCCTGTCGAGCAGGTTTGGGAGGCAGCCCCAGGCCTGCCGGCAGTGAATGGAGACCGGGCGGTGCAGTTCGCGGGCGAGCTTGAGTTGCGCGAGGAACACGGTTTCCTGATCCTCGAAGGTGCTCTGGTCGAGCTTGTGATCGAGGCCAATCTCGCCCACGGCCGATGGCAACTCCGTCAGAAACCGGCGCAATGTTTCCAGCCAGGCTGGACTGCGGTCCCCCACATACCACGGATGAAGACCGAATGAGGCTCTGATTTGCGGGAAGCGTTGTGCCAGGTCGCGGACCTGGCCCCAATCTGACTCGGCACTGCCGCAGCACATCATGCCTGTCACGTCTGCTGACGAGGCCCGCGATATGACGGCCTCGAGGTGAGGCAGCAGGCGTTCATCCTGCAAATGACAATGGGCATCAAACAGGCGCATGGTTCCAGTGTTGAATGGCGTGCCATCATGCTACATACTGCCAGACCAAAGGGAAGCTCGAAGTCATTATTCATTATGCAAACCTCCCATCCGTCGGCCTATACCGAGCCTGACCTCCGCAACGCCCGCGGTACCTTCGCCTGCATGGCGTCGGCTTACTTCCTCGGGGTGTTTAACGACAATCTCTTCAAGCAGGCGGCCATGATGCTGGCGGTTGCCGCCGGCCGCAGCGAACTGCAAGGGTATGCCCTGATGGCCTTCACTCTGCCGTTTCTGGTGTTTGCGGCTCCGGCCGGCTGGTGTGCGGACCGGTTTTCCAAGCACCATGTGGTGATCGCGGCGAAGTGGATTGAACTGGTCGCCATGCTGTTCGGGGCGGCGGGGCTGGTGATCGGGAACTGGATCCTCATGTTCACCATGCTGCTGATTATGGGGTTACAGGCGGCCCTCTTCAGTCCCGCATTGAACGGGTCCCTTCCGGAGCTCTATCCGGAATCGCATGTTCCCCGCGCGAACGGCGTCCTCCGCGTGCTGATCACGGTGGGGATTCTGGCGGGCATCGGAATGGCGGGAGTCCTTCTGGATCAGCCCGGAACAGGTTGGTGGGGGGTGGATGTAGGACGACTGCTCGTGGCGGGAACGGTTGTCGGCATGGCCGTCCTGGGGGTTGCCGTCAGCTATGGCGTGGTCCGTAGACCGGCGGCTGATCCCTCAGCGCGGTTTCCGTGGACCGGTCCGATTCACACGGTCGGCGACCTGCTGGCTACCCGGCAGGATCCCTTGCTGGCGCTCTCCATCGGCGCCAACGTGTTCATCTGGTTTCTCGGCTCACTTCAAATCCTGTTGGTCAATCCCATGGGCCTGCAGCAGTTTCACCTCAGTAAAGCCATGACCAGCGCGCTGCTGGTCAGTCAGCTGGTGGGTCTTGGAGCCGGCGGATTGGCGAGCAGCCGTTTGGTGCATGGGGCCCGGTGGTACCGGCTGGTCGGCCCGTTGGGGATAGGGCTGGCCGTTACGATGGGAGGCGTGGCCACCGTACCGCTGTGGCCAACAGGTCTGCAGTTGCCGCTGCTGTTCGCAGGCGTCTTCCTGCTGGGTCTGCTGGGGGGCGCCATGATCGTCCCTATGGAAAGCTTTCTTCAGGTACGGCCCCGGCGCGAGCGTAAAGGTGCGGTGTGGGCGGCGGCAAACTTCGTCGTGTTTGGAGGGATTCTGCTATCAGGTCTGGTGGCCAACCAACTGAATGCCCGGTGGGCTCCGACCGTATCGTTCGGTATCCTTGGCATCGGGGCGATGCTGGTCAGCGTGATCCTGTTTGGACTGTACCGACGGGAGGAACGACGGGAGGCGAAAGGACGGTGAACCTGTTGATCCGGCTGGTGGTTCTGAGTCTGCTGAAGCTGCGATACCGTCTTCGTGTGACCGGTCTCGACGAGATCGCGCGGCGGGGGACGTCCAGCATTCTGTTTCTCCCCAATCATCCGGGACTGGTCGATCCGGTCATTGTGGTGTCACAGCTCTATCCACGGTTCAGACCCCGACCGCTGGCCGATCAGGATCAGGTGGGACGCCCCGTGATTCGTTGGTTGGCGGCGCGCATGCAGACGCTGACTATCCCCGACCCCGTGGTGTATGGAGATGCCTGCCGGGATGAAGTGGCGCAGGGACTTGACCGATGCATTGCGGCGCTGCTTGCGGGCGAAAATGTGTTGATCTACCCGTCGGGCCACATCATGCAAGGCCGTTACGAGAACCTGGCCGCGGCCAGCGCGGTGGAGACCATTTTGCGACGGGCACCGGATATCCGTGTGGTGCTGGTGCGCACGCGCGGACTGTGGGGGAGTTCCTTCAGCCGGGCGGGCGGTGCCGCGCCGCAACTCGGCCGGGTCATGAGGAAGGCGGCCAGAGTCCTGCTGGCCAACGGGCTCTTCTTTTCCCCCCGACGCGAGGTGACGGTCGAGTTGCGCGAACCCGCTGATCTGCCCCGCCATTCCAGCCGGAGTGAACTGAACCGGTTCATGGAACGGTTCTATAATGAGGGGGCCCCGCCGAATACCTATGTGCCGTATACGATATGGGAGAAGGGTGGACCGCGTCCGGTGCCGGAACCCTCGACGGGTAGACGTTCGGGCGAGGTTCAGGATGTACCTGCGGCCACACGTGAACAGGTTCTCCGCCAACTCCGGAAGCTTACTGGGCGCGCGACGATTCACGATGATGAACGCCTGGCTGCTGACCTGAATCTTGACAGTCTTTCGATTGTCGAACTGGCTGTGTGGGTGCAATCGGAATTCGGGTTCGCCGTAGGTGATGGGACCGGACTTGAAACGGTGGGCGACGTGTTGTTGGCGGCCCGCGGCCATGTGGTGGCAACGGCGTCCGTGGCACTGAAGCCGATTCCGTCCCCGTGGTTCGCTTCCCCCGGCGGCTCCGGAATAGCGGCGACTCCGGAGCGGTCAAGCCACCGGGCGAGCATTCCGAAAGGCGATGCGTTGACGACCGTATTTCTTGATCAGGCTCGATGTTGCCCGGATCGGGTGATTCTGGCCGATCAGGTGTCCGGTGTGAAAACCTATCGGGATATCATCACGGCGATCCTGGCGCTCCGGCCCGCGATTGCCAGGATTCCGGGCGACTACGTAGGGCTCATGTTACCGGCGTCAGTGGGCGCGACGGTGGCGTATCTGGCGACGCTTTTTGCCGGAAAGATCCCGGTGATGGTCAACTGGACGGTGGGGGCGCGGAACATGACCCATTCCCTCGATCTGCTGGGCGTGAAAGGGGTGCTGACCTCCGGACGAGTCGTGCAGAAGATTGAAGCACAGGCCGGCAGTCTGGGTGAGCTCAAGGCTCGCCTGGTGATGCTGGAGGATGTCGGACGTGGCCTTAGTCTTTCGCGAAAACTGGCGGCTTGGATGGGGGCCAGGGTGGGGTGGCGACGCACGCTCGGGGACGTGAAGCCTCCGCGAACAGCCGTCGTTCTGTTCACCAGCGGGTCCGAAAGTCTGCCCAAGGCAGTGCCGCTGACGCATGAGAACCTGCTGACGAATCTGCGCGATGTGTGTACCGTATTCCGGTTTGGTCCGGCGGATCGTCTCATCGGAATCCTGCCGCCGTTTCACTCGTTTGGACTGACGGCCACCCTGCTTCTACCGCTCTGCGCCGGGGTGCCGGTGGCTTACCATTCGAATCCGACGGAGGGGGCCGTCCTGGCGCGACTGATCGAGGCGTACCGTGTGACTCTGCTGGTGGGCACACCCACCTTCCTGGCGGGGATCTTGCGTGCCGTGCAAGGCGACGAACTGGCCACCTTACGGGCCGTGATCTCGGGGGCGGAAAAATGCCCCGCGCAGGTCTATGAAGCGGTCGGGCGCCTGTGTCCTCAACTCAAGGTGATTGAAGGCTATGGCATCACCGAGTGTTCGCCGGCGGTGGCGTTGGGTGATGATGAGGTTCCGCAAGCTGGAACGATCGGCAAGGTACTGCCGTGTGTGGAGTATGCTGTGCTGGATCAAGAGACAGGCCGACGTGTGGAGCCGGGGAGTCCGGGAATGCTGTTGGTGCGTGGGCCCAGTATTTTCGGTGGTTACCTGAACTACGACGGACCATCACCGTTTGCCGGGTTTGAGGGAAGGCTGTGGTATCGGACCGGCGACCTGGTGGTGGAGGGCCTGGGGGGGGTTCTGACGTTTGTCGGACGGCTCAAACGTTTTGTGAAACTGGGGGGAGAGATGATCTCGTTGCCAGCCATCGAAGAGGTGCTGATGCGCCACTATGGCAGATCAACGGATTCGGATCCGGTCCTGGCGGTGGAGGCGAGTGCGGCCGAACCAAACCCCGAACTGATCTTGTTCACCGTTCGCGATCTTGATCGCGAGGAGGTGAACAACCAGATCAAGGTGGCGGGGCTGTCGTCCCTCCACAACATCCGAATCGTCCGCAGACTCGACAAGATTCCCACCCTCGGCACCGGCAAGATCGATTACCGGGCGCTGAGAACGGCCCAGGGGTGACAAAAAAAGAATGGTCCCCATTATCGGGACCATTCTGGTGCCTGACGCCTGCGCGGCGCGCTTACAGCCTGTGGGCAATGGGATACGTCATCGAACAGGCGGCATCCGTTCCAATGACATTGTACGAATAGGTTCCGCCAGCGGGACAGAAGGGTGTTTTCTTCAGATACTCGTTGATGGCGGTCGCATCGGAGGCGTCGTTCTGCTTCCGTTTCGCCTCGAGTGCCCACTGCTCTTTTCCGGATTCAATCTGGCGCAGATTATTGATGCAAGCCTTCTGTTGCGAAGTGGTCCGGGCCTTCATGAACGAAGGAATGGCGATGGCCGCAAGTAAGCCGATAATGGCGACCACAATCATGATTTCCAGCAGCGTAAAGCCCATTCTGGTCGTTTTCATTTCGATAATCCTTTTTGCAGACCCATGCAGGTGACTCCGATACAGGTATATGTTTAGCAGTCGCTATGCCAAGAGAAATGACGACGGTGATTTATCTGTCAAACATCGATCAAGGCATTCGCAAGGCGAAAAGAGAGCTATTGTTGGGCTCACGGTTCTCAGGGGTGCGAAACGTTCTCTTGGCCATGCGCACGATCGATGCTGAGTCCTTTCGAGTGCCGGCACACTAAGACACCGTGTTACGGTGGTGCAATCGAGCCGGTGTTGATCCTAATGGTGTTGAACGGAAACCAGCACCCCCAAACTTGGTTGTTAAGGGAAAGTACTGGTAGAAGTGCGGGGGCTCGAACCCCGGACCCGCTGATTAAGAGTCAATAGCAATGCCATTGTTTATTGGGTAAACGTATCGGACTGCTATCCTTTTGCCCTTGACACCCCTACTTTTTGACCCTATTCTTGCGCCAACAAATGAAGGGAAGGGCAAGACAATGAAGACGCGCAAAGGTTGGTTGATTGTGAGGGGCAAGAAGGGCACCTTCTATGCCGTGTGGCAGATCGGCGGCAAGCGGTTTATGAAGTCCACAGGCCAAACGACCGAAAAAGACGCCAACAAGGAACTGGCGCGGATCATGCAACCGTTTCTTGTCGAGGATGACGT
>CAYOIT010000065.1:0-24540 GCA_964404035.1 uncultured Verrucomicrobiota bacterium | reverse complement strand
CCGGCAAGCTCCACGTCGACACCCTCGACCTCTACCACGCCAAGTCCCGCAAGACTCTGCTCCAGGACCTGAGCTGCTTCTTCGAGGAGTCGCCCGCCGTAATCGACGGCGATATCGCCAAGCTCATCAGGCTGGGGGAGGAGTTCACGCCGGAACCGGGCGGTGCGGCCGTTCCGGCGGCGGTCATGTCCGAGGAGGAGCGGCGGGAGGCCGAGGCCTTCGGCAAGGCGGAAAACCTGTTCGCCCTGATCCAGGAAGACTTCCGGGCCTGCGGCCTGGTGGGCGAGGAATCCAACATCCTGCTCTGCTATCTGGCGGCCGTCAGCCGCAAGACGGCGGAACCCATCTCCGTCCTCATCCTCTCCAGTTCCGGCGCGGGCAAGAGCGCGTTGCAGGACGCCACGCTCCGGTTCTGCCCGCCGGAAGACGTCGTCAAACTCACCAGCCTCACGGGCCGCGCGCTCTTCTACAAAGGCGCCGGCAGTCTCAAGCACAAGATCCTCGTCCTGGAGGAGGAAGCCGGCGTGCGGCAGGCGTCGTACGCCATCCGCAACCTCATCTCGGCGGGCGAACTCATCATCGAGACCACGGTCAAGGACCTGGGCAGCGGGCGGCTGACGACGGTCCAGAACCGGGTGGAGGGTCCGACGACCGTCCTCATCACGACCACCAACCCCGACGTCGATCCCGAGACGCGCAGCCGGTTCTTCGTCACGGGGGTGGATGAGAGCCGGGAGCAGACGCAGGCGATTCTGGAGAGCCAACGCCAGCGCCAAACCTGGGAGGGAAAGTCGGGCCATGAGGAGCGCGAGGCCGTGATGCGCAGGCACTGGAACTTCCAGCGATTGCTCAAGCCCATGGCCGTGGTCAACCCGTTCGCCGAGCAGTTGGTCTATTCCGATGACCGGCTCCAGAGCCGGCGCGACCAGCCCAAGTACCTGAACCTGATCAACGCGGTGGCATTCGTAAGGCAGATGCAGAAGACCGTCCGGAGCCACAACGGGCGGGAGTACGTCGAGGTGGATGAGGCCGATCTCGAACTGGCCAACCGGCTGGCGGAAGAGATCCTTGGGAAGGACCTGGACGACCTCAACCGGGTCAGCCGCGACCTGCTGATGCAGATCGAGCGGATGGTGGTGGAACGGATGAGGCAGGCGACGGTTCCGGAGACGGGCCCGAGCCTGAGACGGCGGGAGATCAGCTTCACCCGGCGGGATATACGGGAGCACACCGGCTGGCCGCACACGCGGGTCAAGCGATACCTCGAACAACTGGTGGACATGGAGTACCTGTTGATCGAGTCCAGGCGGTTCGGGTTCAGCTATCGCTATCGGCTGGGGTATGAAGGCGAACTCGGAAGGGGATCCGCTCCCGCAAGTTTGGGGGTGGTCAGGGTGGCCGGGGGTGGCCACGAGGGGTGACCACCCCTCAACCGGCTGAATGGGAATCAGTTAGCACTGGGGTGGCCAGGAAAGGAGCGTGAGATGGATATGAAGAAACCCGAAGATAACCGTACTGGCATAAGCATACTGGCCGATGAATACCTGGAAGGGTTGCGGGCCATACGGTACAGCGAACGGAGCATCGAGACGTACGGGAGAGCGATCCGGGACATGATCGCCAGCCTCGGGAAACCCGATGCCCGATTGATCACGGCACGGGACCTTGAGGCCTACCGGGGGCGGTTGCTGGTGCGGGGCTTCAAGTCGGCCTCGGTATCGGTGTATTTCCAGGCGATCAGACTGTTCTTCCGGTATCTGGAGGAGCGGCAACAAATCTTCGAGAACCCCGCAACGGGACTCCCGCCGATCCGGGTACGGGACAGTTTGCAGCCGGTCCCCACCGAGGAGGAAATGCGGATCCTGCTGGAACAGCCGGATGTGACCACCCCGATCGGTTTCCGGGATCGCGCCATCCTTGAGACGATGTACAGCACGGGCATCAGGCGGCAGGAGACGGCGAGCTTGAGGGTGTGCGCGGTGAACTTGAAGGAAGGCGTGATTCGAGTGATGGGCAAGGGCAGTCGGGAACGCATGGTGCCGCTGGGACCGACGGCGGTGCAATGGCTTGGCCGTTACCTGGCGGAGATCCGTCCTGGGTTCGCGGGAGCGGCGAGCGTGGAGGCGCTGTGGTTGGCCCAGAACGGAACGCCACTGGACGGGAACGCGCTGCAGGCCATGATAGGGCGCTACGGGAAAGCCCCGGGCATCGTCACGCCCGTTCGGCTGCATTCGATCCGGCGGGCGTGCGCGACCCACATGCTGAGGCGTGGCGCGTCACCCGTGGCAATCCAGGCCTTGCTCGGTCACGCCGATATGAAGCACCTCAGCCAGTACCTGCGGTTGTCCATCGCCGACCTTCAGCGCGTCCATGCGGGAAGCCGGGTGGGACAATGAAGACGCTCTCCCAATACCATGAAGAGCATCTTGACCTCATGCGGGCGCGGGACTTCAGCCGGTACACGGTCCGGCAATGCCGGTACTGCGTGGGGGTGTTCCTGCGGTGGGTACTGGAGGAGGAGGGAGTGGCCACGCCCGACCAGTTGCGGCCCCGGCATCTTCAGGCGTGGCAGAAACGGTTGGCGAAGCGGCTCAGCGCGAGGGGCCAGCCGCTGAAGGCCCGCAGCATCAACAAGCATGTGGAGACGGTGAACGGCTTCTTGAAATACCTGGCGCAGGGTGGCGTGACAGGCGGGGCGTTGGCGGAGGTGCTGCAGCCGGCGAAGGAACCGGTGTTCCTGCCGGGCAGCGTGCTTACGCATGAGCAGGTGGGCAAACTCCTGGGTACGGTGGCCACGGACACACCCGATGGCTACCGGCTCCGGGCGATGCTTGAGGTGCTGTACTCCAGCGGGATGCGGATCGCCGAACTGCTTGGACTGGACCTGGGAGATGTGGACTTCGGCAGTGCCACGGCCAAGGTGTTGGGCAAGGGACGGAAGGAGCGGCTGGTGCCCGTGGGCCGTACGGCCCTGCAATACCTGGAAGGCTACATCAAGGCGGTGCGGCCTTTGGCAGTCGGGGAGTCCGGCGAGCAGGCCATCTTCGTCAACAACGACGGCAGGCGCTTTCCCTATTACACGTTCCTGCGGCTGCTGCATGCCGCCGCCCGGCGGGCCGGGCTGCCGACGAACGTCACGCCCCATACGTTTCGTCGCTCCTGCGCGACCGAGCTGCTCCGCGGCGGGGCCAACATGTACCACGTCAAGGAACTGCTCGGCCACGAGTCGCTCGACACCCTCAAGCATTACGCCAAGCTCACGATCCTCGACCTCAAGAAGGAGCATGCACGGTGTCATCCGCGAGAGCGAGAGGGCAAAGCACGGGTCGGGGAATCCCTTGACGGAAAAACGAGTAATGAATAGCGTGCCCCCATGAAGAAACCGGTGACCAAGGAGGATCCGACCCTTGAGAACTTCCCCTTCGGGCGGAAGGAAGGGATTGACCTGGAATTCAAGGAGGCGACGCATGCCCTGCCGAAGAACCTTTTTGAAACCATCTGTGCCTTTCTGAACATGGATGGCGGGTTGGTGGTTCTCGGTGTTGCGGATGACGGCACGGTGACGGGTGTAGCTCCGGAGATGGTGGATCGGTTGTGCGTCGAGATCGCGAATCTGTCAAACAATCCCTCGAAGTTGGATCCGCCCAACCTTCTGTTCCCGCAAGCCGAGGAAATCAGCAGGAAATGGGTGATCAAGATTCAGGTGCCCACCAGTTCCCAGGTTCACCAGACTGGTGGGCATGTATACCTGCGCAGCAATCAAGGGGACTATCGCATCACCGGCTTGAATCATGTGACTGGCCTCGTCAATCGCAAGCTGGGCATGTTTTCGGAGCAAAGGGTGGTGCCGCACTTGAGAATGGCCGACTTGATGCCTGGTCTTTTCAAGAGGGCGCGTGTTCTGATGAAGGCGAATAACCCACCGCATCCGTGGTTGAAACTCCCAGCAGAGAAGATGCTGATGCTTGCGGGCTTTATCCGCAAGGATCGCGCTACCGGTAGAATCGGCTACACGCTTGCCGCGGCGCTGATGTTCGGGAAGGATACGACGATCCAACAGGCGGCACCGGGGTTCAAGTTTGACGCCATCTTGCGTCGTCACGACGTTGACCGCTATGACGACCGGCTCATTGTGTCCACCAATCTGATCGATTCCTACGATTTGCTGATGGGATTTGTTGAGAAGCACCTCAACGATCCTTTCTATCTCGAAGGGCATGAACGCATCAGTCTGAGGTCGCGCATATTCCGTGAGCTTGTTGCCAATTTGATCGCCCACCGGGAATACACCAGTCCTGCGCCGGCCACGATGACCATCTACAAGGATCGGGTTGAATTCAAGAATCCCAACATTCCCCACTACTGGGGACAGATTGACCCCGACCATTTCACGCCTTTCGCGAAGAATCCAACCATCTGCAATTTCTTGCGTCAAATGGGGCGCTACGAAGAGTTGGGATCCGGTGTTCGGAATGTCACGAAATACCATCCCTTCTATGCGCCTGGCGCCGCTGCACCAACTTTCACGGATGAGAACATGTTTTCGGTTACCGTGCCGCTAGGGATGGCGACTCAGCAAGATACCCCACAAGATACCCCACAAGTCACCCCACAAGTCGTAACGATCTTGGATCGAGCACAGCAGGCGGTCAGTGCCGGCGATCTTCAGGCGGCTACCGGGCTGAAGGATCGAGTCCATTTCTTGAAGAGTTACTTGGAGCCCTGTTTAACTGCTGGTCTACTGGAACGAACCATCCCCGACAAACCAAGAAGCAGCAGACAGAAATACCGTCTGACGGACAAGGGACGGGCCATATTGTCCAGCGTTGAATAGCCCCCGCTAACCGTCCGTGTTCCGCCCAACTTCCTCCGGATTGTCCTTCTTTTCTGGCGGCAATCGGCGTAGATTCTTGCCCATCAGGAGAAGTGATTTTCCATGGGCTACTTCCTCACAACCGAAGCCGAAAACGGAGTGTCGGCACAATCTCTTGCGACCCTGAAAACGCACACCCCCGATCCACGGATGCAAGAACGTGGCGCAACCTCTCATTTCTGCCTCCTCACCCCAAATCCCTTCGGTAACATTTAATATGGCGCACTTCGCATCGTGGCGGGTCGAATGACGGCGATTGTCTCCAGGCCGAAAGGAGAGTAGACTGTTTCCTAGAAAAGGACAAAGCATGCCATGAACACGAGGATTGCAATACGCCGGGATGTCTGCCACGGGAAGCCTTGTATCAAGGGCACACGCATCATGGTCAGCAATATCCTGAATCTGCTGGCACATGGGGGCAGTTTGGAGGACGTGTTGCAGGGATACCCACAACTCACCCGCGAGGATGTGTTGGCGGCATTGGAATACGCCGAAGCCATTGTGCGTGACGAGGACATTCAGCCTGTATTCGCCTGATGCAACTGCTTGCCGACGAGAATATCCAGCAACCGACCGTCCGATTTCTTCAGGACCGGGGTTGGGACATTCGGTGGATTCCCGACGAAGGGCTGTCTGGCGCGGACGATGCGAGCGTCTTCGAACACGCACAAAAGGGTCAGCGGGCGTTGCTGACGTACAATGCCGATTTTGTTGATGTGCGGGTACTTGATGCCACCCGCCACAGCGGCATCATCCGTCTTCGCTTCAGCAATCAACGTCAGGAGTTTGTTCATCCCCATCTTCTTGCGGCGCTCGAACACCTCCGCCATGAGGATCTGTGTGATACGCTGGTGACCATTACTGACGAACGCATCCGGGTACGCAAGGCGGGCACCTCCTAACAGGTCGAGTTTGGGCCGGTGTCTGTAGGGCGCGCATGGGAATCGGGGCTACAATGGGAACAGGTCAATGACCATGGGCGACTCTCTCACAACCGAATCCGAACGTGCACCCGGTGCAAGATCCCATGTCACCCCGAAAACGCACACCCCCGATCCACGATTGCAGGAACGTGGCTATCGATCTTGTGCGCCAGGCAAAGCCTGGCACGACTGGCGCGGTGCAAGTCCGCGTGGAGTAAGGATTGGCCATCCGCTCGTACCGAGCGTTGGCACTATGAAGGAGGGAAACCGAACGACATAGTGTAAACGTACACAGGGAGTCCCGTGGGCTGCAGGGGGCCGACACCTCTTTAAGCGAATCAGCCTCGTTACAGGGTCGAGCGAAGGGCGACGCCGTAAGATCAGCGGAAGCCAGCAACAAGGGTGCGGAGGGCATGCACCCGGAGACTTCGCCGGGGTCTTAAGCGCCTGGCACGCGGGAAGAGTCATGTCAAGGAACCTGGGAGACCCGATCCGCTCCCCGCTTGACGGTGGGGTAACCGCGTAGTGGCGCCCCAACTCGCCCTCATGCCCCCCCATTCAGCCGCTCCTTCAGGCTCAGGGTTGCCACAATTGCGGTTTTCTGAATCTCTGGCTTGCACGGCTAACTTTTGACTCTTTGGCCGCGCTGATATAAAGTGACGCCCTCACGCCACAACAGAGGGAAAAGAGGATCGACTATGGCCACAACGGTCCAAGTAAAGCTTGCTGAGCGCACTTATCCGATCACCATTGGCCGGGGGCTGCCCGGTCTCCTGTCGCTGGAGGACCCGGAAGGGCTTCGCGCGATGATCGTGTCGGATTCGACGGTGGATGTGTTGCATGGCGCCGCGTGCCAGCAGCGACTCGAGGCGCGGGGCATGAAGTGCCTGCGAGTCGTCGTGCCGGCCGGCGAGGCCACCAAGAGCCTTCAGTGGGTTGAGTTGTTGTATGCCAAGGCGGCTGAGGCCGGTTTGGATCGTTCGTCTCTGATTGTGGCGTTGGGTGGCGGTGTAGTGGGCGACCTGGCGGGGTTCGTGGCAGCCACTTACCTCAGGGGCGTGAAGTTTGCGCAGATCCCGACCACGATGCTGGCCATGGTGGATAGTTCGGTTGGCGGGAAGACGGGGATCAATCTCCCCCAGGGCAAGAATCTGGTGGGGGCCTTCTACCAACCCGTCGCGGTGGATGCCGACCTGGACCTGCTGGAGACCCTGCCTGAGCGGGAGTACGTGTCCGGATTGGCCGAGGTGGTGAAATACGGTGTGATCTGGGATGCCGCCCTTTTCCACCTCCTGGAAAAGCATACGGGCGAGCTGTTGGCCAGGGAGCCGGCGCTGCTGGAACGGGTGGTGGCGCGCTGCTGTGAGATCAAGGCCGAAGTGGTCGCCATCGATGAGCGGGAGATCGGTCCGCGCGCCATCCTCAATTTCGGGCATACCCTGGGCCATGCCCTGGAAAAGGTGGATGGCTACGGCCGGTGGTTGCATGGCGAGGCGGTGGCGCTCGGAATGTGCTATGCCGCACAGCTCTCGGTGGTGGCGGAAGGGTTCGCGGCGGAGGACGCGAACCGCATCAAGGCCCTGCTGCAAAAGCTCGGACTACCGGTCGCGTGTCAGATTGACCGGTCTTCCGAATGGGCGATGCTTCGTAAGGCAATGGGGTCCGATAAGAAGACCCTCCGGAACCGGCCGCGTTTTGTGCTGGCCAAGAAACTGGGATCCGTCGTGACCGGGTGCGAAGTGGACGACGAAACCTTAGCGGAGATGTGGAATGTCTGCTGTCAATGAGTCGATTGCGCGCGAGTACTTCGAACAGTTGGGGTTCCTCGTCAGTCAGCCCTGCAAGTATGGCGCCTCGGGCCGGGTCAAACGCGTGGAAGAGGAAATCGACCTCCTGATTGTGCATCCCCGCGTCGCCGAGCACCGGGTTCCTGACCAGATCATCTGGACATCCTCCGAGCTCAAGACCGTGGCCCGGGCCGTGGTGGGGATCCGCGGCTGGCATACCGAGCGGTTCTCTGCGGCGACCTTCGCGCAGACTCCCGAAATCCTGCGATTCGCCGAACGCGCCGCGCGCAGTGCGGCGGCCCTGAGGCTGGGAGCGGAGTCCGTGGCGGCGGTGCTGTGTCTGCCGGAACTGCCGGCGTCGGGTGAACTCAGGGAGAAGACTCTGACGGTTCTGAAAGACCGCGGCATCGACGGTGTTCTCTCGTTCCGAACGATGCTCGTGGAGTTGCTCGACCTGGTGAAAACGAACCGCAACTATGAAAAGTCAGATCTTTTGCAGACCCTGCGCATTCTGAAGACCTATGGTTTGATCAAAGATCCCCAGATGGAGCTGTTCGCCAAGCGGAAGGGCGGCGGCAGGAAGGTGAAGGATAACCCATGATCCGATCGTATGTTTTCAACCAGACGCAAGGCCGGCTGATCAGCCAGGACCTGACCATGGATCTGTTGAAGGTCATGCTGCAGGATGACGGGATCCAGTTCTGGGTGGACGTCGGCGAATGCACGGACGAGGAGGCCAAGGCCGTCTTGGATGGGGTGTTTCATTTCCATCCCCTGGCGATCGAGGACTGCCTGACGCCCAGTGACCGCGCCAAGGCTGAGGAATATGACGGGTACGTCTTTCTCGTGATCCATTCGGTAAACTACAATAGCGGCGAGTTCAAGCCGTATGAGCTCGATCTGTTTATCGGCAAGAACTTCCTGGTCACCTATCATCGTGAACCGCTGCGTTGCGTGGTGGCGACCGTGGATCGGGTGATCAAGAATGCCCCGGCGGTGGCCCGGGCTCCGGACCGACTGACCTACACGATCCTCGATTTCCTGCTGGAAGGCTATGCCCCGGCCTTGGAGGAGATGTCGGTGGAAATCGCCGATCTTGAACGGAACATGTTGTCCAATCCCTCGCGCAACGTCCTGAATAACGTGTTGCAGCTCAAGGGGGAAGTCCAGCGACTGCGCCAGATCGTCTGGCCGCAACGTGAAACGATCGCCCGTCTGGCCCACGGGGAGTTCAAACTCGTTCGCAGCCACATGTTGCCGTACTACCGGGACCTGCTGGATCAGCTCGTGCGGATCAGCACCATGACGGAGAATGCCCGCGATTCACTGACGAACGTGCTTCAGGTTCACCTGAACATCCAGCAAATGCAGGTCAACCATGTGATCAAGGTCCTGACCGTCATGGCGACGCTCTGCATGCCGGTGTTGGTGATTACCAGCTACTACGGCATGAATCTGCGGCACTGGCCCGGTCCCGAGGCGCCGTTTGCCTGGAGCTGGGTGGCGCTCGTGACGTGTGCCGCCACCGCCGTCCTGGCGTGGATGCTCAAGCGCAAGGGGTGGTGGTGAAGCGCGTATGAGCTTTTGCGAACTCCTCGCTCCCGCTGGCGATCTCGATGCGGCCTATGCCGCATTCCATTACGGGGCGGATGCCATTTACCTGGGGCTCAGGCAGTTCTCTGCCCGCGCGGAGGCCTCCAATTTCGACCTGGAGGAGTTGGGCGAGATTGTCGCCTTCGCCCATGCCGCGACGCCGCGCCGGTCCGTCTATGTGGCGTTCAACACCCTGGTCAAGGATGCGGAGATCGACCGGGCGATTGATGTTCTGGCGGCGGTATCGGACCTTGGCGTGGATGCCTTGATTGTCCAAGACCTGGGCATCGTCCGGTTGGTACGCAACTATTTCCCGAAGCTCGCGCTGCATGCCAGCACGCAGCTGGCCCTGCACAGCCTGGAAGGGGCGCAAACGGCGCGGGAGTTGGGCTTCAGCCGGGTGACCCTGGCGAGGGAACTGACTCAGCCGGAGATCGCCACGATCGCCCAGGGATCGGGGCTTGAGGTCGAGGTGTTTGTCCATGGGGCGCTGTGCTATTCCTACAGCGGTCTGTGTCTCTATTCATCGCTGTTGCGGGGCCGGAGCGGCAATCGGGGGCGGTGCACGTACCCCTGCCGGGAAGCCTTCGTGTCCGAGCCCGGATCGGCGCCTTCCTTTTCCTTTTCAATGAAGGACCTGGCGTTGCCGGAGGCCGTTCACGGATTGCGACAGGCGGGCGTGAAGAGCCTGAAGATTGAAGGCCGGAAGAAGAGCCCCCTGTATGTTGCGACGACCACGGATTATTATCGAAAGTTGCTGGATGGACGGCTCTCGAAGCACGACCGGGAGACGGCCGAAGAGACGATCCGGACCGTGTTCAGCCGTCCGTGGACCAGCCTTTACGTGGCGTCGCGCCGGAACCGCGATGTGATCGATACCGAGGTGGTGGGACATCGCGGTGCGTGGATCGGCACCGTGGAGAACGTGGATGCAAAGGGGTGGGTGAGATTCCGCACCCGCCGCCGTCTGGAGCGTCATGACGGACTCCAGATCGACATTCCGGGGGCAGGACGCCCGTTCGGGTTCCCCGTCGATCACCTCTGTCTCGTCAAGGACAAGGGGGGCCGGGCGGAAGTGTTCGAAGCTCCCGCTCAGACGCTGATCGATACAAGCCTGCCGCCGGATCATCCTGTCGTGGAGAAGGGGGCGCGCCTCTATTGCTCCTCGTCTCAACAGGTCAAACAGCAATACCGTTTTCCGCGGCCCAAGCCCGGCGCTTTCCGCACGAGAACGCCGGTGGACATCACGTTGACGACCGGGCCCGATCGCCTCGAGGCTGTCGCGGTCTGCGGCGAAGGCGAGGGGCGGCTTGAGGCACGGCTTGAAACGGCAGGCACCTTCACGCCCACCCGGAATCCCGGGTTGACCGGCGGCGCGGGCCGTCAGGCTTTTGAGAAGCTGGGCGAGACGGCCTTCGAACTGCGGGGCTTCGAGTTTGTGAATCCCGATGAGCTGTTCGTGCCGGTCTCGGCGCTGAACCGTGTCCGGCGCGATGTATTGCGGGACCTGGCGGAATCGCTGGCAGCGGCCCAGCGCCAGCGCGTGACGCTGGCGCGGGAACAGGAGCAGCCGACGGACGACGTGCCGGCGGCGCCCGGCCTCAGATGGAGCCTGAAGACCGACCGCCTGGCGCATGTGGAGAGCTTTGAGGCGGAGGATTGGCAGGCGGTCGACGAGGTGGTGCTCGATATCTCGGGCGACACGCTGGAGGACCTTGTGACGACGGCGGCGGCCTGGGCCCCGCAGATCGGGGCGGACAAGGTGCGGATGGCGCTGCCGGCGATCGCGCGGGAGTGGGACCTGAAAGCCTTGCGCGCGAAGATCGTTTCCCTGGGCGAGGCCGGCTGGCGGCGCTGGGAGGCTGCCGGTCTCGCGGCCTGGCAGCTGCTGCGCGAGTGCGGCGCAGGGGAGGCGATCGGCCGGCCCGGCGGCTTGACGACCGATTGGTCGGTGTATGTGACCAACCGCGCGGCCGCACGCCAGGTGCTGGCGATGGGTGCCAGCCGGTTTATCTTTTCGCCGGATGATGACTTCGAAAACATCAATCGTCTGCTGGCCGGGTTTGGGACGAAGGCCACGGTGATTGTCTATCAGGACACGCCGTTGTTCATCTCGGAAAACTGTTCGATGGCCAGTCTTGCCGGTCGTTGCCCGGCGGGCACCGGATGCCGGAGCTCCGAAGTGTCGTTGACCTCCGGCAGCGGCGAGCATGTCCGCGCGGTTCAGAAAGGCTGCCGCTCCGTGCTGATCAACGAGTCACCGTTGGACTGGAGCAAACGTCTCGATCTGCTCCTGGGTGCCGGCGCCGGTAGTGTCCGTGCCGATTTTATCAACCGGCAGTATTCCCCGCAGCAGGTGCGCGACACGTGGCGCGCCCTCCGTTCCGGAACGTGCGCGACGACGTGGGAAGGCAACTTCAACCGCCCGGCGCGGTGAAGGGCGGGAGGCTTCAAACCCCTGCAAACATTGAAAAAAATTCAACAAGGTTGTTGCATTCACCAATAAACACGCCTATATTCACGGCCTCAGAGGCTGGATCACGGTGATTTGGCCATGATAACCTACATCACGAGGAGTTGCTCTATGGCGAAGGCGATGACAAAGAGTCAGATTGTGGCAGGCGTGGCTGAGGCGGCGGAAATCAGCAAGAAGCAGTCCGCGGCGGCGTTGGAAGCATTGGCGGCGATGGCCTGCAAGGGCGCCAAGAATGGTTTCACCGTTCCCGGCCTGGGCAAGCTGGTGTTGGTGAATCGCAAGGCTCGTATGGGCCGCAACCCGGCGACCGGCGAGACGATCAAGATCCCGGCCAAGCGCGTGGTGAAGTTCCGCGTGGCGAAAGCTTGCAAAGACGCCATCCTCGGTTAATTGCATTAGCTTTTTTGTGAAGAGGCCACATCCGCAAGGTTGTGGCCTCTTCCTTTTCTGAACCCAGCGACAGAGACCGCAGTGGAGGATTGAACGTGCCGATTTACGAATACGAATGCGAAAAGTGCCAGGGGCGGGTTGAGGCACTGATCCGGACGGAAAAGGATATTCCCGCCAAGTGCGCCAAATGCGGAGGCAAGCTCCATAAGGCGTTTTCCACTTTCAGTGTAGCAGGGCCGGCGGCGCCCAAGCATGAACGTTCCGGCGCCTGCTCGTCCTGCTCCAGTGGATCCTGCCCGTACAGCGGCGGCGCAGGAGGTTGACGCTCTTCCTAGCCCGCAAACTGGCGGGCGTTCTGGAATAGTCTCAGCCAGGGGCCGGCATCCTTGAAGAGCTCCCGCGGGCGCCAGGAAAGCTGTGCGGCGCGGAAGGCCCGCTCCGGGTGGGGCATCATGATGGTCACGCGGCCGTCGCGCGAGGTCACGGCCGTGAGCCCGCCGGGCGATCCGTTCGGATTCAAGGGGTAACGCACGGCCGGCTGTCCCTGATGGTCCACGTAGCGCAGGGCGGCAAGTTGATTCCGCAGAATGGCGTCGAGCGATCCGGTTTTTTCGAAATTGGCGTAGCCTTCACCGTGAGCCACCGGAATCGGCAGGCGTGATCCCTCCATGCCTTTGAGGAGCACGGAGTGGGAGGGCAGTACCTCGACGGTCGCGAAGCGGGCCTCGAACTGCTCAACCTTGTTGCGCGTGAAACACGGCCAGTCTTCGACTCCCGGGATGATTTCTTTCAGCAGCGATACCATCTGGCAGCCGTTGCAGACCCCCAGCGTGAAGGTGTCGGCCCGGTGGAAGAACGTCTGGAACATCTCGCGGAGACGCTCGTTGAAGAGAATGGATTTTGCCCAACCGGCCCCGGCGCCGAGAACATCCCCGTAGGAGAATCCTCCGCAGGCCACGAGCCCGGCAAAATTGGCGAGATTCACCCGGCCGGACAGCAGGTCGGTCATGTGAACGTCGATGCTGGCAAACCCGGCACGATCGAAGGCCGCCGCCATTTCCATGTGCCCGTTGACACCCTGTTCGCGGAGGATCGCCACCCGGGGGTGGGTGTTGACGATCGCAAAGGGCGCGTCGGGATCATAGGTCAGCTTGAAGGTCATGCCGGGATCGGTCTCGTCCTTCAACGCGTCAAATTCCTCCCGCGCACAGTCGGCATTGTCGCGACGGGACTGCATTTCATAGGTGAGCTCGGACCAGAGCCGGTTCAGGGTGGAGAGGCGCTCCCGGTAGATGACCTCGCTGCCTTGCTCAAGGGTGAGGTGTTTGTCGGCGGAAGGACTGCCGATGATGAAGGTCAACTCGCCGAGATCATGGCGTTTCAGCACTTCGTTGATGCGGCCAAGGTGCGCATCCGCCACCTGGATCACCGCGCCCAGTTCTTCGGTGAACAGGGCGGCCAGCGGCTCGTCTCCCAGTTCATCCAGATGGAGATGGACCCCCAGGCGTGCGCCAAAGGCCATTTCGGCGACCGTCGTCAGGAGCCCGCCGTCGGAACGGTCGTGGTAGGCCAGGAGCAGCCCATCCGCCACAAGGTCCTGCATCGCCCCGAAGAAGCGGACCATATCCGCCGGGCGATCCAGGTCGGGCGGCGTGGCGCCAACCTGGTTGTACACCTGAGCCAGCGCCGAGCCGCCGAGCCGGTTTTGCCCGCGGCCGAGATCGATGAGAAGGAGGGAGGAGTCGAGCACCGGCTTCAACTCGGCGGTGACCGTCTTGCGCACATCGCTGACCGGAGCAAAGGCGGTGACGATCAGGCTCAGAGGGGCCACCTGCCTGATGTTCTGCCCGCGGGAGTCGACCCAGGTGGTGCGCATCGAGAGCGAATCCTTGCCGACCGGAATGGAGATGCCCAGTTGGGGACAGAGGTCGATCCCGACGGCGCGAACGGTGTCGAAAAGGGCGGCGTCTTCGCCTTCCTCCCCGCAGGCACACATCCAGTTGGCGGACAGCTTGACGTTGCCGAGGCCACCGGTCAGCGAGCCGGCAATGTTGGTCAGGGCCTCTCCGACGGCCATGCGTCCGGAAGCCGGGGCCGAGAGCAGGGCGAGCGGCGTCCGCTCTCCCAGGGCCATGGCCTCGCCCGTGTAACCGTCGTAGGTCGCCATGGTCACGGCGGCGTCGGAGATCGGTGTCTGGTAGGGGCCTGTCATCTGGTCCCGGGCGACCAGTCCGGTCACGGTGCGGTCGGTGATCGTGATCAGGAACGTCTTGTTGGCCACGGCGGGAAGATGCAGCACGCGTTCGAATGCCTCGCGCAACTGGATGTTCGACAGATCGATGTCGGCCTGAGATTCGATGCGGTGCCGGACGTCGCGGAGCATTTTCGGCGGCTTGCCGAGGATGACGTTCAGGTCCAGGTCAATGGGGTTGTTCCCGAAGTGCGCATCGTGCAGGGTCAGGTTCCCGTCGTCGGTGGCCTCGCCGATGACATGAACGGGGCAGCGTTCGCGGCGGCACAGGGCCAGGAACAGGTCGAGGTTTTCCGGCGCGACCGCGAGAACATACCGCTCCTGCGCCTCGCAGCACCAGATTTCCATCGGGCTCATGGACAGCTCTTCGTTGGGAACCTCGCGCAGTTCGAAACGGCCGCCGGTTTCGGAGATGAGCTCGGGGCAGCCATTAGAGAGTCCGCCGGCCCCGATGTCGTGAATGCTAAGGATGGGATTATGGTCGCCCAGGGCGATGCACCCGTTCAGGACCTCCTGACAACGGCGCTCGATCTCAGCGTTATCGCGCTGGACCGAATCGAAATCCAGGGTCTCGGCATTGCTGCCGCTGCCCATGGAGGAAGCGGCCCCGCCGCCGAGGCCGATCCGCAAGGCCGGTCCGCCGATCTGGATGATGGAGGCGCCGGCATGGATGGCTTTCTTCAGCACGTGACGGCGCTTGATGACGCCCATGCCCCCGGCGGTCATGATCGGTTTGTGGTAGCCACGGTAGCGGTCATTGTGGCGATGCTCGTACGTGCGGAACAAGCCTGTCAGCTGGGGGCGCCCGAATTCATTGCCGAAGCGCGCTCCGCCCAGCGGTCCCTCCGTCATAATCTCGAGCGGCGAGGCCAGCCGCGCCGGAAACTCGGCGTACTCGTTTTCCCAGGGCATGAGAAAACCGGGAATGCGCAGATTGGAAACCATGAACGCCGACAGGCCGGCCTTCGGGCGTCCGCCGATCCCCGTGGCGCCCTCATCGCGAATTTCCCCCCCTACGCCGGTGGCGGCGCCGGGGTAGGGCGAGATGGCGGTCGGGTGGTTGTGCGTTTCGACCTTCATCAGGATATCGATCTGCTCGGGCAGGGCGCTGTACTGGAGTTGCCCGTCATGATGCGCCTCGAAACAGTTTCCCGGGAATCCCTCCATCACGGCCGAATTGTCGGAGTAGGCCAGGAGCGTGCCTTGCGGGTGCAGGCGGTGGGTGTTGCGGATCATGTCGAAAAGGCTGGTGTCCTGAGGCTTCCCATCGATGACCCAGTCGGCGCGGAAGATCTTGTGGCGGCAGTGTTCGGAGTTGACCTGGCCGAACATGACCAGTTCCACGTCAGACGGATTCCGGTTGAGGCCGACGAAGACGTCGTAGAGATAACGGATCTCTTCGTCGGAGAGGGCCAGCCCGAGCGAGACGTTCGCCTTATGGAGGGCGGTAATGCCGCCGGACAGCATATCGATCGTGACGAGCGGGGCAGGGGGGATGTGGCGGAAGATATCGGACAGATCCTCGTAAACGCCCTCGGTCATGCGGTCATGGATCAGGTGCAGGGCGGACGGGAGGGCAGAGGAGGCGATCGGGCGGCCCTCGGTCGTGGTGAGATGGAAGAGGAGGCCGCGCTCCACGCGTTGCACGGTATCAAGGCCGCAGTTGTGGAAGATGTCGGTGGCCTTTGAGGACCAGGGCGAGAGCGTGGCTTTGCGGGGCGTTACGAACAGGCCGTCCCGCGTCACGGGTTCGATGCGGCGGTCGGTATCCAGCAGGGAGAACACGCGGGGCCACCGCTCCGGGGAGAACCCGGGCGCGGTTTCCACGATGAACACCACGGCGGCCTGGATGCCGGCCACGCCGGTGCCGGGGGCTTCCTCGGCGAATTGGGCCAGGAGGGCTTTGAGGCGGAAGGCCGAAAGGGCGGGACCGCCTTTGAAAATATGGAGGGACGAAGTGGTCATAGGGGATGGTGCTTCCTCGCGGCGACCTCAAGGGGCCTGGTTCTCTCCCGCGTGTTTCGGATGTTTGTTCGTGATCAAAGGTTTGGGTTGATGATTGTAGACCTTGGAATGAGGCGGCACGGAGTGGGTCAGCCAGACGTTGCCGCCGATCTCCGACCCCGTGCCGATGACGGTGTCGCCTCCGAGAATCGTGGCGCCCGCATAGATCGTGACGTCGTCTTCGACGTTCGGGTGCCGTTTGACGCCCTTGATGGGGTTCCCATCCTTGTCCTTCGGGAAACTCACGGCGCCCAGGGTGACCCCCTGGTAGAGTTTCACGCGCTTGCCGATATGGGCGGTTTCGCCGATCACCACGCCGGTGCCGTGATCGATGAAGAATCCGGGGCCGATCGTGGCGCCGGGATGGATATCGATGCCGGTCTGGGCATGGGCATGTTCCGTCATGATGCGGGGGATCAACGGCACGTTCTTGACGTAAAGCTCGTGGGCGATGCGGTGGACCATGATGGCCTGGAGGCCGGGATAGCTCATGACCACCTCCATGATGGAGCGGGCGGCGGGGTCACCTTCATACGCCGCGATGATGTCCTGCTGCAATGTTTGTTTGGTTTTCGGCAGGGAGGCGATGAGGTGCCGGACCGCTTCCCTGGCATTCTTCTGGCATTCGCCGCAATCGATGCACTTGTCGAACAAACACTGGTACTTGAACGCCCGTTCGCTTTGCTCGGTCAGCACATCAGCAATGGTTTGCAGGCGTTCCGCGATGAAGGACTTGACGTAGTCGGGAGGGACGGGATCGTGGCCATGGCAGCCCGGAAACAGGATGGCGATGAGATCGTCGAGAACCTGATAGATGGCCTTGCGACCGGCAAGGTGGAATCCCTTGACCGTGTTGGCGGTGAACGCGCAGGCGTCGCAGGAACTCAACTGCGACGCCACGGAGGTCAGGTTGATGGGGCTATCCGCTTCGTTCGTCATGATGGTTTCTTTCTCCCTCAAGAATGATGAGCCTCAGGCTCGTGTGATCTTGACCAGAATCCGTTCAGCTCCCAGGTTTTGCATGCCGAGCCGCACCAGTGAACGGCTCACGGGGTTATCGGCCAGGGGGATCAGGGAGGTGACACGGATATTCTCTTCCCGGCACAAATCGAGGAAATCCTTCAGCGTGGCGTGATGAATGTTGGGGGTGTTGTACCACTCAAAGGGCAGCGACTTGGACATGGGCATGCGTCCCGTCACGCCAAGATGGACACGGTTGATCCAGTTGGCAAAGTTAGGGAAACTGACGATCCCTTCGCGGGCGATCCGGAGCATTTCCACGAGCACCTCGCGGGTCTTGCGGACGACCTGAAGGGTCTGGCTGAGGATGACGTAGTCGTAAGCCTGATCGGGGATCATGCTCAGGTCCTCGTCGATATCGCCCTGAAAGACGTCGAGTCCCTTGTCCAGGGCGGCAATGAGATGCTGAAGGTCGATATCCACCCCGAGCCCTGTCGATTGGCGATTGGCGGCGAGCAGGCCGAGAAGGTCACCGTTGCCGCAACCGAGATCCAGTACCCGCGCATGGGGCTGGATCATGCCGGCGATCTTCTCGTAGTCGTCGCTCTTGACAGAGACCGGCCGGGCGCCGGGCGACGAAGGCTCACGGCTGCAGAGAAATGTGTTGATGATCTGGGACAAGTGCTCGATATCGACCAGGAAGGCATCGTGGCCGTAAGGCGCCTTGAGGAGGCAGTACGAAACGCGTTTGCCGGAGCGTAAGAGCGCGGTGGCGATTTCCAGCGACTGTTCGGGCGGGAAGAGCCAGTCGGAACTGAGCGCCACGACCATCATCCTAGCCTTGAGATTACTGAAGGCCTTTTGGAGATCGCCATAGGTTTCGACCAGGTCGTAGGAATCCATGGCGTGGGAGATGTGCAGGTACGAATTGGAATCGAACCTTTCGACAAACTTTTCGCCCTGGTACTGGAGATAGCTTTCGACCTCGAACCGCGTGCTGAACCGTTCCAGCGCGGGCATGTCCTTCTTCCGCCGGCCGAACTTGGTGGTCATGATCTCGGGCGAGAGGTAGGTGATGTGGCCGATCATGCGGGCGGCGGCCAAGCCGTCCTTGGGAAGCTTGCCGGTTCCGTAGTAATTGCCGCCGGCCCAGGCGGGATCGCTGGTGATGACTTCGCGCCCGACAATATCGAAGGCAAGGGCCTGGGTGGTCAGCGAGGCGGCCGAGGCGATGCAGATGCAACGATCGACCAGGTCGGGATAGCCGATGCCCCATTCGAGAACCTGCATGCCGCCGAACGAGCCGCCGATCGCGGCGTACAGCTTGGTGATGCCGAGATGCTGCAGCAGGAGGTAATGAGCCCGCACCATGTCCCGGAGCGTGATCGCCGGAAAATCGGATCCGTAAGGCCGACCGGTGGCGGGGTTGAGCGAGGAGGGGCCGGTGGTCCCCTTGCAGCCGCCCAGGATGTTGGCACAGAGGGCAAAGAAGCGGTTGGTGTCGATGCCTTTGCCGGGCCCGATCATGTCGTCCCACCAGCCAGGATGCTTGTCGTCAGGACTGTGATAGCCGGCGACATGCGCATCGCCGCTCAGGGCGTGGCAGATCAGGATGACGTTATCCCTGGCCGGCGAGAGGGTCCCATACGTCTCATAGGCGACCTGCAATTCGTGCAGCACGCCGCCGCCCTCGAGTTTGAACCCTTCGGGGGGAAGCGGAATGGTCGCGAGGCTCGTCTTGACCAGTCCGACGGACTGCTGGAACTTCTCGTTTGTCATGCTTGCTAGCTTTTCTTGGAAGGAGATTTTTTAGTGGGCAGTGGCGGAAAAGTCAACCGCGGTTGCCCGGGGGAGGTCTCCTGCTCGATCCAAGCCAGATAGGCCGGGAGCCCGTCCAAAATCGGGGTGACCACCACCTCCGGAACCTCGTAGGGATGCAGGCTGCGGATGAACTCCACGAGCACCGGGGCGAGACGGGCACGCGTCTTGCAGACGAGGGCGGTTTCTGAGGCCGATTCCGTCTTTCCCTGCCACCGATAGATGCTGTGAAGGGGCCAAAGCTGGGCGCAAGCCGCCAGCCGCGAGTCCACGATCTTTCTCGCCAGCCGGTTCGCCTGGCTTGGTTTGGCGAGGGTGGTGGTAACGGTTACAAACCGGGTCTTTGACATGCAATCAGGTTACCGTTTCGGCGGAGGTGGTGCAAGGTCCCTCTGCCCTTTTTGAGGAGGGAACGCAGGCTAGGAACGGAAATCGATGCGGGGATCGATCAGGACGTAACAGAGGTCGGAAACGATGTTCCCTGCCAGGCCGAGCAGGGAGGTCAGGGAGAGAATTCCCATGAACACGGGGTAATCGTGCCCCACAATGGCATCCAGGCTCAGCCGGCCCATGCCGGGGATTTCGAAAATCTGCTCGATCAGGACCGATCCCGCGAACATGACGCCCAGGATTCCACCTAGGCCGGTGGCGAGGGGAATCATGGCATTGCGCAAGGCATGACCCCAGACCGCCCGCCTGGCTGACCCGCCTTTGGCCAGGACCGTCCGGATGTAGTCCTTTCCAATCTGCTCCAGAAGCGAGTTCTTCATCAACAAGGTCAGCACGGCGAAATTGCCGATAACATAGCACAGGACGGGCAGGAACATGTGCCGTGCAATGTCGCCGGCCTTACCCAGGCCCGACAGGGCGTCGTAGGAGTCGGAATGGAAGCCAGACAGGGGAAACACATCCCACATCCGGTCCACGGTTCCGCAAAAGAGCATCTTCATGATCATACCGAAGGCGAGTGCGGGGATGGCGTAACCGGTGAACACCACGACGCTTGAGGCGAGGTCGAACGCGCTCCCGTTGCGAAGGGCCTTGGCAATGCCGAGTGGGACGCAGATCAGATAACTGAGCAGCAACCCTGTGATGCCAAAGATCAGCGAGACCGGGAAACGGTCCCGGATCAGTTGCCACGCGGTCTTGTTCGGGTATTTGTAGGACTCCATGCGCAGACCGAGCCGGTCGCGCGTCAGCCAGGTCCAGTAGCGCACCGTGAAGGGCTTGTCGAAGCCGAAGTGCTTTTCGATGGCCTTACGCTGCTCCTCCGATACGGATACCGCGGCTCCCGTCCCCAGTCGGGATTCACTCGTCCCGATGCCCTTCATCTGCATGATCAGCTGCTCGACCGGGCCGCCGGGAACGACGTTGACGATGCCGAAACAGACCAGCGTGATGCCGATGAAGGTGGGAATGACCAGCAGAAGCCGGCGGATGAAGTAGTTGACCCTATCCATGATCGGTCGACCTGACGGTGGGGTTCAGGGCCCGCCGGGCTTTGGCCAGGATGCGGACCACGAAAGGGGTCTTGGCCCGGGTGTAAGCGTCACGATCATGGACGAACCGTTTGGCCAGCTGCCGTTTGAACTCGCGGTAGCGTTGCGCCTCGGCGGGGTGCGCCCGGAGATAGTCTCGGAACAGGATCCAGTTGTCCCAATGGAGGCTGCCTTTGGCGACGAGATGCAGGTGATGGGTGACGGGGGAGCCCCGGGTGAAGAAGTGGCGGCCCGGCAGCCCGTACTCGCCCTTGTAGGTGTAGCCGGCCTTTTCGAAGCGTCGTATCCAGACTGCCAGTTGGCGGAAGGAGGGAATCATGACGGCGATGTCGATGATTGGCTTGGCGTCCAGACCGGGAATGGCGGTGCTACCGATATGCGCGATTCGGCGGCGTGTCGCCCCCAGATAACGCGCCAGTCGCCGGTGTTCAGCGGCAAAACGGATTTCCCATTGGCGGGAATAGGCGCAGAGCTTTACGATCCCTGTCTGTAAGCCGATCATGGGCGGCAGATCAAAGGTAGGCGTTCAGCCGTTCCTTGAGCTGCGGTTTGCCCATGGCTCCCACAATCTGTCCCTTGACCTGCCCGCTCTTGAAGACCAGCAGGGTGGGGATGGAGCGGATATTGAACTGGGCGGCGATCTCGCGATTCGCGTCGATATCGACCTTGGCGATCTTCAGTTGATCGGCCATTTCAGTGGCCAACTCATCGAGAACAGGAGCGATCACCTTGCACGGACCGCACCATTCCGCCCAGAAGTCGACCAGGACGGTCATGGTGGCCTCGATCACTTCGGACTTCCAGTTTTCAGCGGTGATATGAATGACTTTGGGGTTGGACATGGCGACTGCTCTCCGATCGTTACAGTGTTATTCTGCCGGGGTAACTGAGACTTGGGTTCGGAAACGCCTGGGCCAGGAGGATATAGACCATGACTCCAAGGATGAGCAGGGCAACGGCCGCAGCGATGGGGAAGAGCACATGAACGGCGTGCTGCTCGGCGGCCTGTTCGGCAGCTTGCTCAGCCATGCCGGCCTCGATACGGGCAACGGCCATGCTGTGGGGAATCGCTCTTGGGGCCGCGGCACCGCCTTCGGCCCGACGGATTTTGATGGTCTTCCGCTGGGTAAGCTGCCCGTCCGCCTGCGGCATGTCCTCCGCGAGCTCAAGGCGGGAGGTCGAGCTCTTCACGGCTGACACGGCGGCCGGCACCGCGGGCGTCACTTCGACTTCCGGGGTGCCCGCCGCAGGCTTGATGGTTTGGATCTGTGAAGGTCTCTTGATGCGGATGGTTTTGGGTCCCGTGCCGGTTCCCTGGATCTCTCCGGTGGGCCGTTCACCCAATACCGATTCCAGCGAGATACGGGAGGTTTGGCGTTTGCCGTCGTCCGCCGTCGCCAGATTCCTCGTCATTGTCTTGGTGTTTGTCAGGGAAGGCAGGGGGATGGACAAGGAAGGCGGCGTGGGCGAGGGGGGCGCCAGGCGGATGGTCTTGGAGGATACTCCCACTCCGGGAACCTGGGAAGCGGGCACAGCGCCGGTCTCGGCGGTGACCTGCTCCAGCCGGATCCGGGACGTCTTTTTCTTCAGGGTGGGCGGGGAGTCCTGCGCTGTGGGGGGGATTTCAACCCGCGTCGTCAGCTTCTTCGCCTCTTCGGGCGTGACGGCCGGCGTCGAACCGTCGTTCACGGCGCCTGTTGGTTTGAGAGAGAAGCGGGGGGGGATTGCCCCCTCATTGGTTTTCGGATCGTCGCTCATCGGTGTATCTCCCCAATCGAACCTCGGGTCGCCGTCCCGACTTTCATTGATGACGGAAAAGCTAGTCGTAACTCTGTGGCGAGTCAAAAGAAAAAGAGGGACGGCGGCCCTAGACCACCATCATTTCCTTCTCTTTGGCCATCAGCGTATCGTCCACCTTGCGGATGGTGGCATCGGTTTCCTTCTGAACCTGAGCCAGTGCCTGGTCGCGCTCATCCTCGGTGATCTTGCTGTTCTTCTGCAGCGTCTTGATCTGGTCGTTGGCCTCGCGGCGGAGGTTACGCACGGCGACCCGGCATTCCTCGGCCATGCGTTTGGCCACCTTGGCGAGTTCTTTGCGCCGCTCTTCGCTCAGTTCCGGGATGATAATCCGGATGACGCGCCCGTCGTTCATGGGAGTGACCCCGAGATTGGCGCCGAGAATGGCCTTTTCGATGGCCGGCAGCGCGGTCGGGTCAAAGGAGTTGATGACGAGGAGGCGCGGCTCGGGTGTCGAAATGCCGCCGATCTCGCGCAACCGGGTCATCGTGCCATAGTAGGGGACCATGACGTTCTCCACGAGACTGGGTGACGCTTTGCCCGTGCGCAGTCCTGAAAATTCCTGATGCATGAACGCCAGGCATTTGGTCATTTTGTCATCCGTCTCCAGCAGCACATCGTCAACCGATTCCATGGGGACCTCCTTCATCCGATACCACCGTTCCAATAGGTTCCCCGGCGACCACTTTCTCGAGATTGCCGGCTTTGAAGAAATCGAAAACAATGATCGGGATGCGGTTCTCCATGCAGAGGGAAAACGCGGCCGCATCCATGATCTTGAGGCGCTTTTCGAGGGCTTCCTGGTAGGTCAGTTTCTCATAGCGCTTGGCGGTCGGATTCTTGACGGGATCGGCCGTGTAGACGCCATCGACCTTGGTAGCCTTGAGGACGGCATCGGCGTCGATCTCACTGGCGCGCAGGGCGGCGGCCGTGTCGGTGCTGAAATAGGGGTTTCCGGTACCACCGCCGAAGATGACGACCCGGCCCTTGGAGAGGTGGCGGACGGCGCGGCGGAGGATGAACGGTTCGGCGACCTGGCGCATTTCGATGGAGGTCTGCACGCGGGTATCCACGTCCTCTTTTTCGAGGGCATCCTGGATGGCCAGGGAGTTGATCACGGTGGCGAGCATGCCCATGTAATCACCGGTATTGCGATCGATGCCGCGGGCTTCGCCGATGTGGCCGCGAAAGATGTTGCCGCCGCCGACGACAATGGCGATTTCCACGCCCATCTCGCGGACGCTCTTAATCTGGCGGGCGAACCCCACGAGCACTTCGGGGTCGATGCTGAGACCGCTCTTCTTGCTCTGGAGCACTTCTCCGCTGAGTTTGAGAAGGATGCGTTTGAACTTGCTGGTTCCGGACGGCTGTCGTGGCATACGTATCACCCCTCAATGAATCAATGACAACTGCTTGTGTGTGGGCGAGGACCATAAGGCAGGGTCACGAAAAAGTAAAGCCTGAAGCCATGCGATAAAATCCCTCATTCAGGGCTTTACAGCGGGGAATTGATCGGCTATACGTTTGCCTCCTTATGTCGAAGGGGCGGTAGCTCAGTTGGTAGAGCACCACGTTCGCAACGTGGGGGTCACGAGTTCGAATCTCGTTCGCTCCACCACTCGACTGTTCAAGAATAACCACAAACACCAATAAAATGAGGTGTTTTGGCTGTATCCTCATTCTTTCGGCGGTTTTGTGCGACCCTCTGAAAAGAGGTGTTTTCTGGCGAACATTACACAACTTTTAACACAACCTTTTTTCGGCTCTTTGCGGTGTCTGGATTCAAAAAAGGTCAATATTCTCGCGGCTCCGGACCGCAGTCGTGCCATGCGCCCGTGGATGATGAGATAGTTGTCGCACTAAGGGCGGTGCTCTTCGTAGACGATACCACCCGGTCGCGCCCCTGCTGCCGCCACTTGTACCAGGCAAACCAGGACACCGTCACGCCCAGGAACCGCGTGCCGGCCTGCATGGCCGACATTCCGTAGGCACGCTGGATCCGGTAGAACCGGACGTTCGCATTCCACCCGCCATGGCCGGTCTGCCAATCGAAGTCATGCCGCAGGCACGGCGGGAAGTACTTCGTCGGCCAGTACATCTCGGAAACGCCCGTGCACCCATCGCAGTCCTTGAACCAATCCCAGTCCCTGGAGTCCAGCGCCTCCCGGA
>CAYOIT010000064.1:0-24650 GCA_964404035.1 uncultured Verrucomicrobiota bacterium | reverse complement strand
GCAGCGCGACCGGCAATTCCCGCCAGTGAATGAGGTCGCGCGAGACGGCGTGGCCAATGGATTCGTTGTCCGCCTCAGGCCGGGCGCTGCCCGGCCGGCGCACCTGGAGATGAAACATATGGACCTCGTCCCCCAGCGTGAGGTACCAGGTGTCCCAGTGATACATACCCGCGGCATGGTAATGTCCCGCAGTCTGCTCCGCTGTCTCTTCACCCATCATCGTCATAACGCGGAACGGCTGAATCAAGTTGATGCGATAAATGAATAGTTGCACGTTGCTGCAGAAAAGTCGACGGCTTGCTCTGTTCCAGCAAGTTCCAGGATGAATGGGGATACGCTATGCCCCAATCCAATCCGAGAGAATGGGCCTTGCATACAACGACAACAGGGCGTAGGCCTCTTCCGTAAGGTGCAGCCCGTCCTCGAGAAACAAGCGACCGACGGGAAGTCCCTCCCGAAACAGGACCGCGTTGGTCTCCACGTACAGGTCGTGGGGCAGGAGTACGGTGCGAACGGCCCCGTTAAGGCGATCAATGAGGTCCCATTTCCCGTCCTTCTGCGGCGCCTTGATAATTCCAAAGTAGGCAAACAAGCAGGTCGGCGACTGACGGCGGACGACCACGCGACACTGCGCCACGTTGTCGACGATGGCGGCTTCCGGAATGTCCTGGTTGAGGTCATTGCTGCCGCAATAGAAGAGAACCACATGGGGCGATTCGGTGGCCATCACGTCCGCCAGGTGGTCCTTCCAATACTGGGTTGTCGTGCCGCCGACGGCACGATTAACCACCGTGCGGCCGGGAACAACATCCTGGGCCTGAGCCCAAGCCTCAAAGATAGAACTACCTGCCAGCAGAATCTTGTGCATACATCTCCCTGCCCAGCAGGATTCCCTTCCTACGCCCACCAGATGCGCGGCATGCGCATGGGTTCGGTCTCCAGCGTGGCTTGCATGAACCGCAGGAGCAGCTCGCTCTTCAGGTCTTTCGCGGCCGGATCAAGCCACAGATTACGCCGCTCCTGAGGATCCGCCTGCAAGTCGAACAGCTCACCGTGATCCATGGCCCGGTAAACGGTGATTTTGTAGCGATCCGTCACCAGCGTGCGCAGGTGACAGGTGTGCGTACCGTGGTGGTTCTCCGTGATCGAGTAACGGCGGACCGGCGCGCCGCCGGTCCAGGTCGGCAACTGGTTCACGCCGGTCATGGCCCCCGGGAGTTCCTGCCCCGCCGCCGCAAGGAAGGTTGGCGTCAGGTCCACCAGGTTCTGCAAAGCCGTGCTGGTCGACCCGGCCGGCACATGACCAGGCCAGCGCACTAGGAACGGCACGCGAATCATATCTTCATAATGATGCAGAGGCTTTTCAGTCAAGCCATGCTGTCCGAGGAAATGGCCGTGGTCGGTGGAAAACACGACGAGCGTGTCGGCGGCCAGTCCCAGTTCGTCGAGCCGGTTCAGCACGCGCCCAATCTGCTGGTCCATGAAGCTGATCATGCCGTAATAGCAGGCCATATCCTTCCTGAGTTCCTCCGGGTCGCGCAGGTGCGAACCCGCCCCGTGCAGCCAGGTGTCGCCGGGAAAGGCCTTCGCAAAATCCGGATCCCGCTCCTGGGTCAGGCCAAAGTGCGGCGGATTGCGCTGGTGCTCGTCCGGGTCCAACGTGCCGGGCACCATGGTGGCAGGGTCGTACAAGCTCGCCCAGGGTTCCGGCGCCACGTACGGCGGGTGCGGATCGTGAAAACTGCTCCAGCAGAAGAAGGGTTTCCCTTCCCGGTGCGCGCGTTCGATCTGGGCGATGGTCCGTTCACCCGTCCAGCGAGTGTAGTGAAATTTCTCCGGGATCGCCCAGTGCCGGTTGCTTCGCAGGCGCCTGGCCTTTTCCGCGTCCGGCGGATAGTCCTCGAAAACATCGCGCCAGTTGGCAAAGCCCTGCTCCTCCATCCACACGCCATAGTGCCCGCCGGCGTGGCATTCCGTGCCGTGCATACGCGCGGTTTCGACGTGCTGGAACCCGTACCAGGGGCCGTGGAAACCACGCCAGAAGTTCAGGTCGCGCAGCGTGGGCTGGCACTCGATGGACTCCATGCCGGGCTTGGAAGCCAGCGGTTGGAAGTGCGCCTTGCCCACCAGGGAGGTCTGGTAGCCGATCCCGGCAAGCAGGCCGCCAAGGGTCGGAACGTCCTCGAACAGCTTCGTGCCGAGACTCCAGGCGCCGTGTTGCGAGGGGTACATCCCCGTGATGATGCTGGCGCGCGTGGGCGTACACGTGGGGTTGGGACAGTAAGCGCGGTCAAACCGCGTTCCCTCACGGCATAGCCGGTCCAGCGCTGGAGTCCGGATGCGGGGGTTGGTGACCCCCAGGGTGTCGTAGTGCTGCTGATCGGAAGTGATGAGCAAATAGTTCATGGTAACCCCGCGATGCTTTCTTGCTCCTCAGTCATGCCACAGATACGCTTTCCTTACGGATCGACAGCGCCGTCATGCGCGGCACCTTAAGGTCGATTGCGCCCTGGCTCACCGGCAGGCGCCGCGGTCGGTGGCACCCTGCGGGATCGAGATCGCGCACGCTCACATGCTCGCTGATTTTCCAGTCGTCCGGCAGTTCCCATTGCCTCTGCGCGCCGTCCCGGCTCCACGCGATGATCTCGCCCTCGCGCCAGAGCGCGGGAATGAAGAGGTCATGCCCGTCGACCAGCAGCCTGCCGTCCTGCCGGATGGTGTGGTGCCGGTCACTGACACGGATGGCGCTGACAATACCATCGCTGAAGTGAACGGCATACTCATCGGCAGTTTGACGCAATTCCAGCGCCCGATGCCGGTTGAGAAAATACCACGGCAGCGTTCGTTCACAAAAGGGTTGAACCATGGATTCGACACCGCAAAAGGCGGTGTCCGGACGCGCGACGACATCGCAAGAACAACTGCGGCCCCACACCACCTCGTACCGCGTCCCCGCCTCAGGCACGAAACAGGCGCCCGCCCAGCCGGGAAGCGCATGGACATGCCCGGTGCGCTGGTTCCAGGTGTCATTCCCGCCACAGATCAGGGACGGGGCATAGCGCAGCCGGCTCTGCTCGTCGAGGTTAAACGCCCAGACCATCGGCACATACCCCACCAGTTCATGGTAACTCAGATACTCATTGGTCACGTCAATGCCCTTGGAATCCCAGTACCGGTAGATCTGCTTCGCCGTCTCGATCTCCTTTTCAACACTGACGCCGTGGTAGGCGCTCGGATGAGGCCGGAACGCATCGATGTGTACGGTCCCCGCATCGGCCAGCGGCAGATAGTCGAGCAGACGGTCAATGCGCTGCTTGCCCAGCCCGCATTCCCACTCGCGCGTCTTGGAAATCCAGTAACACAACTCTCCATCCCAGACATCGCCCTTCCGGAGCGTGCCATCCGGATTCTTGATGATCAGATCCCGCCTCACGTACTCGTCCCAAAGCGGACTATTCTCGTAGGCATCGTCCATGTTGATATGGACACTCACAACAGCGTTGAACTTCCTGGCCGCTTTCATCAGCCAGAGCAGACTTGCACGGGCGTCCCTATCGCTAGCCCGTTGGATCTTCCGGTTGGCTTCAAACCAGGCTGGGTATTTCGAGTCATGCCCTTCGTACTGCCAGCCGACTAGATAAACGATCTGCTTCAGGCCGCGCGTCAGCGCATGCATCCCCCGAATAATGCCAAGAGCCTCCTCGGCCGTGGTCTGGGGAATGGCCGAGTTCTTTCTCGCCATGAAGATCTTGTAGGCTACCGCCTGGTGGTATGCGTGCCGGGGCGTGATCACCGCACGGGGGGCTGTCTCACTCTGAACGTCGCTGGTTTCCATTGCGCGTGTCCTTGGTTACCCATTCCACGCGCTGACCGTGAGCCCGCGCGCGTCATTCACGACCACCGTACGACTTTCGCCGGCGTCGAGCCAGAGGTAGTTGTCGGACACCGTGAACGTGTCCAGATGACCTGGTCGTGCGATGTTGACGGCCAGGGCCGGGACACGGCCGGTGTTCGCCACGGTGACGCGCCTGCCCTTCGCCAGCAGCGTCAACTTCGTACGGGGCCGGTTGAAAAGGCAGCCTTTCGCCAGTTCGAAGTTCAGCCAGTAGAATGTGCGGTCCGCAAGCCGTCCGTGGACCAGCACGTCCACGACGAAGAACAAGGGGGTCGTATCGGTCTGCTGCCACGTCAGGCTGAAATGCCCGACTTTGCGGGGGCTGCCCACAACGCCTCGGCCTTTGAACACCTCGCGTTTGATCTCCTTGAGGCGGCTGTCGACCGCGCGAACCAACACGCACCAGGGCTTCCCTTTAAGCACGTCGGCGTCGTCCAGCATGAACACCGGCAGATTCACCGCGGCACCGGCCAGCAATACGCGGTCGAACACGATGCAGGCGTGGAGGGGGCTGAAGGCGTCCTGACAAAGGTAGTGTGCGATCTTCGGGGCGCCGTACCAGTCCGCCGTGGACCACGAGGCGGCCGGATAGTTGTCGTTCATCTTGTAATACAGGGCGCCGCTGCAATCCGGCCAGCACGTGCGCGCGCGTTCAAGCGCATGGCGCAGGCAGACTACCTGGGCCACCTGCGTCGCTTCGACGAAGCGCTTCACGCCGCAGGTGTCCACGGGAGCGAAGTAGGCCGCATATTGAGTGATCCGGTCCAGACTGTCGCGGTTAAACGTGGGCAGGTGGAACATGAACGCGCCATCCGCCTTCGGCGGCCAGCGCGTTTGCTCGTCCTTCGGCAGGTAGCGCAGGACCGACTCATGCACCGGCATGCTGGCCATGCCGAACTCGCCGAGAAAGGGATAATCCAGGTTCACGCAAGTGTCGAGGTGTCGACGGTCCCAATACGACGGGTAGCCGTGGTAACTGCCGCCCCAGGGGTCGCCACGGTGGAAGGCACGGGTGCCGTCAAGTTCCACGGCGTAACGACCCATCATGTCGACGTTCTTTCCGTACGGTCGCGAGATCTCGTTGCCACCGGTGTACATGACCAGCGAAGGGTGGTTGCGAATCCGCAGCGTGTTCAGCCGCACCGTTTCCTCCATGAGGTCATACGGCTGTTCATCATGACTGATCCATGCCGCCGGCCACTCCTGCATGATCATGATGCCGTAGCGATCGCACAGGTCGTAGAAGTCGTCCGTTTCCGGCATGCCGCTGCCCCAGGCGCGCATCATCTGGATGTGTTGGTCCCTGGCCAGCGACAGAAAGCGGTCATAGCGCGCCCGCGAGAAATCCATCAGCGGATCGAGCGTACACCAGCCGTTGCCCTTGACGAAGATGGGCTTGCCGTTGATAACGAAGGTCCAGTTATACTTGTCCGGACTCGGTCCATCCGGCAGTGGGTCCATGCGCACCGTGCGGATGCCAAAGCAGAACTCGGCTCCGACGGGCGCGTCACCGAACGAAAGCCTCATCCGGTAGAGGTTCTGGGCGCCGTGATCCACCGGCCACCAGAGTTGCGGGTCTGGAATGGTGAAGCGCAGGTGCAGGCGCTGAGAACCCCTGCCCCCCCTCACCCGCTTCCGGAAGCCGAAGGACTTTCCCTTGAAATTATCCGGCGCGATGGTGCCCTCCAGTATGCCGTTCCACGCCGGAAGGGCCGATGTCATATCCACCACCAGGTCCACGATGCCCTTATGCGCGTCGCGCGTGACCACAAACGGGTCGTGGAAGTCTATGGCCGGTTCGCTGCGGACTTCGACGGAACGCCAGATGCCGAGCGAGGGGAGTTGCGCGTAGTGCCAGCCGTAGACGTTATTGAAGACCACGGTCTTGCGCCAACTCTGGTTGTCGGCGGGCGTGCCCTCGATCGGAATGGCGTCGAGGCGCACGATCAGCGTGTTCGTATCCCGCAGCAGCTCGGTCACGTCAAACGACGGCCCGCCAAACATGCCTTCGTGCCCGCCCAACTGGCGGCCGTTGAGCCACACCGCGCATTTGTTGCACACGCCATGGAACACCAGCGTGTGCGGACCAGGCGAGGCGGGGCGCGGGAAGGTGCGTTTGAGCCACCACGTCTTGTAGCTCTCCTTCTGGGCAATCTGCTGGTTGCGACCGAAGGTTGGATCGGGCAAGCGCCCGGCCGCGACCAGCGCCGCATGCACGCTGCCGGGCACCTGGGCGGGAATGGCGTCGGACCAGACGCCGGACAGGCGGGCTTTCTCCGCTCCTTCGCAAGCCATCTGCCAGGTGCCGGAAAGCAGGGTTCGGGGTTCAGGGGTCAGGGTTCGGGGTCCGGAAACAACGGACAGACGCACCCGCTCCGCCGGCGTCTCCAGCGGAGAAGGCCCGGCCTTGAACTCGCCGGCCTCGACCTCGTCCAACGAGTGGCGCTTGCGGACGGCGGGCACGGTCTCGCGCAGGGGCCGGTTGAGCTCACGGACAATGGTTGCGATCTCATGTTCAACGGGCGTACGGAAGCGCCATTCCTTACGGAACTTGAGCGCCATACCATTCAGCATCGTCAGGTTGGGATCGCGGGTGATGCCCGGAATGTACCGTTCCAGGATCAGCCGGCCGCGTTCGGTGGCGAGGATGTCGTCAATTCTGCTGTTTTCGTCGAACATAGGTTATTCCTTATAGTGCGTAAACAATGTGTCCGTAATCCTTGCCGGTGTGCCGTTCATACTCCCCTCAATCCGCGAGCGGGTCGGTTACGCGGACGGTACCGTCGCCCGTTGGCGCGTTGCCAAACATGGGCAGGTGGCGTCCGCGCGGCTCCACTTTAAGCACTTGGTTGCCGCGCCAATAGACCGTCAGCTTCTCGCTCCGGTGGGGCACACTTTGTGGCCTGAAGACCTGCGTAAATTGCGGCACCGGCCAGCGCAGCCGCAGTCGTTCGCCGGTGCGCGCGGCCCGGCAGATGACATAGGCATTCGCTGGCCCGCCCCATGCAACGCTGCTGCCGGCGTCGTCACGATACAGCTTCACGGCGGCCCGTTCAGCCCACGCCGGGGGACGCAAGAAATAGGCGCCGGCCCTGCGGACCTGCACGTCGAGACAGCCGTCGGCCGGTTCGTAGGCCACCACCGTCGCCGCGGCATGTTCGCCCGAGAAGGCCAAGTTGATGAACGTGCCTTCCGGGCGTTCCTGGACGATTCCTTGCCACGCCTCCCACAGGCCGCGCAGCCCCTCGGGCGGGCAACATCCCATCATCTGAATGCCATTTGCATACAGTCCCGGGGCCCCCAGGTTGGGGCCGGGATAACTTACCCAGTCGTCGAACGCCGGCTGTGCCACAAAGCCTCCCTCCAGCTTGCGCAACGCGGCCAGCGCGGCTTCGACCTGGGCCGCAGGTTTGTCCTTGTGCAGCGACCGGAAGAGGGCCATAAACGCCGGGGTCAAAGCAAACTGCGCCCGGTGCAGCTCGTTGCGCACGGTACGCTCCACGTGATCCCAGAACTCCGGCCGGCCGCCCCGCGCAAGACAGGCGGCAATGCTGGTCATGTCGCCAACCACACAGATCTCGGTGCGATACTCACTTTGCGGGATGTACTCAGGATACCATCCGAAGTCCGTGCCCTGGCTCAGGACGAAACGGTAAGCCCGTTCCGCCCAATTCAGGTATCGCGCTTCGCCAGTCACGGCACCCAGATGGGCCGCGCCCCAGATCTCATGGGTGTGCAGGTGGACGTGTTTTCGAAAGGCACCGGTGACCGGGTCGATCCGCTCTTCTCCCAAGTGGGGTGGTACGCCAGCCATATGCCCTTCGGCAAAGGCTCTGGCCAGCGCCAGCGCCTCCGCGTCGCCGGTGCATTCCCAGTAGCGCACCAGCGGCTCGATGACAAAGGGGTATCCGTGCGCAAGCTCGCCGCCCCAGCCCTGGTTTGCGCCGGCATCGCTCAGGTGCAGCCATTCCCCGTCGCGCCATGGCGCCGCACCGAACGGCAGATATGCCCGACCCTGATCGTCACGACAGGCGAGTCTGGCCAGCGCCAGGAACATGGCGCGGCATTCGGACTTCAAGGCCGCATCGCCGGTTCGCTGGTATTCCTCGGCCAGGCTGACCAACAGCTTGCCGGTTGCCCACGTGAACGCCCACTCGTGCCGCAGCGCCTCGACGGCACTGGGCGACTTGAGGGGACCCACCCAAGCCGCGGGATTCATCCACACGAGCTGGTCCTCACGCCGGTAACCGCGAATGCGCTGGCGCACGCCCCGTTCGACCGCATCCGGCTCCGGCACACCGGCCATTTCCCGCATGTGCGGATATTGCCAGTCCATCCGGCAATCCGTATCGCCCAAGGCAATCGGATCGAATCCGTACGTGTTCTGCGGCAACAACGGCACATGGGCAGGGATCCCCAGGGGACCCAGCGAAAACTTGCACTCGTAGTTGCGCGCCGGATCGGGATTGCCGCGCAGATAATTCAGCCCGGCCCGCGCCAACGCACGCAAATCGAGGTCATCCCGCTTCGGGCGGTCTGCCGACGCGCACCAGGCGACGTCAGCGAGCTGACCGCGGAAGTGGCACGCCAGTGTGGGTTGTGTGGGATGATTCGTCTGGGCGGATAGGGCCATGGTTGTACACAAAATGCCAATCGTTGCCATCCAGAATGCGCGTACCCGGCAACGTCCACTCTTCGCGACAAGCGTGGGAGTTCCGGATGACGCCGGGAAGATGATGGCGGGGAAGTGAACAAGACCGTCCGCGCCGCACACCTCGAGCGAGGATCGGTCGATAATGACCCTGACTCTTGCCACACCATCGGCTCCGGGCAGGAGCGGAGCCTCATACTGATCCAGGAACGCCTCAACACCGGTAAGGCCGGAATGCCGGCGGTCCAGCACCAATCGCCTTTCGGAAGGGCAGAGAAGAAGCCGGTATTCGCCGCCATGCGCAGAGGGGATGTGCAACACCATGTCCGGCTGGCCTATTGTTTCGAACTCGAGTTCGATATCCAGTACGCCATCGTTCACATTCGCCAACTCAATGGGGTTCCCGCCTTCGAACACGATGTTGAGATCGGCCCCCGTTCCTGTGCGCATGCTCTCCAGTTCTCTGACCGGCACCTGGCGCAGCCGAATACCGGCCGGGGTCGTTTGGAGGGTCAACTCATAGGGCAACGTCATACCGCCGCCGGCCCAGGATGTTGGAAACGTGTTCTGGATGCGGCCCGGGCGCGGACCGCATTGGTAACGCCCCCCGAACAGCCACGCGATCGCAATGCGGCGGCCGTCCGGCGCATCGCTCCAGGTTTGCGCCGCATAGCAGTCCGGTCCGTAAGTCATCGGCAGACGTTCACTCCGCGGCACAAACGTTCTGCCATCGAAATCACCCAGCCAGTACCATTGTCCACTGCCCGCCAATACCCATCGGGTGCAATTTGGGTTGCCGTCCACCGGAAGCTCGAAAAGGTCCGGACACTCCGTCTGGATCTCTTCCGAGACACTCTCAAAGCGCCAGTGGATCAAATCGGCTGATGAGAAGATTCTCAGTTTGCCGCCGGCAACAGCCATGATCCAGCGGCCTGACGCTTCATGCCAGAACACCTTCGGGTCCCGGAATTCCTTATCCTCAGGTTGGCCGGGAATGTTGCGAAGCTGTGGAACAACGGGATTGCCGGCGAACTTCTTGAACACTCGTCCGTCCTGGCTGTATGCCAGCCCCTGGCTCTGCCACCCGTCTGCAGGATTCCAGTAGGTGAACAGCGAGACGATGCCGGGGCGCCCGTCGAACAGCCCGCTGCTGTTGTGAGCATCCACCACACTGCTGCCCGACCATATTTGCCCCAAGCCGTCAGGCTGGAGCACAGGAGGGAGGTGCTCCCAACTCAGAAGATTCTTGCTGACCGCATGCCCCCACTGCATACCGTCGGCTTCCATCGGCTCGAAGTACTGATAGAACAGGTGCCACTCGCCCTTGAAATATACGAGCCCGTTGGGATCGTTGTTCCATCCATGCGGCGGGGTGAAATGCAGATACGGGCGAAAATGATCGGACATATTACTTTCCAGCGGTGATTCCGGGCCAGTCGTCAGTCCTGAATGGAGCAGCCGGCCAGCCTTCCTTGTTGTATAGATTGCAGTCTGGATTATCGGCCCACATGAAACGAACCGCAACGGGGTGCTTCACTCGGTCACTCCAGACCCTGACGGTGTCGGCACGCTCGCTGTTGACGACCTCGGCATCCGCCCATACAAACTTCTTGCTATCATCGGCAACTGCAAACCCTTTGACAGGTTTTCCGTCTTTCGCGATCAGGCCGGAACCGACTTCCTTGAATGTGATCAGGGCTTTACCATCCTTGACCGTCATCGTATCAAAGGCCGGGCTTGTAACCGTGTCCTTCTTCCCGTAGACACACTTCTGCGCCACGGCAAACAGCCTCTCGGCAACGTCCCGCTTGTTCCCCGGATGGACGTCGGCGGCCCCCAGATCAATCGTCACCGCCAACGAAGTGTCCGGTTCTGAGAGCGCCAGGGCTTGCGCTTCGCGCAGTTCCGCCCACTTGCTGCCCGCATTGGGATCGTCGCTCTTCGCTCCGAAATTGGGGAGTTGGACAATGATGAACGGCAGATTTGAACCCCAGTTCGTCCTCCAGCCCTTCAGCATGGCGGGCAGCAGCTTTCGATACGCATACGCCGTATGGGTGTTTGACTCGCCCTGGTACCAGATGACGCCCTTGAGCGCAGATGGCATCAGGGATGCGATCATGCCGTTGTAAAGGACCGTAGGAAGCCCCCACGCCCCTGTCGGCGGCGGCCCCGGCCGAGGCGGCACGGCGAATTCAATCGCGTACTTCCATTCGCCGGCCAGAGACACGGCCGTCCCCAAACCGTCGGCGCGGGCGATGGTCATATCCCCGGCACTCCCACTGAATCCGCCCTCACCGAAGCAGTCAAACACCCGGACAGCAAGGACGGTCTTGCCCGCCTTCACCCGCTCGCCGGGGACGGTATACTCCCGAGGAAGACGCCAGAAGTAGGGCCGTGACTCGTCGATCGCTCCCACCCTCGCCCCGTTGAAGAACGTGATGTCGGTGTCGTCAATCGTTCCCAGGCACACCTTGACCGGCCGCCCGTCCCAGTCGGCGGGGATATCGATTTCCTTCCTGAACCAGAATGAGCCGTCAATGTTCATTCCCGGACCCATCCGGTCAACCAGCGACGGGAGTATCAGGGTCTTCCATGCGGTGGTGTCGAGGCCGGGTTCCGCCCATGTCGCGGCTTTGACGGTGATGCCGGGATCTTTGAGATTGCGTGTGGCATGGTCGGCCAGAACTGCCGCCACGTCCGCTTCGATCCTGTGCCTGTCCGCATCCGTCTGGGGAAGCGCCCCAAGGCAGGCAGCGACTCCGGAATCACGCTTCAGGGAATCGAAATCGGTCCACCCTTCCGCCAGCGTTCCTCCCGCTGTCGCCTGGATGATCCCGACGGGGATGTTCATCTTCGCCTGAAGCTCCTCGCCGAAAATATACCCGACCGCCGAGAACAGCCAAAGCGGCTCCGGGGCGCTCACGATCCATTGGGCCGGTGCCATATCCCTCTGTGGAGACAACGCCGCCGGCGAGCGATGCATGAGGCAGCGAATCATCGGGTTGTTGGCCTTGGCCAGCTCTTTTCGGGCATCCGTCATCCAACTGAGCGCCCACTCCATATTCGATTGCCCGGAGCACAGCCACACGTCTCCAACCAGAACATCGTCGACGAGGATGCCGCGCGGATCGGAGGAGGACCTCACGACAAGCTTGCGGGCTGTAGCACACGCCTGCATGGGCGCCAGATCGAGGCGCCATCTCCCCTCCTGATCGGCTTTCGCCGTCTTGGTCTGTCCCGCGAACTCGATGGTGACCTTGTCTCCCGGAACGGAAGTGCCCCAGACCGGTACACGCCTCTCCCGCTGCAGGACCATATGATCACTGAACAGACCGTGAAGTCTGAGCGGCTGACGGCTAGGCTCGGCCACGGCAAACCCAACACTCGCCAGCACACAGGCGATGACAAGCACAATCCGATCGGTCATCGTTTCACCGCCGCGCTGAGATAGATCGGCCACGGCCCGGCTGCCAATGCAACTTTTCCGTCTCTGACCGCCACTTTCAGTGGACGGCCAAAGAGATTGACCGCCGACACGGTCGCATGCTCTGGCACCATGACCTCCACCGGCTGTTGCGTCTTCAGCGTCCAGATCATCCATACCGTTCTGGGATTGGGCGCGCGTTCTGGGCTCTCGAATTTAAGGATATTCGCCGTGCCCTGCCGCTCCTTCGCAGCGGGCAGCAGCCCGTCAAGTTCCCTGATGACAACAGGCAGGGTCACCGTCAGCGGCGTTAACTGCAGGTTGGCATCGTGGAAATTCAACAGCCCGCACATCTCGGTCAAAAGGTAGTGCCAGCCATGGTAGTAGAAAGACTTGTCCACGCCTTTGAACTGTTCGCAGGCGCGGCTGACCGCAATCGTTCGGGCCGCCTCGACCGGATCGTGGCCTTCGCGGTTGGGCTGCCAGAATTTCCATGAGCTGGTTCGCGGACCGAAGCCAATTTCGGTGTCCCAGACGGGCAGTGTCTTGCCGATCTTCGCCTTCATTTCTGCGTTAATCCAATCCATGAAGTCGAAAAGGATGGCCTGGTCTTCCAACATGGCCGAGCCGGCTCGGCCATAGCCGTGATAGCTCACGATATCGCACTGTGAAAACAGCCCGGCGCCGATCATTTCCTTCCAGTGGATGTTGTTCTTCTCAACCTGCGAAGCCCCTCCCCCGCCGACGACGATTGCGGAGGGGTCAGCCTCTTTGGCCGCCTGGTACGCGTTTTTCAACAACTCGACATACCACGTGGTGTTCTTTTCGCCGTCGAAAGATTTCCCCCATACGCTGGGCTCGTTGCATATCTCCCAGGCATCGACCTGGCCCTTATATCGCGACACCATCGCCCTGACGTAGTTTCGCCAGTCGGTGAAGTCACGGTCGGGATACTCCAGGGCCGATCCGCCCCGTTTGCCCGTTCCCGTTCGCCAGGGCGCGACACCGTCCAGAACCGCCAGGATACGGAAACCCGCCTTGCGGTAATTCTCGATCGTCTCATCCGTTTCCTTCCAGGTCCATTTGCCCTTCTCCGGTTCGACCACCCACCAGCGGGTCGCCTGGGTGCAATCATGAAGACGGATGATGCGGGTGCCATACGAAGAATCTATGGAAAGCGCACTGGCATGCGTTCCCACTGGCCAGGTGGCGGGGGTCTGCTCCGGAAGCGCGGGAATCACCGCCACCAGTGCCTCGCCTTGGTTGGGCGCAAACTCCGTCTTCGCGTCGCCTTGCTCCTTCGGCCGCGAAAACACTGCGCGCAGCTTGGCGCGAACGTTGCGAGCGTCTCCCGGAACTGTGACGAACCGCCAGTAGCCTTCCGGCAGCCCGCTCTTCAACTCCAACGCACCGGAGTAGTTTGCGAAGAATGACGGGTTACGATTCGTGCCACCGCTGCCCCCCTCAAGCGCTATGTCGACGTCCCATGTCTTCACTTCCTGGTTGCTCTCATCCAGCATCTTGATGGTCAGGGGCAGCGAAGACGACACCTTCGCTCCGGCGACGCCATGTCGCGTTCCCCGTATCTTCAGTGTGAAGGGCGCGTTGACATCCATCCGGTTGTGGGGCTTGTCAGTTGAGAGCGCATATTCCGTCTCGTAGGCCGGCGCATAGACCGCGTTCGTCCCATATCTCAAGTCGATATCGTCAATCCAGAGATGACACCCTTTGGGGATACCTTCGCCTATGCGGATACTGGCGGCCGGGTTTTCGAATACGAGTCCTTTGGGGTCCCCGATTTTGTAAGGCAGCGTTATGCGCGTCCACTTGCCCTTCGGTATGCGATGGCCCCCTCCAATGGTTGTGGGACCCACGAATTCCACATACGCACCTGCATTGTCATAGTCCGCCTTGGCGGAGAAAGACAGCACATAGGGCTGCCCATAGGCCACCGGATAGTAGGCGCTTGAATAGTTTCCATTCCCTTCAAGACAGAGCGACTTGCTTCCTGAAGCCGATTCCTTCTCATCCACGAAGGCTCTTCCGCCTCCGGCGGCCGGACGGTACCACACTCCGTCCATGCCAATTTCAAAGGATGAATTCTGGAGCATGTTGCCTAGGACCGGCGGTTTCATTTCAGCCGCGGTTCCGGCGTATTCCTCGACTTTAAGTCCGCCTATCCACATTTTGCCCATCCCGAAAATACGGATATGAACATAGGCGTCCGGACAGGCGTCGCGGGTTTCGATAATGTAGTTGAACGTCTTCCACTGCTCCATGGCCTTGCCGTTCACCATGAAGCACATGGGGCCCCTCGAAAGATCCAAGGCATATTCCATCGGTGGCTGCGACATGATGGAACCGCTGACGCGCAGTTTTACTCCCTTCCCCACCTTGTACGGACCACCCAGCGAGATCTGGGCAAAATAACTCACGTCAATCTCAAGCGCTTTCCCGAACTCGGTAGCCGTGTCCACAATCTTTATTTCACAGGGATTTCCCGTCCAGGTGTTGTTGATGAGCCCTGTTTCCCACTTGGGTACACCCAACGAAAGTTTCTCCATATCCTGGTCAACAATGACGGCAAGCTTCTTGTTCGGAACCTGTTCCTGTTGGTTCGTCTGCAAGTTCTCCGCAGCATCCGAACGGGGAGCGACGACCATCATCATCGCAAGCAAGTACAGTATCGTCGACTTTGCTGTCATGCGCTATTTCGCCTCGATTACATACAGGGGCAGGGGCCCAGCCTCGACGATGACCGCACCCTTTGACTTCTTGAATTTCAGTTCCCTTCCATACATGCCCAGCACCTTTATCGATGCATCGCTGGAAACTGCCAGGGTCACAGGAGCTTTGTCTTTCAGCGTCCATACACCCCAGACAGTCCGCTGCCGTGCGACTCCCCCCGGGGTTCGGAATTTCACGACGCTGACATTCTTGGCGGGGGCTTCAAAGCCATCCGGAACCAAGCCCTCGGTGACGGAAGAAAACACCGCGATCGCGACCGGGGCGGGCGTGAACTGCTCATTGATGTCCGGGAAGATCCAGAGTCCTCCGGGTGAATAGCTGCGGCAGTCAAACCCGTGGTAGAGGAAGGTCTTCTCAACCCCGGTGTTCTTCTCCCCAAGCAGGCACACCATCGCCTGACGCGTGATGATGCTGGCGTCATCCGAAACGATATCCCGCGGTGGAAACCAGAACTTCTTACTGGAAACAGGGATGGTCACGCCTACTTCCGTGTCCCAAATGGGCATGACTCTGCCCGCTGTCGACTTCATGCCATCCTTCACCCAGTCCGTGAACTCGATCAGCGGCTGTATGCCTCCCAGAATCTGCGAGGTGCACCGGCCATAGCCGTGATAGCTAAACGCATCGCAGTATTTGAACAGCCCGGCTTTGATGGCCGCATCGACCCATCGGTCGCCTTTCACGGCCGCCCCGGCTCCCCCGCCGCCAACGATGAAGGCGTCAGGATTGGCTTCCTTTGCGGCTCTATAGGCGACCTTCTGAAGTTCCACATACCATTCCGGGTTGGTCATGCCGGCCGGCATGTCTTTGGCAAAGACCGCCTCATTCATAATTTCCCAGGCGTCGATTCGGCCTTTGAAGTGGGAGACAACCTGCTTGACATAATTCTCCCAATCCGCGAAGTCCTTGTCCGGGTAATCCATGGCCGATCCGCCTGCTCCTGATTTGGAACGCCACTTGGGGAGCCCGTCAATGAGGCCGAGGATTCTGATCTGGCCACGCCCCTTCTGGGGATTGTTCAAATACGACTCGATGATTTTGTCGGAAACGTCCCAATTCCATTTCCCCTTTTCAGGTTCAAGGAAATGCCACTTGGTCGCGTCCGTGGCATCGTGCATACGGGACCAGCGAATCCCCGCCTTCTCGTAGCCCGCGATATAGCCGTGCGTGCCCGTCTGCCATGAGAACGCGGTGTCATCAGGCAGTTTGGGAACACAGGAGATCAGGATCTCGCCTTCGTTGGCCTGACCGGCACCGCCTTGGGTGCCGATGCGCCAGTAACCGACGGGCAGATCCGCTACGGTCAGGCTGGCTGAATAACTCGCTATCCGATTCGAGCTGTTTCCGGAGTCCGATGTTGCCTCATGACCCAGCTTCAGTTTGGGATAACGTTGCACCAACTTCCCGGTCTCGTCAAAGCGCTCCAGGGGCGTCGACACTGATCGTGGCGCGGTGTGCCCGTCGCTCAACCACAGGGCGCCCCGAACTTCGACTTCAATCGACTCGCCTGCGACAATCAGGTTCCTGGGCGTTTGACTCGCGATCCCAAACTCCTTTTCCCCCCGTGTCTTGTAAACGACATTTGTCCCAGCTTCGAAACTGATATCGTCGAACCACAGATGCTTGCCTTCCGGGACATTGGCGGCAACATGCAGCGTGGCGCCCTTCCACGCCGTAACAAGCCCAAGCGGGGTCTTGAACACATGCGCGAAACGCACCTTGCTCCATTTTCCAGCCAAGACAGCGAACTCGCGGTGTGTGTCGTTGGGGCCAACGAGTGACATACTGCATTTGGCATTCGTGAAATCGGCCTTCACCATCGCCGAGACGGTATAGGTGGTTTCAAAGGCAATGGGCTGATAGGCGGAACTCGCCGAGACATTCCCGGTCAATACCAGGGACCGCTTGCCCGAATACCCAACACCGTCGTCGGAACGCGCCTTGCCTTCAACAGGAGTCTTCTGGAAAAAGGCCTCGTTCCGGTACAGCCAGCCATCCATGCCCAGTTCAAACGATGAATTCTGGATCATGTTGCCAACCAAGGGGGGCGCCTCGATCTTCCCTGAGGCGGCATCCGCCGGCGGAGCAACCTCCTCGACCCGCAGGTCTCCAAGCCAGAACGATCCCTGCCCAAACACCGCCAGGGTGATCAGGGAGGTGTTGCCCTTGTCCGTCTTGACCGTGTAGTCAATCGTCTTCCATTCTTCGTTCGCATTCTCCTCAACCACGATGAATCCGGTATAGGGATTGGGTCCAAGCCTGACGGCGATCCAGACTTTCTTCGGCCCCTGCGACGCATACGTCGCTCTGACACGATAGAATGTGCCGGGCTTGATCACAAATGGACCGCCTATGCAAAACTGGGCGTACGAATTCACGTCGACTTCCAGGGCCTTCCCCCCTGCCGAATGTGTTTCAACAATCTTGAAAGAGGATTTGTTGCCGGTCCATGTGTCATCGGACACCGCGCAATCTCCCTTGGGCACATTCGGTCCGTCCACGCCGGGTTCGGAAGGTTGAAGCTTGGCCGGCCCAAGGGGAAAGCTCTCGTAATCCTGCGTAAACAGGATCCTGGGCAGGACCTCTTTGTCGCCATTTTCAGCCGCATGAACGCCAACCATCCCGATCGCAAGCAAGACGCCTGCCACCATCGCCACAGGTGTCATCCGATTCCACATTTCATCGCTCATCGCAACGCTCCTTTTGCTTCGCTCCCACACGGGGGAGCGTCCGGTTCAGTCCACCATTTCCCCTCGAATGAAGAGGGCATTCGCCCGAATCCATTGCCCCTGAAATTTGGGATCTTTCAGTTCCTCATCGATCGAACCACCCTTGAAGGGGCCCCACATTCCGCGGCGGTTGGCCTCCGGATGAATCTCTAGAACCACCTCGTGGACCTTCGCCGGATCGAGACCACTCTGCATGGAAGGCCATCCGACCGCCGCGTGTTCCCTGCTCCACGGCAGGAAACGGTTCACAGGGGCTTCTCTTTGGACGCCATCCACGGTAAGGATGAGCTGGCCCGCGTCCGGTCCTGTAAAATCACGCGTTCCAAATCCGGCGCCTTTGAACTTGAAATGGATGCTGTCACCCGGTGTCTGGCTGGCCCACCAGACGTTCCCAACGCTCTCGAGGTAGCGCCGAATCAAGGGATCGTTCAGGTCCATCTGTTTCCATCCACCCTTGAGGTATTTCGCTTCGAGCGGGACCACTTTGGCATCCTCCCAGTTGGAGGCAATGAAACAGGTCGCGAGTTTAGCGGAATGATCGACGGGCTTCGACCCGTCCATGGCCTTGATCATTTCCACGAGGAAATCCGTGTAGACTTGGTGTCCGCTCTTGATGGGATGGATGGTGTCCACAAAGATCATCGTCTCCTTGAGACCCAGGGTCTCCGGCTTAACCCAGAGACTGATGGTGAAATCGCCGTCCAGGTCGAGCATTCCAAGCGAAGGAACCTCTACATGCTCTCCCTGCCGCGATTTCATGTGGCCGCCGGAGAAGTGCAGCGAATGTTTGCTGGACTCGAGTTTGGGCGGGACATCGGCGCTCCACCAGGAGTTGGTGGCGATGTTCTTGTGTTTCTCGCCGAAACTCGTCAACGTGCCGTCCGCCTTGGCGCCGGAACAATCGGCCAGGGTGCTCCCGTGAGCCTCTTCCATATTCCAGAACGCGATCAGGGGTATTCCGGACTTCGCGATGGCCTCGAATGTTGCTCTTCCCTCAAAGAGGTTCCTGACGGTATCGGCGTCAAGCGCGCCCTTGAACAACGCCGTTTCGTCCATGAATCCTTTCAGGGCATGCAATTCGCCGTGCGGCCCTCGCGGAATGAGCGTCCCCAGCGCCAGCGGCCCCGTGGCTTTTGAAAACACGTTACTGGCCGGCTTTCGGATAGTGGTTACGTTCGTTTCCATGGCAACAGCCTTGCCGTCGAGATAGAGCGTGAAAGCAGGGCCCTTTCTGGTCAGCGCGAGATGCTGCCATTCGTTTTCACGAAGCCGGGCGCGCGGTTCCTTCTCGAACAGCCGCACGGCATTTCCATTGAATCCGAAGGTGACCCAGTGATCACGGGCCTCGGTCTTCCAGTCGCAGGTCGTCTGCCATCCGAACCACCAGTCCTCACTCCACCAGTCAGGACCGAACTTGGCGGCCAGGCTGTACCGCATGGGCCCGCACAGCGCTTTGCCTTCGCGTTCAAGCCGGGTCACCCCGTATCCCAGGTTCAGGGAGGGAATTCCATAGAAGGCCGCGACCTGATCCGCCGCAGAGTCGTGTAACGGCATCAGGTCGTTGTCCCAATCCTTCTGCTGATCGGACTGCACCGCACAATAAACGAAGATAATATCCGTGCGGGGATTGCTTTTCCACAGCTTGCGGACAAGCCCCTCCATGGTCTCCCAGACTTCCTTCTCCTTAAGGCCGCCGTTATTGCGGGCGAACTCGATGAAGATCAGGTCGGGATTCTTTGAAAGAACTTCGCGGTCGAGGCGATAGACCCCGAGATCGCTTCCCGTTCCGCCGAGCGCGGCACAGATCTCCTCGACCTCCGCCTGCGGGTACTGTTTCCGAAACCATTCCAGACTCTTGATACGCCAGCCCTGTGCAGCGGTGATCGAGCCTCCGATGTAGGCGATCTTCACCTTCCCGCCTTCGTTCAGTTTCTTCAAGACATTGCCGATGCCGTCGCGAGCCTTGAACAGACTGTCACTGGGCTGCTGCTTGTACTCCGGCGTTCCGGCCTGCGGTGCGGGCTCCGAGGCCGCCCTAACAACAGGGCATGCAAACATTAGGAAGACAGACATCAACACTACTGATTTCATAAGATCTCCTCCTATTTAATGCTCAACTGCATTGTCACAGGCTCTGCGGTGATTGCCACTTTGGATATGGTCAGCAGGCCTGCGGCATCCGGACGAATAATGCCGGACGCGACTTGCTTGCCGTCACGCAACAATGCCCACCTGCAATCTTCGTCTGGAGAAGCTTTGAACCCCTGGAGACGGCGGAATGTCACATCTGCAGTAGCCTCTCTTGGTGCAGTTTCCGGTACCCCATTCTTGGCGTCCGGCTTAGCCAGCCAGACCTGCATGGAAAACGCCGCGGAGCTGTCCTCCACGTTCTTCCATCTGAAATAGGCATTGATTTGTCCCTGAGGGGCTGCATCGGAAGGATTCAGCCAGGGGTTTTTCTGATCCGAAGTCGCGCCAGTGAAAACTGGATAGGCCTGGTTCTTACGGATTTCCAGCCATGGGAAGTTCATTATCTCGCCGCAGTTCTTGTAATATAACCTCGTATCGCCAGTGTGACCGAACAGTCCCCAGCCCATTACCAATGCGTATTTTCTGTCAGCGGCGGCTTTGATCAATATGTCCTGTCCCTTTGACCAGCTGTCGTTCTGGGCCGACATGTTAAGAAGCACCGGCGGGTCTGGAATTGGCAATCCTGCGGGAATCTGTTTGCCTACAAACAACCTACGTTCAAAATGCGAAGTGCCTGCGGGCACCCAGACCATCATCGAGGCAAAGACTTCTCCATGGCGCATGCCAATCCCGAGGCTTCCGCTTCCTCCCATGGAAATGCCACAAAGATATACCCGGTTGGGATCTATTCCGTAATTGGCAACAACCCACTTAACCGTCTCCAGGACTCGCTTCTCGACAGGAGAATCATTTGTTTCAATGTCTTCCTTGGAGTCGGCGAAAGGATCTCTGCCCCACCAGGAATCGCCCGAAATATACAGCCCGTAGAAATCATCCGGCGTGTGATATAATCCGTGGTCGTTGTATTCTCCTTCTTCGGTCTTTCTGAAGCCTGCCTGGAGAGCGGTCCAGTGGTTGTGACCTGCCGAATGTAGCACCACATAGAGGGGAGCGTCCTTCCTGTCATGCACGGGCCTAACCACATAGAAAGTATCCCAGCAATTGTTTCGATGTTTCCCGTATCCCCACGCGGGGTTGTAAATGGCAGACCAGATATCAATAAGCCGCCCCTTGGATGCTTCCTTTTGTTTGGGATCGTTGATAGACAAACTCAACACATCGAGTGCGGGTTTCCAGTCAGAGCCTGGGTCGGCCGCGATCCCGGTCAGCCAAGTATTCATACTTGCGCAAACCAGGACAGTACTCGTCAAAAACCTTTTGGATAGTCGAGCAGACATAATACGCACGGTTCGGTCCCGGCCTACTGGTTAGGCTTTGACCGTGCTGGATTGTCCAGCTTGTCTATGTTGGCTGTGCTTGGCGCACTCATGTTCATTTTTTAACTTATTAATTTCCAGAAACCTGAATCCTGATTGTTTATTCCGCAACGATATATACTGGCAGCGGACCGGAATCCACGGTCACTTTACCAGCTTCATTTTCTATTCGCCTTTAATGCTATTTCTGCACAAGACCGGTCAGTGTGTATTCATCCGTGAAGAACCCCACATGAACCCGGAATCGCCGTCTTCCCTCACTCCGCCACCACGTAGGCGGGCCAGGGAATGACCTTCACGCTGACATTGTCTCCGTCCTTCTTGAATCCAAGCTCGCGCCCAAACACGCTGAGGACCTTGACCTTGGCGCCATGCGGAACCTTGATGGTGACCGGCACCGTCTCCCCCCCCGCCGCCCAGATGAACCAGACTTTACGCATCTTGCCGGGCACCGCCGATTTGAAACCGAGGACATTGACCTTCGGCGAAGGCTGGCTGTGTTCATCCGGGACAAGAGCGCCCGTCAGCCATTGCGCGATCGCAAGGGTCTGCGAGACCGGAGTCATCTGACCGTTGATATCAACGAAGTTGCCCAGATCGTACGTATCTTCAAAAAGCGCAAGGTCGAAGGAGTGGTAGATGAACGTCTTCTCGACGCCGACACTCTTCTCGCCCAGGAGTCCGACCAGGGAACCCTTGACGTTGGATTCGCTCGTGCCGAAGTTGCGCTGGGGCCACGTGTACCGTTTCGATGAAGTCGGTGGCGTAAGCCCGACCTCCGTGTCCCAGACCGGAATCGGCTTTCCGGTTCGCTGAACGGCCTCATCCTTGATCCACCTTACGAAGGCCTCGAGCGATCCGACGCCAAGTGCTGCGGTGCGGCAATTGGCCACGCCGTAACCGTGATAACTGACCACATCGCAGTTCTCCAGCAGGCCGGCCTTGATGGCCTCCTCATACCAGCCATCGTTGACGTTGGCCGATCCCGCGCCACCCGCCCCCACCACCACGCATTCGGCATCCGCCCTCTTTGCAGCCCGGTAGGCTACCTTTTGAAGATCCACATACCATTGCTGATTCGATCGCTCGCCAGGACCTTTCCCAGCGAAGATCGGTTCGTTCATGATCTCCCAGGCATCCACGCGCCCCTTGAAATGGCTGACGGTCCGGAACACGTAATTTTCCCAGTCCGCCAGCTCCGTATCGGGATACAGCATAGCCGAACCGCTGGATTTGCCATCGGGCCGGCGCCAGCCGGGACAACCATCCAGGAGTCCGAGCAGGCGGAAGCCGGCCTTCCGGTATCCGTCAATCTCGGCATCGGCAGGAGCCCAGTTCCACGTCCCCTTCTCCGCTTCCAGGAAATGCCATTTGGTCATCACGGACGCATCGTGGAGCCGCATCCAACGGACACCGCACTTCCAGAGTTCGTCCATTCTTCCGTGTGCCCCCAACTGCCACGAAAAGGGGGTTTGGTCTGTGAGCTTGGGAACAACCGCCACCAGGGCCTCGCCTAGGTCGGGCGTGATCGGCGGCGCGCTGGACGGCCCCCACAGACCGCACAGGTTCCGGATGCCGGCGGCGGGGCTTTCGGAAGCGACGAATCGCCAGTAACCGTTGGGGAGGGACGGCACATCGAGTTTGCCTTCGTAGATCGCAAACGCCCCCTGCTGGGGAGACGGGGCTGCGCCCCGCCCGCCCTTGGCCAGCGACAAACCGACGCCGTGCCACTTTCCGACCAGCCGCCCATCCTCATCGAATTGGAAAAGGTCGGCCCTGATCGTCGCCGGCGCGGCATTCGATGTGCTCCCGGCCCCGCGCCACATGGCGCAGGTGATCGCGAACGTTACCGGCGTGCCCGCGATCACGACGTTGCGCGGCTCGGTCGTGTTGACCGCGAACTCCTTCTGGAAGCGCGGGGCGTAGGGCGCCTCTGGCGCGACGCGCAGGTCAACATCGTCAACCCACACCTTCACACCTTCGGGCAATTCGACACTGACCGCGGGCGAGGCCGTGTTCTCAAAGGCGGCAAACCCTTTCCGATTCTCCGGTTTGAAACGAAAGACGATCTTCTGCCATTTCATCGGCTCCTTGATGTAATGACCGCCTCCGGCGCCGAAGAAGCCCATTCGCACCCAATCCGGCCGGCTGACCATGACCATGGCCGAGAGCACGTATTCATGGCCTGCCGCGATGGGCTGAAACGGGGCGCTGACCACGGCACGCCCCTGGAGCATGAAGGAAGCCGTCCCCGAATAGGCCACGTCATTCACCCACGTGCCTTGTCCCGCCACTACATTGGTCTGCCCGAATTGGTTGTTTCGCCATCGCCACCCCTCGTCCTTTAGTTCGAAGGAGGAGTTTACAATCGTGTTTCCAAGAATCGGAGGCGCCTTGACGGCAGGCTTCTCGTCCGTTTCTTCCACCTTCAGGCTACCCAGCCACAACTTGGCCTCGCCCCCCGAACTCAACATTAAATGAGCGTCGTCATCCCCGGAAGATTCAATGATGAAATCGAAAGGCTTCCACATTTCGTTGGCGTTGCCACGTGCCACTACATAGCCGGTGTACGGAGGCGGCCCGCGCCTCAGAAAGATGGAATATTGTTTGTTACCCTGTGACGCGACGGTTCCGCTGATGCGATACATCTTCCCTTTTTCCACCCTGACCATGACGCCGAAATCGCACTGTACGAATCCGTTGATGTCGAATTCAATCGCCCTCCCGCCCATGTCCTGCGAGTCGACAACGGCGTACTTCACGGGATTACCCGTCCAGGTGTTGTCGATAATGAAGGGCGGTTTGCCGTCCTTCCATTTCACAGCGTCAAACGGGCCAAGGGGCATCTTCTCGAAATCATTATCATAGATGACTTTGGCCTTGATCTGTTCTTTCCTGCCTGCATCCTGAACTTGCTCTTTATTCTCAAACGGCGCTGCAGAGTCCGCCGCAAACGACACCGCCACGGCGCAAGCCACTGCCATAAGACTCGCGAAACAAACCCGCCCACTGTCTTTGGTGTTCATTTAGTTTCTTTTTCTTTCAGTCGCTGAACGTAACTGGCCGCTAATAGAGAACACTTCCGGGAACTGATCAGGCATCTACTTTCGCGACGGCGAAACCCGCATTTCTTTTCCTGCGAGCAGGCACACCTGGGTAGTCACGTCGGCTTAACGGATGGAAAACACGCTGCCACTGGGCACAACCACGTAGACATTGTATGCCGGAGATGCATTCCTGAAGTGGATGAAGCCGACATTCTCGGCCCAGGCGAAACCGTCGAACGAGAGGCTGCTGATGGACACCTGGCTGTACGCATTCGAGAAATTGACCCAACCGCAGGTTTCGCTCCAGGCATAGCCGGACAACCTGCCGGCGGCATCCATGTTGACACCGTAGTTGTTGGCGCCGGTGTTGGCATACGGACCGGCGCCGGTTGCGCCCAACTTGACCCAGCCGATATTCTCGCCCCAGGCATAGCCGGAAAGATAACTGTTTGCGCCATTGTACACGACGGTCACTCCGCCGTTGGTCGGACGCCAGTTCTGCCACCCGCTGTTCTCCGACCAGGCGAATTTGGATATCTTGTCAATGGTGCCGTCAGCAAACGCGACCGCTGCCGCAAAAACCGCCAGCACGAAGAGACCCAGCCCCCGCGCTGTCATTGAATATGCGTTCTTGTTGCTGCCGAGTAGACCTGGGCGTTGCCGCCCAGGCCCCTCACAGACCCGGACGT
>CAYOIT010000063.1:0-24726 GCA_964404035.1 uncultured Verrucomicrobiota bacterium | reverse complement strand
GCCCGCTGGATACAGGCGGCGAGTGTCGCGGCATGGGCAGACCCCACCGCGCGAGTCGTCACGTACTCGGTGACAATCCTTGCCAGTGCCTCCAAGATTTTGTCTTCGTGCGGCTTGAGCGCCTGGCCGAGCCGGCGTTTGAACGTCTGGCGCCACCCCAGAACCGCATAGACGACCGGCAGGAGAGCGAGAACACAGGCCAGAACAGCCGCCATCACGCGAAGGGCCGCATGGCTGTCGGAGGACAGGAAGCCTCTTAGATGGGATGCCCCCCGGATCAGGAGCACGGCGTTCAGAATAAGCCCCAACAGTGTGAATCCGATGGCGCTTACCACAGAACCCGCAACGACTCGTGCCATTGACTTCGCCGCATCACGCCATTCACTCATGCTTCACGATCTCCACGGACTGTTACTCCATCTCGTGTCCAGGCAGCGCACACGTCACTGATGCGTCTCGGTCGTCCGGCGCTTCCGTTCAAAGTGCAGTCCCAGCCACAGTAGACTACCCCCGCTCAAGAGCAGGTGCAGGAACCACGCCTCGCCTGTATGGGCCACCACAAACTGAAAGTAGAACGTGTAGAGGTTAATAATGAGGAAGGTCAGGCCGTAGCCGCGCAGGAGTCGAACACCGAACCTTGCTCCCGCGAACAGACTCCCGCCGGCCACCCCGGCCCAGAGCAGACTGAACAGCAGCCGCTCGCCTGGCGTGTCCGACCAGGCGACGTCATAACTCTCGTAGTACCCGAAAAGCGAGAGGAACCAGAGCGCCAGATTGACTACCAGAAGCCCAAAATGCGCATAAACTCGACTGAAGACTGCCCAGCGGCCACGAACAATCCTGGCGTGCAACCAGGACAGGAGCAGAGTGCCCATACCCGCCGCGAGGAATCGCACGGGATAGGTCATGCCTAGCCAGTAGCACCCCCAACCGGCCAGGTACCCCGTCTCGGCGCCGAACCAGAAGAAGAAGTTCACACACGCGTACCAGAGCACAAGCCGATTGGCCACCGCATAGGCGAGCGCCACCAATACAAGGGTCTCTGCCCCCAGCAGCCCAGGCCAGTTCTTGCTTCCTGTCGAATAATGAATGGCCAGAACAGTCATCAGTCCCTGCACGGCGATACTTCCTATCAACTGCGCGGTTTCTCCCGTGATCGATAAGGCTTTCCGGACGCGAAGCCAGTGGCCAAGAATGAGAAGGCCTGCGCCGGAGAGTGCAAGGGCGGATTCCGATACAAGCCACCAGTTGAGGTGCGCGCGAATCAAGACGATGAAGCCCGCGACAGCCGCCAAAGCACCCAACACCGAAAACGCGCGGATCAACGCCGTGAAATCCCAGGCGGTAATCGGGTAACGTTCCTTGAGCTGCCCAACCTGGTCTTCGTTGAGAATGCCCAGCCTCGCCAGGCTGTCGAGTTCCGTATGAACGCGGACATGTTTGCGTTGGCCAAGAGTCATGCAGCACCCCCTTTCCGGCGGAGCATTCGAACGACACACTCCGTGCAGGCACCCAGAATGAAGAGCAACCCACCCCCTGCCAGAAGATACTGGCCGAGTTGAAGTTGATCCCAGAACAACTCGTGGAAGCGGGTGAATACGTTGATGGCGAAGAATGTGATGCCAAATCCGCGAAAGAGGCCGTTTTGCCACGCGGCGCCAAGCACGATCTGCGCGAGCGTCACGGTGGTAAAGACGAGGATCCACGCGATCGATGCCGTCTCCTGGTGGCTCCAAATTGAGAGGATGAGCAGCGACATGTTCAGGTAGAGGAGTCCGAGCGATTCCCAAGCCAGGTAGAATCGGCCTGTCTTCGGGTAGAGTCGCCATTCGTGATAGGCGCCAACCACGATGGCGGTCAGGGCCGCGAGACTCATGACACGCGGGTCCTGCACCGAGAATACATAAGTGGAGCGCCCCCACATCGCATTCCAGGACCCGATCCAATGGAAGAGACCAAGCAAGACGACGATCAACAGGTACTGGTTCCTACTGCGATACGCCAGGAAGAACCCAATCGGCAGACTGAAGAGTCCGGTGATCAGGAGGACTTCCTCCTCCTTCATTCCCATAATACCGGCAAGAACACCGATCGCACCGGTCCAGAGCACGACTCCAAGCGTCAGCACAACTTTGGAGGAAACGGCGTAACGATCCCTGTTATCGCCGGCGAGCCGCAGCCCCCAATAGGTGACGCCCCCCCCCACACTGCCGAGCACGATGGTGGCCAGTATGTCCGACTTCGTCAAGGCCGTGATCATTCCCACAAATCCGAAGAAGGCAAGCAACCCGCCGGTGATTCCCAGGTATTTGACGACTCCAATCCAGCCAAAACGTTGGGATTCATAGCGTTCTTGCAGGATTGTCAGCGTCGCTTCGTCAACGATGCCGTCCGCAAACCAGATGGTTATATCCTGCCGCAGCATCTCCTTAGTCTCATTTCGAGCCATAGAGTACCTCTCCATTTTCTGTTGTGCACCGGGCTTGGCCGGCTGCTTACGGGTGCGCCCCGCGATCCTTTATTGGCGTTCGTAAATCTGGCGCACTTCGGCGCGCGAGAGCACGCGGTCATAAATCATGACTTCATCCAGACAGCCATCGTAGGCGTCTCCCAACATGAACTTGCCCGCCAACTGCGTGTTATAAGCACTGAATTCGCGTACCGAAAGAGGTTCGGTGACGCCGTTGATGTAGACCGTGTGCTCGCCGCCCCCTCCGTAGCAATAGACAACATGATACCAGCGCTCATTCTCGAGCCTTTGCCCGGCAACGTTGCATGTGCCGTTTGGGCTCATTGCGATGCCGCTGCGCCCAACACGCCAATCCATACCGAGTGAGCAATGCTGCCCCGGGTTAAGGCTTCCATAGCCCAGCAGGCTGACACAGACACCGTTCTTCGTTCCGGTTCTCTTCCAGAAGGCAATGCTGCGAGGGGCGTCCCCCACTGGCAGACCTTGATCGCTGGCGATAATGCGGGATCCCTTGGGGTTGAAGATCATGGCGCCGCCGACCTTGCCATACGCGGTCCACACCGCGTTCTCGGAGGCGGCGTTACGGCGGGAATCGCTGAGGTCGCTGACGCTTCTGCCCTCATCGCGATTGAACGGGTAGTACGCGAGCAGTCCCTTGCGCAGGCCGGGCGGAAGAGCGGCGGCATCGGGCTGTGACACGGGGCGTGCGGCACTCACGCCAGGAAGAACAGCGGCGTCACGCTGTATCGCAGGGACGGTGACACTGTCGCCAAGGTGAAGCTTCACTATGTCTCCAGCAGGGGTTTCAATCGTGACCTCTTTCGCCTCGATGACGAGTAATCTTCCTTTCCCAAGCTTGTCTCCTGCCTGGTAGATCTGGTTGTTCAAGTACGCCCTGTAATTGCCCTTTCCGCCCATGATGCTGGTTAGCTTGTACACGGCGGTCGGCGTGCCCGGCGTGACCGCTGCGATTTGCCCGGCAGGGGGAGGCCTGAGCGGCGCGGCCTCGATATCGGCCACAAGTTTGGCCTCACGCTCCTGGTCCAGACGCGCGGCTGACGCATCGACGGCAGGACCGGCTTGACGATTCTGCTCCACACGCGCAGCCTGCACATTGGCGGCGAGTTTGGCCTGACGCTCCTGCTCCAACCGGTCCGCCTCGGCCTCGGCCGCAAGTCGGGCTTGCTGCTCCCGCTCCAGCCGATCTGCCTCCAGGCGTGCCGCCTCGCCCGCAGCGGTGTTTTGATCCCCTGCCTCGGCCACCGGTGGGGGGCTTATCTTCTCCTTGGACTTTGACCCGTGTTCTGAGCGTGCCTCGACGTATACGATACCAGCGATCCAGAACGCCAGAAACACAGCCCCAATGCCCACCACCTTCATTTGCCTGCCAGTCATAGCGTCGCCTTTCTCTCGTTGGACGTTCTGTCGTGCCGAACCGTCATGTGCTGCCCTGGACTCCACAATTATCCCTGTGGTTGCGCAGGCTCCCTCCCGCCGGGTCAACCATAATGCAGCCAGAATGACAGCCACAAAGTATACCGCTGGAAGCCCCCAGGGGCCAAAGAGGAGCAAGGCTGACAATACGCCCGAACGCATAGGCCAGGACGTAGATGACGCCCATTCCAGCGGGCACCGCCAGCATGGGGACCGCCCACGCCAGGATGCCGCACACCGGTCTTCGGTCCCGCGCTTGACGCGTTTCGGACGGCGTGGCCATCTTCCCCGGCATCACCGCCGCCGTCGCCTCGTCCTGAGGATTCAGGGGAATTCCTGCCCTCTGCGTCTTCCAGCACCCGCAGCACGACAATGCGAACACGACGACCAGAACCACGCTCCCGCTCAACTCCAGCAACAGCCGGGGAGAAAACACCGCGCGCTCGAACAGACTGGCGATGTAGAGGACTCCGCACATGAGGCCGGTCAGGGCAACCGGCACAACGGCAACGGCTAACGGAATATGGCGAAGAAGACGCAGGAGTCTGTGACGCAAGGAATCCCCCAGGACTGGAATTCGCGCGGGGGCAACTGCGAGCGGAATCGAGGCCAGAAACGCGAGAACGAGAGGAATTGGCACCTTGAAGCCATTACCCATCGGGTAACATCGCGATGATTCGCTTAGAGCAACACCGAGTGCCCAGAAACCAACAACCAGGTCGTCAGCGAGGGCCGGACTCGCAGAGGCTACGAGCACGAATACCGCTGTCCATCCGTGGAGTCGGTGAGTGTTCAGTACTTTTCTCCGTTTATGCCGAACAAGCCATTCGATCGGCGGTTGCTTCACGCGCATTCATCGGGCATTAGGACCGCGCGCAGTGATGGACGTACACCCCGTTAGACACGCCAGCGCAATACCTGAAAAACATGTATTACAGCGCTTCATATAGACACGGTATTTGCCGCATCCGCCTGTGTCTGGAAGTTTAGCAACCATGACAACGACCTGTCCATCTGGTTCAGCCGTCCTCCTGGCCAAGACCGGGCGCGAGTGTGAATGGGGACAAAAAAAGAACCGCGGCCGAAGCCGCGGTTATCAAGTTGAGGATTTGCCTCCTCCGAGCACCCCATTCGGCCAGTAGTTCGAATCCTGTATGCACCCTTGGGTGCGATTCCTGTTCCAACCAACCTCAGGTCGAGATCTATAACTAGCAGGGCGCATGCCGGGCGGCTCCCGGCGCAGGTTTTGACAAACACTTTGCATGTGCATGGCGGAATACCAGACAAAGTCCATTTTTCGAGGCCTACCGAAGAACAGGGCTTGCGGCCGCTGTCAGCAGGACTGCCTCACCGTCTCAAAACGTGGAACACGTGTCTCAAAAAAGAGAGCGGCACTCGCGAACTTTCTTTCGCCCAGTGCCGCTCTTTTCTGCCGGGGAGCTCTTGCGATCAGACTCTCTGGGGCCAGCAGGTTTTTACCATCTTTACCTGGCCGGAAGCCGGCCTTGGCTTTGCCGACCCCATGTCTCTCTCCCCACTGCAGAATTATACTACTGACAGCCGCTGGCGTCGATAGGTCACGTTAAAGTTTTTTCAAGCGGGAACCGCGGGATGACAAGAAGAGGGCCAACGGCGGCGCACTGCTCCCGCGCTTGATCTACCCGACTAATCGACGCAGCCTGGCGATCAGAATACGGGTTTCGTCGACCTTCAGCAGCACGGCGGCAAGCAGATAGGTCCCGCCCCCACCCCCTATGGCCGCCGTCAGCGTGATCGCCTGCCACACCACCCCGGCATCGGGACGCCCCAAACCCGTTCGCACTCCCCAGGCCACGACCACACACGCCAGGGCCGCGAGCACAATGGAACCGGCATAGCGCATCCACATGCCCGCATTACCGTAGGACACATCACGGCGCAGATAGACCGCCAGTTGGATGAAGTTGATCAGGGCAAGGCATCCCGTCGTCGTGGCCAAGCCCACATGCCCAAGATGAAAGACCTTGATCAGGATCAGGTTCATCACGAGGTTGATCCCGATGCCTGCCAGGCTAACCCGCAGAGGGGTACGCGGCCGGTCCAAGGCATAGAAACAAGGGGCCAATACCTTGATGGCCGCGTAGCCGGATAATCCGATCGCATACGCCCGCAGCGCGGCGGCGGTCCGGGCCGTATCCGAGGCCGAAAATCTCCCGTGTTCATAGATCAAGCCGATGATTTCCGGCGCCAGAACCATGAGCCCGACCGTGGCCGGCACCGTCAGGAAGAAGGCCAGTCGAAGCGCCTCCTCAACCGTTTTGCCTACTGCCGCCAGATCCTCACGGGCATGGTGCCGGGCCACCGCCGGAAGGGTCACGGTGGCGATGGCCACACCAAACACGCCAATCGGGAACTGCATCAACCGAAAGGCGCAGTTCAACCAGGACCGCGCCCCATCGATTTCGGAGGCGAACATGCCGTTGATCAACACATTGACCTGCACGGCCGATCCCGCAATCATGCTCGGCCAGGCGAGTGCCCACACCTTCCTCAGTCGGGGATCACTGAAATCCAGGGTCCACTGGAAACGATATCCCAACCGCCAGAGGGCCGGCAGTTGCATCCCGAGTTGGGCCATGCCGCCCAACAAGACCCCCACGCTCACGCCATACAAGGCCCGCTCCGAGAAATCAGGATGGCGCCAATCCGCCTGGGGATCAAACAGGCAGGCCAGGCCCACACCGGCCACAATGGAGACGAAGTTGAACACGGTGGAGGCTGAGGCCGGCAGACCGAAGATGAACCGGGCATTGAGAATGCCCATCACCACCGCCGCCAACGAGACCATCAAGATGAAGGGGAACAGGATCCGCGTCAGGCTCACGGTCATTTCGAACTTGCCGGGCACCTGATGAAACCCAAAGTTGGTCACTTGGACGAGCCAGGGACTGGCCACAATCCCCACCACACAGATCGCCCCCATGAGCACGATCAACGCCGTCAGCAACAGGCTGGCCAGCCGCCAAGCCGGGGGGGCACCCTCCTTCTCCAGCGTCTTGGTGAAGGTGGTGGTGAAAGCAGTGGACAAGGCCCCCTCGGCGAAAAGATCCCGCAAGAGGTTGGGAATCTGGAAGGCGGCCAGGAATGAGTCCAGGTATTTACCGGCGCCAAACATGGCGGCAAAGACCAGTTCCCGCACCAGCCCCAGGACGCGGGATCCCATCACCGCCAGACTCACAATCCCCGCTGCTTTCCGACGGCTGCTCATGGGCGCGCATTAAACAGGCCGGTTGCCTGTATCGTCAAGCCGTCAAAATGTTAACGAATTAACCGATTTGAATTGCGAGGTGCCGACTGGTACATTGTGGGCGCTCATTGTCAGCGGGAAACTCACTTATGGAATACTTACTTCTGATCATCAGCGCCGTGCTGGTGAATAACTTCGTATTGACTCAGTTTCTCGGAATCTGCCCCTTTCTGGGTGTCTCCAAGGACCTGCACACCGCCGCCGGCATGGGTGCCGCCGTCATTTTCGTCATAACCTGCGCATCGGCAGTGACTTGGGTGTTGCACCATCTCATTCTTGTTCCCCTTCATGCGGACTTCCTCCAGACGATCGCCTTTATTCTCGTTATTGCGACCTTCGTTCAGTTTGTTGAGCTTGTCCTCAAAAAATCGAGTCCGGGGCTGCACAAGGCGCTGGGTATCTTTCTCCCCTTGATTACCACCAACTGCGCCGTGTTGGGTGTGGCGGTGTTGAACATCAAGAAGGACTTCACTTTCCTCAAGAGCGTCGCCTTCGGCTTTGGTGCGGCAACGGGATTTGCCCTCGCCCTGATCATCTTCACGGGCTTGCGCGAGAAGATCTCCCGCTCGAATCCGCCCAAGTGTTTCGAAGGAACCGCCATCGCGCTGGTAACAGCGGGCCTCCTAAGCCTCGCTTTCATGGGCTTCTCGGGCTTGGTGAGGATGTAGTAGGCAGGGATGCTATGGACGTATTGACCAATAACCCAATCTTGTTACAGACCCTCATCATCGGGGGAACGGGCCTTGTCTGCGCGGCGGTATTGGCCATCGCCGCCCGCTTCCTGATGGTGCATGAGGATCCCCGAATCGAGACGGCCACCGCCATTCTCCCTGGCCTGAACTGCGGGGCTTGCGGCTACGCGGGGTGTGCCGATTACGCCAAACAGATCGTTCTCCATGGCCTTGCCGTCAACCTGTGCCAGCCCGGTGGACACGAAACCGCCAGGAAACTGGCCGAGTTCATGGGCGTCAAAGCGGCGGTCAGCGAACGACAGGTGGCGCTGGTGCTCTGCAAGGGCGACGATGTCACGGCGGTCCGAACCACACATTACAACGGTCTCGCTGACTGCGGTGCGGCTCAGCAGATCGGAGGCAACGGCAAAGCCTGTCGCTACGGCTGCATGGGACTGGGAAGCTGCGCTCGAATCTGTCCCGTGGGAGCCATCGAGATGGTCCGCGGGTTGGCAGTGGTGCATCCCGAGCTTTGCATCAGTTGCACCCGCTGCGTGGCAACCTGCCCCCGCCATCTGATCAAGATGGTTCCGGAAAGCCGCTTCATCCATGTTCTCTGCTCCTCGCATGATAACGGCCCCGAAGTCCGCAAGATCTGCAAGGTCGGCTGCATTGCCTGCACGCTTTGCGTGAAAGCGGTCAACGGAGAAGGGATTGCCATGCAGAACAATCTGGCCGTCATCGATTACACGCTTGCTGTTACGAATGAAGAAGCGATCACCAAGTGCCCCCAAAACACCATCGTGAAACGGTCCGGCGTGAAAGCAGGTGCGGCATGAAATTATTGCGTGCCCTGTTCACTCCCCGCGGCGGCATCCATCCGGCGTATTACAAACAGATTTCGGCCGGCCGCCCGATCGAGACGATGCCGATCCCTAAAGCGTTTCTCGTGTCGCTGTCCCAGCACCTGGGGGCCCCCTCGAGACCGCTCGTCAAGAAAGGGGATGCCGTGCTCCGCGGGCAGCCCATCGCCGAACCGGCAGGCTACGTCTCCGCCTGGGTCCACGCCCCGACCTCAGGCGTGGTCAAGTCTGTCGACACGCGACCGACCGCCAACGGACAACTGGCCCTGGTGGTGACCATCGAGGCCGATGGTCTGGACAAGACGGTGGAAGCGCCGCCCGCCCATGACGACTGGACGACCCTCCCTGCGTGCGAACTGGTCGACATCATCCTTAAGGCCGGCATCGTCGGCATGGGTGGCGCCGGCTTCCCGACCCAGGTCAAATTGCTGCCGCCCCCGGGCAAGACGATCCAGACGCTGATCATCAATGGCGCCGAATGCGAACCTTACCTGACCGCCGATCACCGGCTCATGATTGAACAGGCCGACCGGATCTGGCAAGGCGTGTTGATTCTCAAGCGCATCCTGGGCGCCGGCCAGATGCGCCTCGTCATCGAAGACAACAAGCCCGACGCCATTGCCGCCATGGGCGCCGCGATGAACGGGGCTGAAGGCGACGTGGAACTGGTGACCGTCAAGACCAAGTATCCGCAGGGCGCCGAAAAACAACTCATCTACTCCGTCACCAAGCGCGAAGTTCCCAGTGGAGGACTACCCATGGATGTGGGCGCCCTCGTGGAAAACGTCGGAACCGCCGCCGCCATCCGGACCGCCATCCTCGATCGCCAGCCGCTCATCGAGCGGGTCGTTTCCATGACCGGCGATGCCCTGCGGGAACCCAAGAACGTCCTCGCGCGGGTGGGAACCCCTTTCAAGGACCTGATCGCCTTCTGCGGAGGGCTGACCGACACCGCCGCCAAGATCATCAATGGCGGACCGATGATGGGAATTGCCCAGAGTTCCCTCGACGCGGGGATCAACAAGACGACCTCCGGCGTACTGGCCCTGTCCCAATCGCGCGTCCATGCGTTCACCGCCATGCCCTGCATCAGTTGCGGTCGGTGTGTGGCGGCCTGCCCGGCAGGCCTGCTCCCATGCACCTTGAGCGAGTATCTCGAGGCGGAAAACTACGAAGCCGCCATGGACCTCGCCGTTCTCGACTGCATCGAATGCGGCGCCTGCGCCTTCGAATGTCCTTCACACCGTCCCCTGGTTCAGCACATGCGCCAAGGCAAAGCCAAGGCCATGCAGTTGCGCAAGCAGCGGGAAGCCGAGGCCAAGAAAGCAAAACCCTCATGAGTGAAAACCCCTCCACCTGGGTGGTAAGCCCCTCCCCGCACGCCCATTCCGGGGAATCGGTCCAGCGGATCATGCTGACCGTGATCCTGGCCCTGATGCCGGCCATGGCGGCGTCCATCGTCTTCTTTGGACTCGACGCGATCCGCCTGACGGCGGCCTGTGTCGCCACCTGCGTCCTCGCTGAAGCCGCCGTCCGCCGCCTGATGAAGCGCGACAGCGGCATTTCCGATCTGAGCGCCGTGGTCACGGGCCTGCTGCTGGCGTTCAACCTGCCCCCCTTCCTGCCTACCTGGATGGCCGTTGTGGGCTCGCTATGTGCCATCGTCATCGCCAAGCAGCTTTACGGCGGTATCGGTTACAATCTGTTCAATCCGGCCCTGGTCGGACGGTGTGTGCTCCTGGTGTCGTTTCCGGTCGTCATGACCACCTGGGCCACACCCCACTATTGCCCGGGCCCGGTGGATGCCCTGACCATGGCCACGCCGCTGGGCGCCTGGAAGACGGCCCTATCGGCGGGACATGCGCCCGCAGGCTTCTTCGAACTCTTCACGCCGGCCTCCCTCCTGTTGGGCAACCGCCCGGGATCGCTGGGGGAAACGTCGGTCATCGCCCTGGTCGTGGGCGGCATCATCCTGTTGTGGCGTCGCTGCATCACTTGGCACACACCGGTCGCCTACATCGGAACCGTCGCGGTGATGGCCGCCTGCTTCTACAAAGCGGACCCCGTTCATAATCTTCCCCCGCTCTACCACGTGTTGAGCGGCGGCCTGTTTCTGGGGGCGCTCTTCATGGCCACCGATATGGTCACCACACCCGTCACCCGCTGCGGCATGTTCGTCTTCGGTGCGGGATGCGGTCTGCTCACCATGCTGATCCGCAAGTGGGGCGGTTACCCGGAAGGCGTCAGCTTCGCGATTCTGATCATGAATTCGCTTACCCCGTTGATCAACCGGTTCACCCGTCCCAGGGTGTTCGGGCACCTACGCAAGGAGACCCCGTGAAGGACATGGTTAAGTTGATCTTTGCGCTCACGGTCATCAGTGCCGCCGCCGGCATCGTTCTGTCCTTTACCAACAAGGTCACAACCGCCCCCATCGCCGCCGCGGCACAGAAGGAGACCGTCGAGGCGCTTGCTGCCGTCCTGCCGGAGTTCGACAACGATCCCAACCAGTGCACCGCCACGATTGTGGAAAGCAACCTGACCTGGACCTTCCATGTGGCCCGCAAGGGAGGCGCCTGCACGGGCGTCGCTTTCGAGACGAGTTCACAGAAGGGATACGGGGGAGAGATCAGGATCATGGTGGGCGTAACGGCTGCCAATGAAATCAAACGGATCAAGATCCTGTCCCAGAAGGAAACCCCCGGACTCGGCACCAAGATCACGGCGGACCCTTTCATCTCCCAGTTTAACGCCAAACGCATCGAGGGTGCCGTCTGGGCCGTCAAGAAGGATCAGGGCGATTTTGATGCAGTCACCGGTGCGACCATCTCGTCACGGGCCGTCCTTGAGGCCGTCAAAGCCGGATTGGATGTCTACGGAAGACACGCCGCGGAAATCGCCCGGACAGGAGAATAGCCATGGGATTCGTCAAAGAGCTCAAGAAAGGGTTGTGGGATGAGATCCCGGTGTTCCGGGTCGTCCTGGGAATGTGCCCCACCCTGGCCGTCACGACTTCCCTGATGAACGGCATCGGCATGGGTATTGCCGCCACCTTTGTGCTGATTTGTTCCAACGTCATGGTGGCCGCCCTGCGCAATGTCATTCCCGACAAGGTCCGTATTCCCTGCTTCATCGTCATTGCCGCCACCTTTACCACGGTCACGGATCTTGCCATGAACGGTTTCGCCCATGAACTGCATCGGAACCTGGGGATCTTCATTCCCCTGATCGTTGTGAATTGCATCATCCTGGGGCGCGCGGAGGCTTTCGCCGCCCGCAATACCGTCTGGCTGTCGCTTGCTGATGCCATCGGCATGGGGCTCGGGTTCACCATCGCACTGATGGTGGTCGGCGGCATCCGCGAACTGATCGGCAACGGCACCCTGACGCTCTGGACGGGACTGGCGTGGACCGTTCCCCACTGGAACCCCATGTTGCTGTTCGTTCTGGCGCCAGGCGGATTCGTGACCCTTGGACTCCTACTGAGCCTCATGAACCGGATCGAAATGAGGCTGGCCGCCCGCAAGGGCGTCGCTTACGCCCCGCCGCCGGAAATGGACTGCCGCCATTGCGTGATCTGCAAGTGGGGTACCCCCGAGACCGCCAAGACGGAAACGCCCTGACCATGGCTGTGCTTTCCAAGGACGGCCGCATCCTCGTCGCACACCTCTCACAGGCCCGGCGTTTCCACGAGCGCCTGCTGGGCCTGATGGGGAGAGCACCGCCGGGACCCGGCAAGGCGCTCCTCCTGCGCCGTTGCGGCTCCATTCACACCTGTTTCATGCGGTTTCCGCTGGAGGTGATCTTCCTGGATGCCGAAGACCGGGTGGTGCGCCGAATACGGCATGTCCGTCCCTGGAGCTTCGCCTTGGGGGGACGTAACGCGGTCAGCGCGGTCGAAATGGAATCGGGATGGCTCGCACCTGACGCGGTTCAGACCGGTGACCGGCTTACTTCTTCTCTTCCGCGGTAATCGGCTCGATCGCAAGAATGTCCTGCACCTTCAACGTCCTGAAGATCCCCGCCTTGGTTTCAAGTTCGATGTCGCCGTTCGGAAACTTGCGGCTCAGGCACCCCACGATGACCTCATTGGAGAGCAACCGGATGGTGGTGTCAGGGACAAAATTCCGCTTCATGGCCTCGCGCAGGCCCAGCGTCTCGCCCCGCTTGATGTCAACCGTTCGTTCGATCGTGCTGAATCCTTTCTTGGAGAGAACAACCTTATGCTCTCCCACAGGCAGCTCGATCCGCACAGCCTCGGCCGGCTTTTCGCCGCCGGCCGGCATCGTCCCGGTGTCCCTGCCGTCGACCATGATCTTGGCGCCAGCCTGGTCCGTCAACACTTCAAGGGTCCCCACAAGCTTCACCAACTGGAACTCCTCGACCCGGCGATCCTGCTTTTTCAGTTCGATCTTGCGGCTCTCTGTCTCGAAGCCCTGATCTTCCACACGCACGGTATAGGTTCCGGGAACGATCGCATCCAGAACCAGCGGCGTCTGGCCAGACAGGGCGTCGTTCACAAAAACCCGGGCACCGGCCGGCGTGGAGAGAATGGACAAGGACACCGGCAACGGATTCAGCGCGGCGTCGATCTTCTGTTCATCCCCGGCCTGCAGTCTGACCTTCTGGACAAACGGGGCATAGCCGTCCAGGGTCACCGAGACCGTGTTTTCACCGGACGATAGACGGTCCACCTCGCAGGGCGTCACGCCCTTCGTCAGGCCGTTCACGACGACGGCGGCGCCCACCGGGGTCGAACGGACCACCAGCTTGGCCGAATCCGAGGCCAGGTCCAACGTGAGAAGCTGCGGGGTTCGGTTCTCGACCGAGACCTCGACACTCTTGGGGACGTAGCCGGGGGCCGTAGCCACAAGGCGATACTTGCCGACGGGCAGATCCGTCAAGAGCAGCGGCGTCTTCCCGCGATCCGCATCGTCCAACTTGATCTCAGCGCCGTCCGGCGTCGATCGCACCAGAACAAGCCCCTGCACCGGTTCCAGCTTGAGCTCCACAGCCGCCTTCTGATTGGCGGAAAGATTCACCGTGCACCGGGCATCCAGAAATCCCGGCTTCTTCAGCACCACCAGATGAGGGCCCGCGCCGAGTGCCGGAATCGTGATCGGCGAGACGTCGTACAAGGTTCCGTCGCAGGAAACCATGGCGCCTTCGGGGATCGTGGAAACCCGCAACTGGGAGGCAGGCGCTTGAGCCCCCGCCCACCCTGCGAAGGTCAATAGAAACCCGACTATGGTGACGATGGTTTTCACAATGGTTTACTTCTCGGTCGCCAGATGCCTCTCGACATCCACCAGCTTCTTGTAGGCGTTGCGATTCCGATCGTCGGAACGGTCGGGAATCGCCTCGCTGATGACCCGCAGGTGCCGGGCCGCCTCTTTCCAGTCGCGGAGTTTGACCGCCCGCTCCGCCATGAACCACATGTCGTCGTAGCGCCGCTGCAGTTCGCGTTCGCAATCGGACTTGCGGCTTAGAACATCGGCGTAGAAATCCGGCTTGGGTTCAATGGTCTCAAGATACCATTCCGACTCCGTGAACGCGCGGATGGCGCCATGCAGGTTCCCGTGGCTCACCTCGCGCTCGTCATAAAGTTTCTGGCCGAGCAGCAACGCCTGCCTGGCGCGATTAACCAGTTCGGTCGGCTCAATGGCCAAAGCCGCCAGGCCCAGCTCATTCTTGCCAAACTCCTCGATGGCGTTCCGCACAATCACCAGGCTCTCAGGTTCGATATGGTTCAACACCTTGACCCGATGGGTTCGGGCGCCAAGGGTCACCGTGATGTCGGTTGTCTCATACACACCGGGAGCCATGCCGGAATAGTCCCCGGCGAGGCCAAAAAATCCTGCCGTTTCAATCGCCCGCCCAAGGTCACGGATCAACTCAGGCGCGACTTTCTTCTCCCGCCGCACATGACGGTCCCGCAGAAGGTCATCCACCTGTACCGTCAGCCGGCCATCGCCGACCTCCAGCACATACCTGAAGATATTCGAAGAGGCAGCCTCCACGCGCTCGAAGGACAGCTCGACCTCCGGCAGTGCGACCGTCACCGGCGCTTTTTCCTCAGGCGTTTCGAACGCCTTGAGCAGGCCGACAAGTTTGGGTAACCAGGCGAGAGCCACCACGAGGATCATGGCGAGCGCCAGCCACAGAAGGCGACGTCGGGAAGCAGGCATCGTTGCCGCCTTGCCGGGCTTGGTGAGCCCCAGGTCGACCGGGGAGACACCCGGTTCATGAAACGCCTTACTGGACGCCGGCGCCGGGGAGGCCGGCTTGATCGAAGACTCGGGATCGTAGTCGGAGACCACGCGAAGCGTTGTTTCCCCAAGAACTATCTCCTCGCCCTCGTGAACGCGTTGTTCCTGAACTTCTTTTCCGTTGAGCAGCGTCCCGTTGGCGCTACCCAGATCGGACAGCCACAACCCTTCCCCCGGCTTGAAAAAGAGGCGGCAATGAAAGCGGGAGAGAGCGGCGTCGTCGATGGAAATGTCGTTCCGCGAGGACCGGCCGATGCGTACGCCTTCGATGGGTACGGAGATTTCACGGCCTTTGACCGGCCCGCTTTCGACAATGAGATTCACATGCTTCGCCATGGCTTCCGAGTCCGCAAACGTTCCGGTGAGCATAGGAGGCAGGCCCACCCCTGTCAACACCCGAGGCCGAGATCCTGACGGCGATCCATCCCCGCCCATCCGCGTCAAATCTGCCTGAGAATCTGGAGGATGATCGGCCCGAGCAATACCAGAAAGACCGCGGGAAAGATAAAGGCCACCAGGGGGAAAAGCATCTTCACCGGCGCCTCATTCGCCTGCTTCTCGGCGCGCTCAAACCGCCGCTGCCGCATCTGGTCGGCTTGAATGCGCAAGATCGCCCCGATGCCCACACCCAGTTCATCGGCCTGCACCAGTGAGTTCACCACCGTCCGGATGTCGGGATGATCGACGCGGTCGGCCATGTCTTTCAGGGCCACGCGCCGCGTCTTGCCGAGTTGGATCTCGCGGAGCACCCGCACAAATTCCTCACCCAGGGCATCCAACCGGCGGCGTTCCACGATCCGCTGCATGGCGCTCATAAAATCCAACCCCGCCTCGACCGACAGCGTCAGCAGATCGAGCATGAAGGGCAGTGAACGCTGGATCGTGAGATGCCGGGCCTTCAACGTACGCCGGAGCCACAAGCCGGGATGGACATAGAACACCAGCACCGGCATCAGGCAGTAGGCGAACTGGTGTCCTCGCAGCACCATGCCGGCTTTGCCGGGAATCATCGCCAGAAAGGCCCACATCGCCGCCGCCGCCAGCATCCCCAGCACCGCCGGAATCAACAGCTTAAGCGCCAGGAACTCCTCCGAGGTCAACACCCCGGCAAACCCCGCTGACACCAGTTTGCGCGTCAGCTGAGTATTAGCCTTCTCGAAATACGGACGACGGAAGAACGGCACCACGTTCGGGGCCAGCGGCAGGAGCAGCCTGAAAACGAAGGGCAGGCTGCGTTCCTGGCGCCGGCCGTCAGCCAGGGTCACATACGACACCTGCCTGAGCACCTGCCCGCAATACCAGGTCGCGCAGCCGGCGAAAGCCGCCCACAACAGGCTTAACAGAGTAACCGTTGGCGAGGTGTCATTCATAATCAGACATCAATGTGGATGATCTTCCTGATCACCAGAATACCCAGAACCTCCAGGATCCCCACGGCGATCACGACCGCCATGCCGAACCAGGAGTGAAAGAAAGCCGCCATCATCGTCGGATCGAGAAAGAACATCGCCAGTCCAAGCAGAAGCGGCATGGCCCCCACAACGATCCCCTGCAGCCGCCCCTGGGCCGTCAGCGTGCGGATACGTTGCTCGATCCGCATACGTTCGCGGATGGTGTGGGCGATCTTCTCAAACACTTCCGTCAGGTTTCCGCCGGTCTGGCGGGCGATTTCGACGGCGGACACCATCAAGGCCAGATCGTCACTTCCCACCCGCGTCTGCAAGCTCTCCAGCCCGTCTTCCATCCGCATCCCCACGCGCATCTGATGCACAAAGGTTGAGAATTCCTGCGCGATCGGGTTCTGCCCTTCCTTCACAACAAGCTCAAGCGCCTGCTGGATGCTGAACCCGGCCTTCAGGGCATTGCTCATGTTGACCAGGCTGTCCACCAGCTGAAGGTTGAACCGTTGCAGACGACGCTTCTTCATGATCGTCAGGACCGTGCGGGGAATGTTCCACCCAATCACGGCACACAGAACCCCGAAAAGGCTGCCGATCAGAAAGTCCCGGCTGCCGACACCCCCGAGCATCAGGAACCCCGACAGGAAACAGACGGCGGAAGACGCAGACGCCAGTTCAAGAACCCGCCGCGCCGGGATGAACAGGAACAGATCCTCCATCTGGCGCGTCGCGCCCTCCGTATAGGCCGTGGCATAGTCCTGTGCCGCGGACTGAAACGACTGGAGGATGAAATACGTCAGCCCGCCCAAGCTGAGCATGTACAACCCCGGAATAAGCCATAGAGCCACAGTCGTATCCATAGTCGTCCTAACGTCGCGGATCAAACAACGTCTGATCCACCTTCACGCCGCGCGCCCGCATGCTGTCGAGAAACGTCGGGACCGACCCTGTGGGCATAAACCGCCCCACCACCTTGCCTTCGGCGTCGATCCCCTTCTGCTCATACACGAAGATGTCCTGCATCGTCGTCCGATCCCCTTCCAGACCAACCACTTCCGTTATGTTGATGACCTTCCTTGTCCCGTCGCCAAAGCGGGATTCCTGGACGATCAGGTCCACGGCCGAGGCGATCTGTTCACGGATCGCACGGACCGGGAGGTCCATGCCCGACATAAGGACCAGCGTCTCCAGTCGGGAAATGGTGTCCCGGGGCGTATTGGCGTGAATCGTGGTCAGGGATCCGTCGTGCCCGGTATTCATGGCCTGCAGCATGTCGAGCGCCTCACCACCGCGGCATTCCCCCACGAGAATACGGTCGGGACGCATGCGCAGGGCGTTACGAACAAGATCCCGAATGGAGATGGTTCCTTTGCCTTCGATATTGGGAGGCCTGGCTTCCAGCGAAACCACGTGTTCCTGCTTCAATTGAAGCTCCGCCGCATCCTCGATCGTGATGATCCGATCCGACTCCGGCAGGAACCCTCCCAGGACATTCAGCAGCGTCGTCTTGCCCGAGCCCGTCCCCCCCGACACCACGATATTCTTGCGGGCCAGCACCGCGGCCCGGAGGAAATCACGCATTTCAGTCGTCCACGTGCCCAATCGGATCAGATCGTCATCCGTCAGCGGAATCTTGGAGAACTTGCGGATCGTGATGCACGGCCCCGTCAACGAGAGCGGGTGAATGACGGCATTAACCCGGGACCCATCACGTAACCGGGCATCAACATAGGGCTGACTCTCATCGATACGCCGTCCGAGGGGCGCCACAATGCGTTCAATGACCGCCAGCACCGACTTGTCGTCGAGGAAGGTCTTCTCCGTGAGCTCGATCTTCCCCTTGCGCTCCACATAGACTCGCGAGGGACCATTCACCATGATCTCAGTGATCGTCTCATCGGCCAGCAAGTCTTCGAGCGGTCCCAGCCCAACCGCCTCATCGTAGAGCTCCTTGATCAGCACCTGGGCGGAAATGGCCAGCGGAAGCCGGGGCGCCACCTCGCCGACAATCCCCTCCAACGTCGTCAGAACACGTTGATGCAGGGCGCCTTCCTCGATGTGCGAGGCCGTCAGCCGTTTGATATCCATCCGCTCCAGCAGTTCCTTGAGAATCTGCTGCTTGATGGTCTGTTTGAGCGCCATTAACCGCTCATCACGCACGGCGCGATCCGGTCTGGCCTCGGTCACACTCGACACCGGGGTAGCGGGTGCCTGAACAGGCGTAACGACCTTAGCGGGGGGCACAGGCTCCTCTTGCGGCGCCCGAACGGGTTGGGCGGGCTCCGGCTTCTCCTGAAAGATCACCAACCTGAACCCGTCAATCCGGATATCCTGACCTTCGAGGACGGCGGCGCGGCCGCGCACCGTCGCCCCGCTTAACAGCGTGCCACCCAAGGCAAGATCCTCGATCCAGCAACTCCCGGGACGCAGGCAGAGAATGGCATGCCGCCCGGCGACCTTGGGTCCGGCCAGGACAATCTGGTTTTCCAGATCGGAACCGATGGAGTAAATGCCGGGACGCAGTTCCCGCATCTGGCTCGATCCGTCTGCTTTGCCAATCTCCAAATACATCATGCTGCTCCCAACCGGACGGGCAAGCGCCCCGTCGTCAAGTCGATCAGTTGACACCCTTGTGGCGGATCTTCTGCTGGCGGAAGGTATTCAGCTCGGGGAGCTCCTTTTCCAGCATATCGAAGTTGATCTCGGGCAGATCGCGCTCGAACGAGACATCGGAGGGATTGCGAAGCGACAAGGTCAGATGGCCTCGGATGTTCTCCACAAATACCAGCAACTCCGCCTCACGCGGTGTTACTTCCACGGTGATCGTGCTGTAACCGGCGGAGGGCCGACTCCTCTCATTTCCTTCCCCGACCTGTTTGCCGAGCGTTTGACCCGTGGCGAGAACCGTCACGTCCTGAAGCACGGTCAACGTGACCCATTCCATCTGCTGGGGATTCTTGCGAGAGGGGAAAGAGAAAGAGCCCATCACATCGACCCGGTCGTTCGGCTGAACCAGTCCGCTCACGCCGGCAGCGCCGCTCATCGCGATCGAAATGGCGCGCATCGTGGGCGTGATCGTCGGCCCGAGTCCCGATCCCGGCCGGTACGGAACATCGACATAGGACCACAACAGCGTCTCCTCGGCATCCATGCTGTATTTGAGCTTCTTACCCAGCAGCTGATCAAGGTTCTCCGGGAGGACCGTGTTTTTGCCGACTTCACGGGCGAGTGTATTCTTCACCGCAAGATCTTTCTTCAGAAGCACCGTTCCCTCAGGCAGAGCCCGTTTGGCCGCCAGGACATCGGCCCGGCGCTCACTGAGAAGAAGCCGTTCGCGCTCTTTTTCGATATCGCGGAGTTTGGCCTGGAAATACTCCCTCGTAAGCCAGAACGCCAACACGGCGACAATGACCGAGACAATCAGCACGATTCGTTGTTTCATAAAGGCCTTCCCCTGTCGTTCACTTCAAGGCGCCCTGCTTATGTAGCAGGGCCACCTGCGTTTCACCATCCGAATCCAAGCGCCGCACCCGTACACAGCAAAGGTCTCCCTCCTTGACAAAGAAGAGCATCCCTCCCTCATCGGAGGGACGGGACGGTGAAACAGGCGTCCAACCGGCCTGTTTGAGGTTCGTTTCGTAGTAGGCGGCGATCTGGGCGGGCGACGCCGGGGCTGTCACGGTTTCCCAGGACACCCGGGTGTCTTCGTTCTTCATGAACCCCGTCACCTGACCGCCCGGAATGAGCGGCATTTCGAGGAGCTCATGTTTCAAGGGAAGAGGTTGGCGGGAGGAGGTCGACTCCTGCGCCCGCTCCACCGTCACCACCATCCCGTCCGTATCGGCATCACCCGGGGCAATGGCCAGCAGCCTGACGTTCCTCCCCATGCCGGCGATCTCACCGATACCCAGGGATTCGCCCGCCGCAAATCGCGTGGCCATTCCCTGGCCTGCCAGCACACTCTGCCTCACGCCTTCCAAGCCCTCGCGACAGGAGACCACATTCACTTCGGCTTTCCCGCCATTGAGACGCATCACAGTCCTGTAAAGGCGTTTGCCGAAGTCCTCCGCCTTGAACATCGTTCTGCCCGGCGACCCTCCCCCCGATCGGAACACCCGGGCCTGCAACACGGCCGCCGGCAGGCATGCCGCCAGAACAAGGACAACGACCAGATAGGATTGACGCCTTGTCATCTTCAGTAGATCCCTTTGGTCCAGGTCAACCAGGCTTTGCCTTCAACCTCAACCGTATCGGCGCGATAGAGAAGTGTCCGGACGATGGGCAGAAGGGTGGTCGAGGCATGGGCTTCCCCTTCGACCAGGCCAAACTGCAGGTGAGGAAAGGCACTGCGGGAGAGTTCGCTGAACGCGTTACCCGGCCGCTGCAGATCGAGCGCGGCGGGCTGGGAATATCCGACGATGCCAGCCTGGAAGGTTGCGACATCGCCCCCGTCAAATCCGTCATCCCGCGAATAGCTCGTCTGATCGGCCCCCACCTCACGGTCGGCGATATACTCCGGCCCTGAAAACGACGAGACGTCCAACATGGCTTTCGCGCCAGCCTCCCGTCGGGCCTCGGTCATGGTTCGCGTTTGAAGCAAACCCAGCAATGATATCTGGATGATTCCCGCCACCAGGACCAGTAACACAACCAGTGCGACAATCAATTCGGTCAACGCCTGACCCGATCTGCTGGTGCGCCGTTTCATCAGTGTCCCCTCCGACGTCCGCCACCCCGGCCACCGGGTCCGCCAGGGGTATTGCACGTGCTGCTGTTCTCCCTCAGCCAATCGATGCCGGTCTGCCGAAACTCCAGGATCTCCCAAGTGACCAGCTGCTGGCAATACCAACAGCCCTTCGGCAGACCAGAGGGGCCGTTTGCGAGATAATCCGAAAGATGCCCCTCGATATGATCGCGCCAATCCAGATCGAAAGCCCCCCCCGCCGGAGCGGACGACGCATCGATGGGGATCAGGCGGATCTCGTGAAACGCCGGCAGCACCACCTGGCTGGCGTTGGGGCGTTCATCGTCCGCCAGGTAACCAAAGGGCTTGGCTGCGGCGGTCCAGGTGATCCTGCTGGAAGCGTTGGAGCCGGGCGTCAGACGTGACGCTTGTGCCACCACCCGGGCCGCCGCATCGGCCCCGGCATAATCGTATTGCGGCTTGACCGTACCCACGGCCGGGAACCGGGCATCCCCGTTGGCTGAGATCGCCTCCCAGGGGCCCCAAGTCTGCCCTTCGTAGCAGTACCAGACGGACGTGACCCCCGCCACGGAATTGGAAATGAGCTGGTCACTCAACTCGCGGTCCTCCCGTAAGCCGTTCATCAACGTCACCACGGAGGCATCGCCGATGACGGCCCGTTTCGCCAATCCCAGCCCGAAATACTCGCTGTTCATCGGATCGGCCTGGGGTATCTCCGGAGGCAACGGCGGCCACCCCTGGTAGTCGGAGTAGTTCAGCAAGACGTCATACGCGTGATGAAAGAACCAGCACCACTCTTCGCCGGCAATGGCGTCGTAGAAACTCACGTCCAGGAGCAGATGCCCCCCGGAAAAATCGGAATAAAGCCGCGCATTGTCCGGCCCGGCCGCCACGCCATTGTCCGCCACGACTGTGATCATCTCCGCATAGTCCTGCCAGCAGTTCGAGTAGGGTTCCTGAAACATCATCCGTCCATCCGCGCCCAACGACGGGTAATCGAACCGCACCTCTTCCGCATGTTTTCGCAGGCGGGAGGTAAAGCGCTCGTTGTTGAACACGCCGTTGTTCTTGGCCGCCTGCTGGGCCGCCATCAGTCCCACCATCGGCCCGACATAGCACAGGCGTGCCTGCACATCGTTGATCGCAGAAGCGGCATTGGTATCTCCCTGCGTCAAGGCCACGGCCTGCATGATATTGAGATCGCCAATCAGGTTCAGCGTGATGCCTTGCCAGCGCGCACCGGCCAGCGCGGCTGCATCCCCGGCATTCTGGCTGAGTGACTTGACGTAGATGATCTTGTGCAGATCGAAGTTCCAGATGGCCACAAAAGCCAGGATCACCAGCGCCATGATCAGGAAGATCATGACCTGTCCCGATCGGCGGTCCGTTTTGGGGATACGTGCCATCATCACCAACCCCGATCATCCAGGTAAAGCGTGTAGTGATTGTCCAGGCAGGACTCGCCGGTCAGATCCACGGTATCCGCGGCGTAGAACGTGCGATGGAACGGGTAGCGGAAGGGAACCTGCTGCTCCACTTCCAGCCGCAACGTCCCGTCTCCCAGAGCCGTCTCGGAGAGCTGGCGAACGTCCTGCGGGGAATCCCAGTCCTCGTAGTTGAGAATCGGATCCAGTTCGCCGGCATCCTCGGCCCCCATATAGAGCGGAATCCGAGCCGCCTCGATCGCGTGCTGCACGGCGGGACCGCCACGATGCGCCGGGTTGACCAGCCGCCCGGCATTGGGGATGGCCCCAACACGGATCGTCTTGAAGACCATGAAACGGTTGAACCCGACCACTTTGGCCCGCGCACCGCGGGCGGCGGCATAATGAAGAACTTCCTGCCGTGCAAACAGCTGCGAAATCTGGAAAACACCAAAAAAAGCGAGGCAGACAATGATCAAGACCAAACAGGACTCGATCAAAGCCTGCCCGGACCGGCTCGAGATGGTGAGCCGGGAATCCTTCGGACCCTGTCCGCCCCTATGAGGGAAAACGGGCACCGCTTCGCCTCTCCTCTTGATGAAGCTTATTTCAAAGCCTTCATGTAATCGGAGGACTTGGTATCCAAGGCGGCCTGCTTCTCGGCATCGTCGCCGCCCAGTTCCGTCACGGCGCCGCCGAGCTTGGCGCGGATCGTATCGCCGAAAACACCGAAGATGGCGATGGCCGCCAAGGCAATGATGGCGACGATGATGATGTATTCAACCATTCCCTGACCACTCTTCTTATTCTTGTTCATACGCTAGTCTCCTCCCTTTCAAGGGTATTCCGACCCCACCAGATCCAGGACACGTGTTCCGTACTCGTGAAATGTGCCCAACAGAACCATCAATATCGCCAGGGATGCCAGTACCATTCCAGCGACGACCACGAATTCCACCATGGCCTGACCGCTTTTTTTCCGGTGATCCCTCTCCCCCGGCATGGTTCCTCCCTTCAGCTCACAAACGAAAAGGGTAGCGCGATTATTGCAGATGTAAATGCCCGAAATAACCGCTTCAGGTGCGCGAATGCTTTAACCCGGTGGCCGCCACCGCCAGGCCGGCCAATTCCCCAATCTTGCCACCCAACGAACTGGGAACCACTTTACACGCCTTGCGCGGCCACTCCCATGCATATTTCGCAAGCTTGTCGCGAATCGGCCCCATCACAAACTCCCCGCTATGAATGCCGATGGTTCCCATGATGATCACCTCGGGGTTCAAAATCATGATCAGGTTTCCCACCCCCTGCGCCACACGATCGGTAAAGCTATCCCACTCGGCCAGGGCAAAGGGGTCGCCTTCACGGGCCGCCGCCTCAAAGGCCTGAATGTTGATCTTGTCGATGCCTCCGGCATGGCGCACGATGCTGGTGTTAAGGTCGCCCGCCCTGATCTTCGCCTTGAGCTGCTCCGCCACATTCCTGCCCCCGACATAGGCCTCCCAGCATCCTCGCTGGCCGCACCCGCACAAAGGTCCTTGAGGATCGAGAACCTGGTGGCCCACTTCGCCCCCTGTATCGGTTGGCCCTTGGATCAACTCCCCATTGACGATGATGCCCCCTCCCATGCCTGTGCTGAAGGTAAGGTAGACCAGGCTGCTGACACCGTGGTACTCGCCGAACAACAACTCGGCCAGGGCGCAGGCGTTGGCATCGTTGTTGATGAACACGGGCGCTTTGAAGGACTCCTGGACCATGGCCTGAATCGGCACGTCCTTCCAACCGGGATTATTGGGGGGAGCGATCAATACCCCCCGCTTGCAGTCCATCGGACCGGGCGCTGAGATTCCGATCGCGTCCAGCGCTTCGGGCCGAAGCGCCGCTTTCTCAAGCACCTGGTGACACAATTGGATCAACTCCTGTCGATACGCTTCGATGGATTCGCTCGTGGTTGGAATGCGCTTCGAATGGATAATCTCGCCAGTCTCGTACCCGACACAAACCGCCGTCTTGGTGCCCCCAATGTCAATTCCCAGTAGATTCATATCCTAGCCGTCTCCCATTATGGTCCGAACATCGATCGATCGTTGCACTCTATCAGAATGCGGCGGCGCCCCGCATCAACAAACATCCGACGGACCAAGGCGAACGTCAGTAGGGCGGGCGCTACGTCGCCCGCCCCGGCCGGCGGCGTAGCGCCGGCC
>CAYOIT010000062.1:22754-24997 GCA_964404035.1 uncultured Verrucomicrobiota bacterium | reverse complement strand
CGGTCGCGGGTGTTCAGGGTGACGTAGCCGACCAGAAGCCCCCGTTCGCCCTTGATCTCCTGCGGCCCCAGGACTGTCGTGATGCTGGCGAGTTGGAGCAACGGCACCTGGGCACCGGAAGAGGTGGGCACACTGATCCGCTGAAGCGCTTCGGAATCCTCGCGAAAATCCCGGGCCAGCCGGATACGGATCGGATACCGCTCGCGTCCCTCGACCGACTCCATCAGATTCATCCCGCCCAGGGCCATCTCAATGACATCCTGAACGTCACGGATGTTGACTCCGTAGCGCCCGATCCGATCGCGATCGATCTCGATCTGAATATACGGCTTGCCGACGATGCGATCGGCAACGATATCCGTCGCGCCGGGTACCTGGTGCAGCAGTTGCTCGATCTGGAGGCCAATACGCTCGATCTCGCGGAGGTCGGCTCCAAAGATCTTCACGCCCATCATGGCGCGGAAGCCGGTCTGAAGCATGACCAACCGCGTCTGGATGGGCTGCAGGAACGTGGGCAGCACACCGGGAATGGCGGTCTTTTCCTGAAGCTCAGTGAGAATTTCATCCTTCGTGATGCGCCGCACTTCGGGCCAGACCCACGCCAACGGCCTCCTGATAAAGCCCGGCCAGCCGGCAAAGACCCGTTCGACCTTGCTCGTTCGCCACTGGTCCTCGGGTTTGAGAATGATGATGCTCTCCATCATGCCGATGGGCGCCGGGTCAAGCGCCGACTCGGCACGTCCGACCTTGCCCACGACCGATTCGACCTCGGGAACGCTGGCGATCGCCCTGTCCTGCGTGCTGTTGACCTGGATCGCCTGCGAGAGCGAGCCCTGCGGCAACAAGGAGGGCATGTAGAGGAACGAACCCTCGTCCAGAGGCGGCATGAATTCGCGGCCGAGTCCCGGATAACGGCCCACGCCCAGCCAGACGCCCAGGCCGGCAGAGAGGAGAAGCAGCGGAGCAACAAGGAAGGTCTTCTTGTGCCCGAGAACCCACCTCAGCGCCGGGCCATAGGCCCCGGCGATCAGACGGGAGACGCAGTTCTCCTCCAGCGGCAGGAAACGTTCCCGCGTCATGCGAATCACGCACAGGCCGACCCCCACGCCGACAGCCGCCGAGATCAGCCAGCCTTCACCGTGCCCCTGGCCCAGGCCCCACATGAACACAGCATGCGTGGCGAGCGTCGCCAAAGCCCCGAGGCCAACGGCCATCGCCGCGGTGACCTGCTTGCGCCACTTGACCGGGCGAAACAGCAGGTAGCAAAGGAAAGGGACCACCGTGATCGCGAGCACCACGGAGGAGCCGATGGCAAAGGTCTTCGTAAACGCCAGGGGGCGGAACAGTTTGCCCTCCTGATCGGTCAGGAAGAAGACCGGAATGAACGACACGAGGGTGTTGGAGACCGCGGTGATGATCGCTCCGCCGACTTCCGTCGCACCCTCGTAGACGATGCCAAGGTGGCCCTTGGTGCGTTTCTCTTCGTCGGTCGCCGACGCGATCCGGCGATAGATATTCTCTGACATGATGATGCCCATGTCAGCGACGTCGCCGATCGCAATGGCCAGTCCCGCCAGCGACATGATGTTGCTGTCGACCCCCGCCAGGTACATCAGGATGAAGGTGAGCGCGACCGCCAGCGGGAGCGTGGCGAGCACCGTCACTGTGGTCCGAAGGTGGAGCAGGAAGAACAGGATCACAAGACTCGCCAGCAGCGCCTCCTCGGACAGCGCCTTCTTCAAGGTGCCAATGGTCTCGTTGACGATGGTCGTGCGGTCGTAAAAGGGAACGACGCGAACGTTTGACACTCGTCCGTTCGCGAGGGTTTTGCCCGGAAGCCCGGGTTCGAGCTGGGCGATCTTCGCCTTGACCCGTTCCATCACCTCACGGGGGTTCTCTCCATATCGCATGAGCACCACACCGCCGACCGCCTCCACGCCTCCCTTATCCAATGCGCCACGCCGAAAGTCCGGCCCCATCTGCACCGTCGCAACGTTTCGGACCGTAATCGGCGTGCCGCCCTCCTGCCGGATGACAATTCGCTCGAGATCCTCGACCGTCTTGACGAACCCCACGCCCCGGATAAAGAACTCGACGCCGTTGTTCTCAATGACCTTGGCCCCCACGTCGATATTGCTCTTGCGCACGGCCTCGTACACGTCCATGAACGTCACGCGGTGAGCGCGGAGTCTGTCGGGATGGATGTCGATCTGGTACTGCTTGACGAAGCCACCGATGCTGGC
>CAYOIT010000062.1:0-22654 GCA_964404035.1 uncultured Verrucomicrobiota bacterium | reverse complement strand
GTCTGTCGGGATGGATGTCGATCTGGTACTGCTTGACGAAGCCACCGATGCTGGCCACCTCGCTCACCCCCTCGACGGCGTTGAGCTGGTAACGCACGTACCAGTCCTGAATCGAGCGCAGTTCGGCGAGATCGAAGCCCTCGCCCTCCAGCGTGTACCAGTAGATCTGGCCCAGGGCGGTCGCATCCGGTCCGAGCACCGGCGTCACCCCCGTCGGCAGACGCTGCTGGGCGACATTCATCCGCTCCAGCACTCGCGAGCGAGCCCAGTAGTAGTCCACATTGTCCTTGAAGATGACGAAGACCATCGAGAACCCAAAGCCCGACATCGACCGGATGGTCTTGACGCCTGGCGTTCCCGTAAGGCTCGTGGTGAGGGGAAAGGTCACCTGATCGTCCACGTCCTGCGGGCTGCGTCCCGGCCAGTCGGCGTAGACAATGACCTGCTTCTCGCCAATGTCCGGGATCGCATCCACCGGCGTGTCCACAAGGGCGAAGTACCCGCCCACGCACACTCCGGCAATGATGAGCGTCATCAGGAAGGGGTTCTTAAGGCACCAGCGTATGACGATGTCGACCATTTCGAAGCCTCCCCACTAGTGCTGGTGCTGAAGGACCTCGCCGGACGGCGTCGCGGCATTGGTCGGCGAGGCGGAACTCTCCAGCAGGCCGCCGGGGTGGAACAGGCTCGGATGGCCGGTGATCTGGAACTGACTGTCGATGAGGAACCCGCCGCGGGTCGCCACCCGCTCGCCTTCAGCCAAGCCCGTGATCACCGGAAAGAAACCGGCGGCACGCGGTCCCAGGACGACCTCGCGCGCCTCGAACAGTCCGCGGGATTTCTCAACGTACACGATCCGCCGCGTTCCGCTGTCAAGCACGGCACTGGCCGGCACGGCCAGAAGTCCGGTTCCGGAGTCGGTCGAAGCGGCCGGAACGAGCTCGAGTTTCATGCTGCACACCGGGCAGTTGCCGGGCTGGTCATAGGTCTTATCCCCTTCACATTTCATGGCGCAGAAGTACCTGGCTGGCGCCGCGGCGGCGGCTGGGACAACAGACCCGACCGCTGCCGACGCCTGCCCGGGGATCTGTTCCAGGGGCATTTCGCAGACCGGGCACTTGCCCATGTGATCGCGGAGCACCTCCGGGTGCATCGGGCAGGAAAACTTCCCCTCGACGCCCGTGGGTGCGGCCTGTCCGCCGCCGGCCAGGGCCGACCGGAGCACCGCGCTCACGAACATCCCCGGTTTGAGCGCATGGTCCTTATTCCCCACATGGACCGGCACCCGGACGGTACGGGTGTCCTCACTCACGATCGGCTGCACGAAGGTAACCCGGCCGTCGAAAACACGTCCGGGAAGAGCCTCGGTGAGAATCTCCACCCGCTGCCCGTAGCGGACCCACGGCAGGTCAACCTCGTAGATGTCCAAATACACCCACACGGTGTCGAGGTTGGCGATACGGTAGAGCGCATCGCCCGCTTTGAAGGCCCCGTTTTGCACAATCGATTTTTCGATAACGGTTCCCTGAATAGGCGAGTATAGCGTGACACGGTCGGTCAAGGCGTTCTTCTCGACCAATTCGGCGATCTGGTTCGTGGTGAGACCCCAGCGCTGCAGTTTGAGTCTGGCCATCTCGGCCAGCGGCGCACCCGATCCCTCCGTTCCGCTTCGCATCGCCATCAGCAGTTCCTGCTGGGCAACGAGCAGCTCAGGACTGTAAATCTCGGCAAGGTGGTCGCCAGCCTTGATCTCCACACCGGTGAAGTCGACGAACAGACGCTCGGCGTAACCATCGATGCGTGCGGTGATCGTGGCGAGCGACGACTCCCTGTATTGAATCTTGCCGACGGCCCTCAGCTCCCTGGATAGTTCTTTCCGGGTCACCGGTGTGGTCTCCACACTCGCCATCGCCAGGGCATGGTCGGAAAGCTGGAGCATGGGCTCTCCTCCCGAACCGGTCTGCGCGGAGGCCGCGCGAATGAGTGGCATTTCGCAAATCGGGCACTTCCCGGGCTTCGGCAGACGGATCTGGGGGTGCATCGAGCAGGTCCAGACTTCCTCGGTGCGCTCCACAACGGAAGGCGCGTGCGTCGGCGCAGGGTTACCCACGGGCCGCCAACCACTCCTCCCCGCCAGAAATCCGGCGACAAGCGCGAGAATCCCGATCCACACCATCTTCTGTTTCATGGAGAGTCCTTTCGCCCTGAGCCCAGCGACGACGACCGGCCAACGTCACCCGACCCGATCGCCCGTTCCAGCCGGGCGGCCTGCATACCGACAGTACCCTCAGCCATCGCGGCCATCATCTTTGCACTCAGCAGAAACCGCTGGCTTTCGAGCAGATCCATGAAATCCACTTTGCCCGTGCGGTAGCCTGCTTCACTGGCGCCAAGACGGGCTTCCGCCTGGGGAATCAGTTCGGTGCGGTACAACTCCAGGGTTCGCCGCGCGGTCTGGAGTTTGAAGGAAGCATCCTGCACGTCGAAGGTTGTCTGACGTTGGGCGGCGTCGCGTGCGGCCTCGCTGGACGCCCGCATCTTCTCTGCCTCGCGAACGCCGGCCCGAATTTTCGCACGCGACACCGGCAGGTCCACGCTGACACTGAGCATGACCATATCGTCACTTGTCCCGATCTCCCGGTATTCCAATCCGAGTTTGTAGTCAGGCACAAACTCCTTGGCCATCAGCTTCTTCTCCAATTCGTAACGTTCAACCTGCGCGTGCGCGGCCTGGACCTCGGGACGGTTGGTCGCCGCCAGCGCAAGCAGGGCATCGTCATTGCCGGCAGAGCCTGTGTCCGGAGGGGGCGCGGTTAGGCTCAGCGGACCGTCCGCCCTGCGGTCGAGAAGCAAGTTCAGTTTTGCCTTGAGGGTAGTCTCCTGAACCATCAATTCCAAAAGTTTCTGCTTCAGCATGGTAACTTCCGCTTGAGCCTTGATCACGTCACCCTGTGAGCGCTCCCCCGTCGCATACAGGGTCTCCGCCACTTTCTCGATACTCCGCAAGACCGCCTCTTCTTCCCGTGTGATCGCAATCACCCGTTGCACAGAGTGAAGGTCGTAACAAGTCTCCTTAACCTTCATCACCACTTCCCGGGTCATCGCTTCCAGATCGCGATGCATGACTTCGGCATCCTTGACGGCGATGCCTTCACGAAGCCCGCGCTTGCCAAGCCATGGAAACTCCTGCTGAACCATGAACCGCTTTTCGTTCGTGTAGGGCCAGGAGCCCCCGCTGGCCATATCCATGCCGCCATAGGTAAACATCGGGTTGGGCAGCGCCCCGGCTTGGAGGGACCTTTCCTGCATCGCCTCCCACCTGGCCCGCAGGCTCCTCAGTTCCGCGTTGTCCCGGACGGCCAGGTCGATCGCGGCGGCCATTGTCAGATTCGTGATGACCGGCCGTTCGGCGGCGGTTGCCGAGACACAGGCCAGTAACCCGGCAATCCATAGGTTTCGCATGGTTAGTTCATCCTTCCGCAACCCAACAGGTAGGGCGGGGCCGCGGCTCGACTGAGCTCGCCGAAGTCCGGACCCGCCGCTCTTCACCGTGTCTCGGAACACTCTACTTGTTGCACTTGGCGGCGTCAGACGTCTTGCAGCATGCGTTCGTGCCCCCGGCCGGCTTCGCCGTCGCCGCCACTGGCACCTTATCCAGCGTGATCCCGTCTTTTTCCATTTGGGTGATATATTTGGCCGCATCTTTTTTCACAGGGTCTATGCATCCTTTGCAGCAGACATAGATGCGCTTGCCGTCGTGGTCCACAAAGAGGTTCGTGTTCACGGGGTTGTCCGTCATGATCGGGCACAATGTCTGTTTCTTCACAACTTGCGCCTCCGGAGCCTGCTTTTCAGGCTGAGCCTCCCCGGCCGTGGCAATACCGATCCCTAGTACCATCATCGTCCCCACTATCATCGCTATCTTTTTCATGCTTCCATCCTTCCTCTTCTATTTCGTTTGTTCTCTGCTCGTCATCTCAAGCCTTTCGCAAACGGGTGGCGCGGACGCCGGGCCGCCATGCGAAGAACAGCTCCGACACAGGCAGTTCGAGATCATGGCCTCGAACCGCCTCTTTTGCCCGCCATCGAGAAGGGCGCGCACCCGCCGCATGTGATCCAGGGTCGCCCGCTCACTTTCCTCGTAAGCGCGACACATTTCCGCCAGCACAGCCTCCGTCCCAGTCCCGCCTTCCGTCTCCCCGGAAAGCGCCTCACCCAGACGGGCTCGTGCCGTGCAGTGACGAGCGCAACAGTCCGCCAGTTTCTCACTCAAGGCAGCATGGATCGCCTCAATCTGCCGCGCCTGATCCGGGCTGAGTTTCAGCTCGGAAGTCAGATAGGACACGTCCCGCAGCCGATCCGACCCGGCCGCAGCGCGCTGACACATTCCACGGCGGGTAATGGCGAAAGCCGCCGCGCCCGCCACCAGGGCAACGATCAGGGGAATAAGCCATCGACGGTTCATGGTGCCTCTCCTGCGGTCATCGCGAGATAAGACCCTGCCAGCGTTTGGGAATGCAGCAGCGGTCCGGCAGCCTGATAATGGTCTTGCCCGGGTGATGCGGCCAGGCCGGCCGACACTCCCAAAAGAATGGCCACCGTGGCAGCCAGGGCCGTCGCCCAGACAGGGTGAGGGAGGATCGTGTCCAGCAGGATTCTCGCAATCCGTGAACCAAAAGGTTCATTGGCAGAAACGGCACGTATGCGACGCCATACCATTGCCTCAAAGTGGGGCGACGGGTCAACACCGCGCCACTCCCGCAATGAGGCGTTCAAACGCTCTTCCCGTGACTTGTCTGTAAAGGTTTCCATGCTGTTCGCTTTCACCCACAGGGCCATTGTTCTCCAGCCTCTACCCAGTATAACGCCGCCAAAGCAAAAAACCCTCGGTCATGGGGTCACGATCACATCCAGCCGGCCCGAGCCCCACCCTATTGACGGGTGTCCCGTCTGCATTCCCTGGGGTATCCCCGGGGCGATCCGGTCAGCGCTGCCAGAGGATCCGTGCGTCTTCCAGGGGAATGGCCACGCCCTCTCTATACGGAATCACTCGCGCCGTGTAATCTGCGGAGGGGCGGGCCGCCGACACGGTTGCCCGGTACACATAGCCGCCCAAGGCGCCGACCAGTGGGCGAACAGGGGTCATCTCCTGCCGCTCCGGGGCGCCGCCTTTGGTTCCGTTGGCATACAGCTCGACCTGCACGTCCTGAGGGTCGAGGTCGGAGAGATAGAGCTGAACCTCAAAAACGTGTTGCTCGCCACCCGTCTCAACCTTCATCTCTCCGAAGTGCAGCGCGGCCCATTTCTGGTCCAGCAGGTACTGCCAATCGACCATCTTCCGGCCGATCCCGCCTTTGTCGGCGCGGCGCCGTTGGTAGGCGGCCGCCGCCGGAAGATAGTGGTGCTCGGTGTATTCGCGCACCGTGCGATTGGCGGAGAAGCGCGGCGTCAACCGCGCCATGCTTTCGCGCATCCGCGCCACCCAGGCCGTGGGAATGCCCTGTTCGTCGCGGGCATAGAACTCAGGGATCACTTCCCTTTCAAGCAGGTCGTAGAGGGCGTCTGCTTCCGCCGCGTCCCAGGCCGGATCATCGCCATGCTCCCGACCATCCCCCAACGCCCACCCCACCTCAGGCGAGTAAGCCTCGGCCCACCAGCCATCCAGTTCCGAGAGATTGAGCCCGCCATTGACGAGGACCTTCATGCCGCTTGTCCCGCAGGCCTCCCAGGGCCGCCGGGGGGTGTTGATCCAGACATCGACCCCCTGTACCAGGCGTTCGCTCAGGAGCATGTTGTAGTCGCTTAGAAAGATGACATGAGGGCGGACCTCTTTCCGCCGAATGAACTGTGTCCATTGCTGAATCAAGGCCTGCCCTGCGCGGTCCGCCGGATGAGCCTTACCCGCAAGAACAAGTTGAACCGGACGCCGGGGATTGGCCAGGAGGCGCAGCAATCGTTCCGGATCGTGGAGCAGCATGTTGGGCCGTTTGTAGACGGCGAAACGGCGCGCAACACCAAGGGTCAACGCGTTGGGATCAAAGAGATACCTGGCTTCATCGACCGTCTCCGGCGACGCGCCGGCGGCCGTTAATTGCCTGGCCCCCCGTTCGCGGACGTAGTCGACAAACGACGTGGTGGCGGCGGTGCGAAAGGCCCACAGGCTGGCATCCGGGACGCGGCGGATGTCCTGATCCAACGTTTCCGTCGTCCCCAGCCATCGGTCTTTTCCGCAGGCCTTTGTCCAGAGTTCGTCGGCCGCCGCCGAGTCCCAGGTCGGCACATGCACTCCATTGGTGACATGGCTGACGGGAACTTCAGGCAGCGGCCAGCGCGGAAAAAGAGGCGCAAAAAGATGCCGGCTGACTTTCCCATGCAAGCGACTCACGCCGTTGACCGCTCCGCTTCCACGAATGGCCAGATACGCCATGTTGAAGGCCTCTGAGGAGTCGTCCGGATTCTGGCGGCCGAGCGCCAGGAAACGGTGAAGCGTGAGGCCGAGTCTCGCGGCATACCCACCCAGGTACTGCTCGATGAGCGGCGGAGAAAACCGATCGAAGCCGGCGGCCACCGCCGTGTGAGTGGTGAAGAGGTTGCCCGCCCGAGTGACGGCCAGAGCCACTTCAAAAGGCTGGCCCGTCTGCTCCATGAAATCCCGGGCCCGTTCCAGCACAGCGAAGGCCGCGTGCCCTTCGTTAAGGTGACAGACTTCCGGCTCGATGCCGAGTGCGCGGAGCAGTCGCCACCCTCCGACTCCAAGCACCAACTCCTGCTTCAGCCGCACTTCGGGCCCGCCCCCGTAGAGTTCGCTGGTGATCCCGCGGTGCGCAGGGGAGTTGGCGGCATCATTGGTGTCCAGGAGATACAGCTTCACACTGCCGACCTGGACCTGCCAGGTGCGCAGCCAGACTGAGTAGCCCGGCAAGGCAATCTCCAACCGCAACCACTCGCCGTTCGGATGCCTCAACGGCGTGATCGGCAACTGCCCGGGGTCGTTGTAAGGGAAGAGGGCCTGCTGTGCGCCGTCCTTGTCAATTTCCTGGCGGAAATAGCCCCGCTGGTAGAGCAACCCCACGCCGACGACCGGCACGCCCAGATCGCTGGCGGCCTTGAGCTGATCGCCGGCCACATTGCCAAGCCCTCCGGAATAGATCGGGAGCGCTTCACTCAACATGAACTCCATGCTGAAATACGCCACGCGGGTCAGGGGCGCTTGTGGATGGTTTTGCTGAAACCACGCCGGGGCCGACTCCGCCCGCTTCTTGGACTCCAGCAGAGCGTCTATTCTCGCGCGGAATACCGGATCGGCCAGTGCACACTGGACCTTCTCACGGGAGACGGTCTGCAGGACATCGTACGGGTGATGCGTCAGGTCCCACAGCACGGGATCAAGCTGCCGCCATACTTCGTCGGTGGCATGGCTCCATGACCAGCGCATATCCACGGCCAGCGCGGTCAGACAATCGAATCCCTCGATGTCCGCCGGCAGAAGATCATAAAGCGGCTTGCAGACCGGTGTTTTGGGGATCATACCTGCCTCATCAATGCCTTGTTGTTATCTGTGCCAGAATCTCCTTCAACTGATCAAAGAGCTGGTTGAACTTGTTGACACGTTCATTCTCAAATTGTGTTGAGTTGCCATGTCGAGGTTAATCCCGCCCCCGGCAAGCGTACCAACACCCGCACTGCATTGTGCTTCATGATCCTGATGATTCTCTTCCGGAACTTCGCCTCACACCCGGTTGCTCGCCAATGGGTTCCAGCGAGGGAGGCCCCGACCTATATGAGTCTATACACCTCACAGCCAAGGGATCGCCATGGGGTAAAACCCTACTTCAACGGACGAAATACCCCAGGCCACGGCCTTCGACAGGCGGCTAGCCTCAGACTTCGGTCAGGTGGCGCCGCAGGAACTGGCGGGCACGGTACAGTCGGGCTTCAACCGATTTCGGCGAGCACTTCATGACGACCGCAATCTCCGAATAGGAAAGGCCCTCGTATTCCGAGAGGATGATAGCCGTACGCTGATCCTCGGGGAGGAGGGCGACGGCAGCCGCAATCTGCGCGCCGATTTCCTTCAGGACAGCCGCTTCGGCGGCGGCAGGCACCGTACCGGGCAGGGATTCGCCCTTGTCTTCCAGGGCCGAGAGCGATTCCGTCGGGTGCCGTTTCCGACGGCGCAGGCCGTCAAGGGCGGCGTTTCGGGCAATCTGGAACAGCCAGCTTGAAAACTTCGCTGTCGTCTGGTGAAAGCCGGGCTTGCAGAGGCTCTGGTAGGCCCGCACGAACACCTCCTGGGCCACGTCTTCGGCCTCGGACGCGTCGCCCATCATGCGGAACACGAAACTCAAAACGGGCCGTTTGTGCCGGGCCATGATCACGTCAAAGGCCCGGTCATCGCCGGCCCGCACGGACTCAACAAGGATCCAGTCTGACTGATCAGGCAAGGCGAATATCTCCTCAACGAATGACTCGGAACCCGTTACGAGCAGGACTCAGCGCAGGGTCACACCAGGCCTCGGCCTCACTCCCGGACGCCGGCCGCCAGGAACGCCTCATACGCCCATTGGTCCCACTCGGGGCTGCCGGATGAGCGGATCCAACCGCCTGGTACTCGACTTCACCTCCGCCGGCGCCTGATCTCAGTGGGCAAGGCCGGTCAGCACGGCCCGCAGGACCGGCTCCAAGGCCTCGGCCATGCGCGACGCGCCAAGGTCATTCGGATGGGATCCGTCGTTGGTGCCGTCGCCATCCAGCCCCAGCAGTCCATCGCCCTCCACATAATGCAGGGGGCCGACGCCCGCCGCCAGCAACCGGCCGTAAACACGCCTGAACGCCGCGCGCCGGCTCAGGTTCATGTCATTGGCGCCCGGCGTGATCCAGGCCGCCGGGTAGGAGCGGTCTTCGACCAGGACCATCGGCGTTCCCGGCCGGGCGGCCACGAGTTTGAGAATGAAAGACTCGGCATTGGCCTCAATCATCGCCGCCGTCATGTTGGGCACGGCATCGAGAACATAACAGGCAGGATCCAGCTCGGCCAGCAGCTCGGCGACTTCAGGTTCCATGCAGGCGTTGCCGGACAAGCCCAGATTCCAGATCGGATAATCGAGCCGCCGGCCCAGCATCGACACATGCGTCATGCCCGGGCGGGACACTCCCGCGCCGTGGGCAATCGAGGTGCCGTAGTACGCCACCGGTTTTTCGGTCCGCCGCGGTACCGTGCGAAGGCACGCCCCGGCCGGCACGCCGATTTCGAGCTTGAGCACCGGATTGAAGATGGGCAGATAAATCTGAAACTGATGCGACCCGGCCGCCAAGGCCCCCCAGTTGGTTAAAGTCGCCTCGGATTCCTGCCCTTTGATATCCCTAGAGACTCCCACCCAGCGCCAGGGCCCGCGTGAGGTGGCGGCATACAGATCAAGTCCGCAACAGGCAAACTGGGCCGTATGGGGAAAATTCATCTGGCTGTTCGCCAGCACCCAACGGGCGCGGATTTCCGTGGCATCCGCTTCGAAGCGGACGGTGATCCCCGTGGCATGCCGGCTCAACTGCCAGACCACATCCCGCACCTTGCCCTCGGCTTTCGCCGGAAACCGGTCAAACGGCTCCTTGGTGTCCGTCCACGCCTTGCCTTCGACACACAGCTCGCGCGCGTCCGTCCATTGCCATCCGGTAACATCACTCATTCTGTGACCTTTGCCTGAGAGTTGATCTGCAAAGCCCACCCTTCTACCACCTCGCGCCCCTCTCTCCAATCCTCTTTTACCACGGCATTTTCTTGTCGCTCGTACGAGTCTCTGGCAGAGTTCCCGCCGTTCCGATGAAACCACCTCGAACCAAGTTTATGCCGCCCAAGCGCGGAGTTCCGCGACCGCCGCCGCATCAGGCAGGCGGGAAGACGGTCTTGAGTTCCCGCAAGGAGCTCATTCGACTGGACACTCGCTCCATCCGGAAGAAGGCCATGGTGGCCCATCTGAAAGCGGAGCGTGCTCTCACCCAACTCAAAGAGAAGCTCAAACGGTATCACGAACAGGACATTCCCGGCTTCCGTTCCTGGGCCCACCGCACCTTCGGCCACCTGCTCACCCGGCAACGCGAGTTGCAGCAGGCCATGGACGAAAAGCGGGCGTTCATCTTCGAGTTGCACTCCGTGTCGTCCCGTTACGGCCTTTCCGAACTCGCGGCCTACCGCAAAGTCCTCTGGCGCCGTGCCCATCCTGATGAAGCCCTGGCCGAAGACCAGCAGTATGAGGAGGCCCAGCGCCAGCGACAGGCGGCAAGGCAGGACAACGAGGACGACGACGAGACGTTCTGGGAGGACGATTCAGACGCCGACGGCCTCTTCGGCGATGACGGTTTCGGGCCGCTGGAGGACGACGAGGAGGAGATTCTCGAGGATATTTTCGAAACCATCACCGGGAATCGTTCCTCGCGCGATACCGGCAAGCCCCATCCCGACCAGAAATCGGTCAAGGAGCTTTACCGCACCATCGTGCGGCAACTCCACCCTGATCATCACGGCCAGATGAGTGAGGCCCGCAAGGCCCTCTGGCATGAAGCTCAGGAAGCCTACCGCCGGCACGATCTGAACGCCCTCTACAACATTCTCGCGCGGTGCGAAACCGGAGAGGCAGGCCTGGGCGATCACAGCCCCGTTTCCCTGATCCACCGCCTGACGCAGCAGCTCAAGAAAGCGAGTCAGGCGGCCCGAAGCGACATTCGGAAAATGAGCAAAGACCCGGCGTGGAACTACGAGCACCGGATCGCCAATCCCGTGTTCGTCCGGCGAGTGAGGGATGACCTGGAAGCCATGGTGGGCGAGATCCAATGGACCCTCGACAGCATCAATCGTGAACTTGAACGGTTGGATAGGATGGCCAACCGTAAGGCCGGGCAGTCCCGGCCACCCAAAACCAAACCCAACCGTCTCCGCGGTTCAAGGCTGCAGGATGACCTCCTGTTCTGATTTCGCGCGTCAGGATCCGGAAATCGCCGGCGACATCTCCGTCGCGGACCTGCAGATCACGGCTTCCATCACTTTGCGGCGCCGGATCTTCCGAACCCGTACCTCGAGCCCCTCGGCACGGATCACCGCATCAGTTTCGATGGCGCCATCGTGGTGGGCCTCGCACCAGGCGGCAAGGGTCCCGCTCTCCGGCACACCGGCGGGAGCAAGGGTGCCGGTCGTCTTTCTCAGCGTTGGCATGGTCACCCCTCCCCCGGCGATCCAGCCGCGGGCCAGGGGGTGAAGGTGAACGGGTAGACGATCGTACTCGTCATCGATGGCGCCAACGAGTTCCTCGACGACGTCCTCCAAGGTGATCAAGCCGAGGATGGTTCCCTCCGTTGCGGTAACCAGCGCGATGTGAACGCTGTCACGCATCATGTGTTCCAGCGCGGAGGCCAGCGTCGTGGAGCCGTCGATCCTCCGGATCGGACGAATGATGCTCTTCAACTTTGGGTCGACGGGGTTGATCTTCAGCGCGGCGATAATGTCCTTGAAATTGACGTAGCCCGTGACCGTCTGCGGATTTCCCCTCTCCGTACAGGTGGGATAGCGGGTGTGCATGTGGATATGCGCTTCAATCAGGGCATCGGCCAGCGAGACCGTCTCGGCAATCATGGTGATTTCCTCCGCGGGAAGCATCGCCTCGCGGACCGAACGTACCGAAAGCTGCAGGGCGGAGACCACGATCTTCTCCTCCAGGGGCCCGATGGCACGGGACGCCCGCGCCAGGGCCGCGGCCGCCCTCAACTCCAGAAGCCCTTCCCGCTCGTCCCGGTGTTTCTCCGGCATGAGTTTTCCCCGCTCTCCCAGGCGCATGATCCGGGTGACCGCGCCCTCGAGCAAGAAAATCGCGGGATAGAGAATGTAGGAGATCACCCGCATCGCCGGGGAGAGCGCCAACACCACGAACTCCTTGTTCTTGACGGCGAACATTTTCGGCACCAGTTCGGCGAAAACGATCGTCAGCGCGCTGAGCGGAATGACAAAAAGGGTCACCGCCAGGAACTCGGCGGTCTGGTCCGTGAGGCCGAGAGTCGCTGAAAGAAGAGGAGCCAGAGACTCTTCGACACCCGCGCCGCCGGTGGCCGCGGCGATCGTTCCCGCCAGCGTAATGCCCACCTGCACGACGGCCAGACTTCGCGCCATCCGGCCCTTCATCTCAACCGCCGCACGAGCGCCGCGGCGGTTGGCCTGCAGCAGGGCATCCAGGCGCGCGCGCGACACGGAAGCGAGCGCCATTTCGTAAGCCGCAAAAACGGCGTTCACCGCAAGCATGACGAGAATGACAAGACCTTCGGTCAGCCACTGCATCCGGGCATTCCTTCCACGGGGCTGTCCTTGGTAACCCCTGTTTCCACCACAACGCTTCGATCTTGGCCGTCGTCGACCAGGTGGATGAGATTATCAGACTGCTCGGCCCCGTCCACAACAACCCTCCTGATGGCCTGTGTCCCCGGTCCGCTTCTGAGCACGCGGATATGGTAGAACGTGTTCCGGTAACGGTAATGCACGGTATACTCCGTCCACTCCGGATGCCAGACGGGCTCGATCGCCAGGGTGTCGACGCGAACGCGAAGCCCCAGCAGGCGCTCGACCAGCAGTTGGTACATCCAGCCGGCAGACCCCGTGTACCAGGTCCAGCCGCCGCGGCCTTCGTGTCCCTCGGCGGTGTAAACATCGGCGGCCATCACGTAGGGCTCAACACGGTAGCGCCCGATCGCCTCGGCACTGTCGCCGTGGCGGATGGGGTTAAGGAACGAGAGCAACCGCCACGCCCCTGCGGCGTCACCGCTTTCCGCCAGTGCGGCCGCGAGCCAGACCCCCGCGTGCGTGTACTGACCTCCGTTCTCCCGTACCCCTGGCACATAACCGCGGATGTAACCCGGTTGGGCCGACCCATCGGAGAAGGGCGGCGTGAACAGGCGAATCAGTTTCAGCTCGGGATCCACGAGACGTGCGCACGCCGATTGCAGCGCCTGGGCCGTGTGTTCCGGTGTTCCCGCCCCCGAAAGGACCGCCCAGCTTTGCGGCAGCACGTCGATCCGGCATTCGTCATTCTGCCGGGACCCGAGTGGCGTGCCGTCATCGAAATAGGCGCGTCGATACCACTCCCCGTCCCACCCCTCCGCCTCGATCGCCCGGCCGAGGTGCTGCGCTTTCTGGCGGCAGTCGAGGGCGAAAGGCTCGTCGCCATGGTCTGCGGCCACCTCGGCAAAACGGATCAGCACCGAATGCAGGAAGAAGGCCAGCCATACGCTCTCGCCCTTCCCGCCATGCCCCACCCGGTTCATGCCATCGTTCCAATCGCCGTTCCCCATCAGCGGCAGCCCGTGCTCGCCAAACTGGAGCGAGTGCCGGATGGCGCGGACACAGTGTTCGTAGAACGTGGCGCTTTCCTCGCTGACGCGCGGCAGATCGTAATAGGATTCCTCATCCGGCCCCAGCACGCGGCCATCCAGGAAGGAAACCTCTTCGTCCAGCAGACCGGTATCGCCGGTGGTTGCAATGTAACAGCTGGCGACGTAAGGCAGCCATAGGGCCGTGTCGGAAATGCGACTGCGCACGCCGCGCCCGGAGGGGGGATGCCACCAGTGCTGCGCGTCACCTTGCGTATATTGCCGAGTGGCGCAGAGGAGCAACTGTCGACGAGTCAGCCCGGGCCACTCGTACAGAAACGCCAGAGAATCCTGAAGTTGGTCGCGAAATCCGTACGCGCCGCCGGACTGGTAGAAGGCGCTCCGGCCCCAGAACCTGGCGACCAGCACCTGGTAGAGCAACCAGTGATTCACGAGGAAATCAAGGGACTGGTCGGGCGTCTCCACGTAGACGCCCCCGAGCTGGTGCTTCCAGAACTGCCAGACGCCTTCGAGCGCCTGGCGGGCGCCATCGTACCCGCTGAAGCGCCGCAGCAGCCCGCGCGCCTCCTCCTCATTCCGCGCGGCCCCAAGGGCAAAGGCGACCCGCCGATCCTCGTGGGGCGGAATGGTCAGCAGCGCCTGGATCGCCGTGCAGGGGTCCAGGCCTGCCCCAACCGCGTTGCTCAATCCCTCGCGCCGCATCGCCGCCGGTGAGGCGGGATCCCCGTTGCGCCCCAGGAATTCGGTCCGATCGCAGGTGAACGTGCGCCCGGCTTCGCCGCACTGGAAGAAGGCCACACGGCCGGGGAAGTCGTAATTCGAGGCATTGGTGGCAAAGATCGCGCCGGTCTGCGGGTCCAGGCGGGTCACCACATGCATGGCCTGCCGGTCGCGCTGCTCTCCCAGAACCCAATCGCAGACCCCGGTCACACTGACGCGCCGGGTACGATCCGACAGGTTGCGCACCGTCACGATGACCACTTTTACGGGCGCGTCAGCGGTTACCGCCACCTGCATTTCGGTGGCCAGTTGCCGTTCCGTGTGCTCGTAGACCGTGTACCCGAGCCCATGCCGGCAAACGTAGGGCGTGCGTCCCGCGGCCGGCTTCGGGGTGGGAGACCAGAAGGCCCCCGTTTCCTCGTCGCGAATATAGAACGCTTCGCCGCTCGGATCCGAAACGGGGTCGTTCGTCCAGGGCGTCAGGCGGAATTCGTGGGCATTCTCGGCCCAGGTGTAGCTTGACCCGCTTTCCGTAACCACGGAGCCGAAACCGCCGGGATTCGCCAGAACGTTGGACCAGGGCGCGGGCGTGGCGATGCCCGGGGGCATGACGATCACATACTCCCGGCCATCCTCCGTGAATCCGCCGATTCCGTTGGCGAACAGAAGTTGGCGCGGTGCCGGACCGCCGTCGGCGGGCTCGTTGCGTTCCGGAGCCCTCACGGGCCGCAGGGGGGGTGGCCACGGGATGACGCGGCGCTGACGATCCACCTGGGTTTCAAGCGTGCCGGATCGATCATTGATCACGATCCGCGCCACAGCCTGGAACAGCAGCCGGTCCTCCTCCGTCACCTGGTCGATGTTACGCACGAAGATGCCGCCCGGCTGGTCCAACACCTTGGCCGCCGTACCGGCGTGCACGGCCGCCACAATCGCATCGAAAAGGCTCTGGCGATAACCGGCATACGTTTCAGCCCAGATCACCAGGTCCACCTCAAGCCCTTTGTGCCGCCAGTAGCTGTGGGCCTGGATCAGGCGGCGCACCAGGGTCAGGTTCGCTTCGTCGCTGATGCGTAGCAGCAGGATCGGCCGGTCCCCGCTGACCGCGTGGCTCCAAAGCGCCGATTGCCCCCTGGCATTGCGGGCGATCAGGCTCCCGCTGGCCCGATAGCGTCGGTTGGCGTAAAGCAGCGACCCGGCCAGGCGTCCGTAGAGTTGCGCGTCCGCCTCCGACGCTTTCAACTGGTGCAGGAGGATCTGGCTGTGGGTCCACGCCACATCGAAGACGCGTTCGGCGATCCGGCTGTCCAGATGCTTATCGACAAGGGAAGCGGCCTCCTGCCGTGTGGCGCCGACCCCCATCACCGCATCCAGAATGACGACCGCACCGGGTTCCAGCGCGATCCGGTGCCGGATCGCCGCCACGGGATCGAGGGGGGCGCCCGGCGAGGGCGACAAGGGGCCGCCGGTCTCAACCGCGGCAGGGCGGGCCGTGGTCCGCCCGCGCCCGAGAAAGCGCTCGCGCGACGTTTCGAAACTGGGAGCCGGCACACCCGGGCCCCGGCAGAGAAAGAGATGAAACAGGCAGGGCCAGTGCTCCGTGACCGTCCGGCAACGTCGGGAAAAGAAGAGGGCGGACTTCCCGGGAACCGTTTCGGCCTCCACGAACAGGCCGTTAAACACCGGATGCGCCGCCTCCGCCGAGGGAAAGGCCAACGCCACCTCCGCGTACGTGGTCACCTCAAGGACGCGCCGCTCATCCGACAGGTTCGTGACGGTCAGACGTCGCAGTTCAATATCGTCTTCGGCAGAGACCGCCACGCGGAGCACCGTCTGGATCCTGTGACGCACGGCGCAGTACTCCGCCGTGCCCTGCATGTAGTTGACCTCATAGCTGGTGAAACCGCCCCCCGTGGGGTGGTGCATGGGGGACCAGATGTCTTTCGTCACGGTATCCCGGAGATAGAAGAACATCCCCCAGGCATCACGCGTCGGGTCCTCCCGCCACCGCGTTAGAGCCAGGTCGTGCCAGCGGCTGTAGCCACCCCCGGCGTTGGTCAGCATGACATGATAGCGTCCATTGGATAAAAGATGAACTTCCGGAATGGGCGTAGCGGCGGTCTCCACATGACGGGACACGGGCTCGCGCGCCTCCCCCGGGGCGCGCACTTCCGGACTATCCGCCATTTGCATGCCGATCCGCGTCCGGGCGGGAGGGATGCGTTCCTGAAGCAGCATTTCGTTGGCCCGCATCTCCATATCCGCAAAGAAGCGCCGCCGCATCGGCTGGTGGCACAGCACCCCCGCGAACGCCAGCAGGCTCATCCCCGAGTGATGCGCCATGTGCGAACGCACGAGGGCCATGTGCCGGCCGCCCGGCACGCGTTGCGGCGTGTAATCCAGGGCTTCGTAAAATCCGAACCGGCCCACGGCGCCTTCCGCCGCCAACCGGCCCAGGTTCGCGCAGGCCGCCGCGGGCGCGATCATCAGGGCCAGGGCCGTGGCATAGGGCGCCACCACCAGGTCATCGGCCAGTCCGCGTTTCAGGCCCAGACCCGGCACCCCAAACGCCCGGTACTGATAGGCCATCTGGACGTCCACCTGGTTGTAGCCGGATTCCGACGCACCCCAGGGAATCGAGTGTGACGCTCCGTACGCGATCTGGCGTGCCACGGCACCGCGATTCGACTCGCCGAGAAGGGTTCCCTCATGGACCGGCATGAAGAGGTCGGGCATCAGATACTCGAACATCGAGCCGCTCCACGAGAGCAGCACCGGCTTCCCGGGTCCGGCAGCCAGCAGGCGGCCCAGGTGGAACCAGTGTTCCAGCGGCACCAGGCCGCGGGCCACGGCCACATAACTCCCCAGCCGTGCCTCGGAGGCGAGCAGGTCGTAATAGGCCGGGTCAAGCGCGTGGGTGTCAACGTTGTAACCGATATGGAACAGGTGGACCGCGGGGTCGTACAGGACTTTCATATCCATGTCCGCCAGTTCGTCGCAGCGCGCGGCGAGTTGGCCGAGTCGGTCGAGCCGTTCCGTGGCCCGCTGCGCCGCCGTGCGCAGGCTTTGCTTAAGCCCCGCCACCGCGACCGGATCGAGGCCGCTGGAACGGACAACGTCGTCGCATTCGAGGCCCCACTGAAGCTCACCTGCCGCCAGTTCCGCAAGCGACGCCGCACTCCACCGCGTCAGCAAAGCCGCCAGGCCACCGCCGGCATGGCGAACGGCCTGGCCTGCGGGTCCCTGCTCCGACAGCCACGGAACCAGGTGCCACACCTCGTTGAGAAGCCGGTCAACATGGCGCTCGATCACGTCGATCCAGTACGCGGGTCCGTCCGCCAGTGGCGTCGTCCCTCGCAGCTGTTCCAGGGAAGCCTTGGCCTGGAGCCACACCTCGCAGGCCGCCGCCGCCGTATCCGGGGTCGCCAGGAGGCGCTCCTGCAGGACACGGACGCCTGACACCCAGTCGGCCGTTCCTCCGAGGGCGTCGGCCCCCTTCGTCGCTTCGTCCGCCAGAACCCCCAGCATGTCGTGAAGGCCCGCGCGCCACCGCCGCGGCACCGGGCGGTGGTTGGCCAGCTCGAGCAGGCCGGATCGCAGGGTCACCAACGCCGCCATCAGATTCCCGCTGTCCACGGTGGACACGTAGCGCGGGTGCAGCGTCTGGAGCGATTGCGTGTCGTACCAGTTGAAGAGATGCCCCTGGTAGCGCTCCAGACTCTCCAGCGTCGCGAGCATCCTGCCCGTCCCCTCCACCACCTCGCCTGCCGGGAGAAAACCCAGGTCGCAGGCGGACAGTGGGCTTAGAAGGCCCATGGCGATATTCGTGGGTGAAGTGCGCGGTGCCACCAGGTCGCCGTTCATTTCCTCCACATTGTCCGGGGGAAGCCAGTGGTGTTCCGGCCCGGCGAAATGCTCAAAAAACATCCACGTGCGGAACGCAAAGCCGCCGAGTGACCGCTCCTGGTCCGTCGTCAAGGCGTCATGGGCGTGAATCGAGGGCCGGCTCAGGGCTCCCATCAGCGCCGGTCCGCTCAACCACACCGCGAACACCGACACCGCGGCCGCGCCTCCCCACCCGCCCACGACATAGGCCAGGCAGGCCATTCCGATGACCAGGAGGGAGGCAGCGCCCGTTGCCACCAGTGTCCCCGGAACCGACGCGTCCGACGTGCGTTCCCCATCGGCGGCGGTCCGCCAGATCAACAGGCCGCGCCGCGTCACCCATAGCCGCCACAAAGACTGCGCGATGGCATCCAGGTTCAGGCAGGTCTCGTGCGGCAAACAGGCGATTTCCAGTCCCTTGGCGACCCAGGCACGCCCCTCCTGCCGCAGGGCTTGCCTCAAATGGTCGGACCAGGAGACCAGCCGCCCCTTCGTCGCCGCACCCCGAAGGGTGTGCGCCAGGTCGGGCAGGAGAAACGTCAGCAGCAGCGCGCACGTCCACCATCCCGCCAGGGGGCCGAGCGCCACCCAGCCGAACCCCAGCCCCATGACCATGGCCAGGGGCACGAGGCTGCGTCGCAGGTTGTCGAAGATCATCCACCGCGACAGGCACAACAGCGGGTTGGCGGTAAAGCGCCGGGTTCTTGACATCACGCTCGGCCAGAGCCATCGGGCAATCTGCCAATCACCCCTCACCCACCGGTGTCGGCGCCGCGTATCGGCCAGGTACGTGGAGGGATGGTCCTCGATCAATTCCACGTCGCTGATGAATCCGCAGCGCGCATGGCAGCTCTCGATCAGGTCATGACTGAGGATGCGGTTTTCAGGGAACCGGTCATGGACCGCCGCGTCAAAGGCCTCGACGTCGTAGATTCCCTTTCCCAGGAACTGGGTCTGCCCGAACACATCGTGGTAGAAATTGGAAACCTCGCGGGTATAGGGATCGAGGCCGACTTCGCCCGCCATGATCGTGGCGAAACGGGAGCGCCGGGCCGCCGGCAGGCTGACCGCCACGCGCGGCTGCAGGATGCCGTAGCCCTCGACCACCAACCGTGTCACAGGATCCAGCCGCGGGCGGTTGAGCGGGTGCGCCATGGCGCCCGCCAGTTGCGAGACCGACCCGGCCGGTAACTGCGTGTCGGTATCGAGCGTGATGACGTAACGGACGGTTCGCAACAGTCCCAGAGGCCCCTCCACCACGGAGAACGGTGCCGTCTCCCCCCCGCGGATCAACCGGTTGAACTGCTCGAGTTTGCCGCGTTTCCGCTCGTAGCCCATCCAGACCCGCTCGGCGCGGTTGAACAGGCGCGGCCGATGCAGCATGAAGAACACGGGGCCGTCATCACCCGGATACCGCTGGTTCAGGCGTCGGATGCCTTCCACGGCCGTCCGCAACAGGTCCTCATCGCCCGGCAGGGTTTCCTGCGTCGCATCAGGGAAGTCGGTGAGCAGCCCGAAGAGGAGATGCGAACTGCGATTCGTCAGAAAACGGATCTCCAGTTGCTCCAACAAGTCCTGAACGCCGCCGCTGGTCAGCAAGGTCGGCACCACGACGGCCGTCCGGCACTCCGGCGGAAGGCCTTCTGAAAAATCGAGTCGCGGCACGACTCGGGGCGGCACCGTCAGGGTGCAGATCCACTCAATGAGCCGGATGGCGGGCCGCGATACGGCGAGGGCGATCAGGCCCATCGCAAGGGTGACCATCCAGGGTGCAAGCCCGTCCACCGCCAGCAGCGCCCCCGCGAACGGCATCACGAAGCCTGCCGTGAAAATGACCACAACAGCAAGAAACAGGGCCAGAGCATGCCGTTCGGCCCACCTCGCCCCACGGCGCGTCACACACGGACGAAAACCGATGTCTCGCTCCAGTTCGGTAACGCCGTCGCCCACCAGATAGTAGCCCACATGGCCTCGGGGTGATCCTTCCTCGCCCGGGGGATGGGGTGCCCCGGCCAGGCGAATGGCGGCGTCGGCCACTGCGGACTCCGGGCATTTCGCTTCGCGCGCCAGCCGTTCGACCACGTGCCGGTAGCGGTCCCGTGTGGCAAAATCCATGCGGGCATACACGCCGGCCGGGTCGCGGCGCAGGGTCGTTTCCGTCGCACTCAACGCCTCCACAAACTTCCGCCAGTTGATGCGGTTCAGGGTGCGCAGACTGGTGATGGTGTTGGCGATCGAGGCCTGGTCCCCCGCCTGGTCGTGGCTTTCCGCCTGGTGGATGATTTCCAGCGTCTGGCCGCGGGCGGCGAGCTGCTGCTCCATCCAACTGAGCACGAGCACAATGCCTGGATCCTGCCCTTCGAGACTCGTGGCCAGTTCCGCGATGAAGGAACCCGCCTGAGGCGGGTCCGACCGGACGAAGTCCGCCAGTTCCGTGATCACGTGCGAGGGGTCCTCATGGGCCACCCGCAGAAACCGCTGGGACCACTCCAGCGCCAGGTCTCTCATCTTGCGACGCCAGGCGATGAGGTGGGCCACCCGGCGCAGGTTCTCCAGCAGGGTCAGCCGCAGCATGATCGGCACGGCCCAGAGTTCACCGAGTGAGAGCGGCGCCACCGATTGATAGGCCGCCACAAACCGCGAGAGATTCTCGATGTCCACGCGCCCGTCGGTGTGCGACACCAGTTGCAGAATCAGGTCATGGACTCGCGGCAGTCCCTGGGAGGGACCGGACCGCAGGCGGGGCAACTGCCGGCTGTAACTCCTGGGGAGATGCGCCCGCGCCAGTTCGATCTGTTCTTCGATATGGTAGTAGTTGTCCAGTAACCAGTCGGCGGCGGGAGCCACATGCCGTTTCAGGCGCGTGGCCTCGACAATGACGCGGTAGGAGTCCCGAATGACCTTCTCGTTCTCACGAAGGCGGTGGAGCAGCCGCTCGGGGCCGGGCTCGGAATCAAGGGCGTGAAGCGATGCGAGGCGCCGGGCATGCGACTCCAGTTGCACCATCCCGAAGAGTTCGGAACGTAACGTCGGCTCGTCGGCAAGGGCTGCCGTCGGCCTTGCGGCGGCGCGCCATCCGGCGAGAAATTGAACGCCCCACTGGAGCCATCGATGCGTCATGACATACCCCTTGTGAACAGCGGCCCGGACATGATTCCGTCCGCAACCGGTTGTTCGCATCGCACCCCGTTCGCGGCCAACAGGCTCCAACCAGGGATGCTTTAAGGTAGAATAAGACTCATCGTCGGCGAAACGCCATGGGGTATAACCCTACTTCACGGTCCTAAAATCACGAGGCGGCACCACTGACCGCAGAAATCGGTCCCGCGTTCAGACAGTCTCACACGCCGCTGCCTCCCTCGAACACTTCCTCCAGAGCCGTCATCACGAGGTCCTCATCGGGCCCTTCCGCAATGACTTCGATGCTGGATCCCTCACTCGCCCCGAGCGTAATGAGTTCAAGAATGGAACAGCCTCGGGCTTTCGGGCACTTGCCGCAGCGGATATGAACTTCGGAATCGTGGTCCCGCACAACCTTCACGACACGGGCGGCCACCCGGGCATGGATCCCGTGCTCGCAGTGCACAATCACTTGACTGCTTTTCATGAGCCCCTCCGCCTTCCCTGGACCGTACCGACCACTCGCACGCCGACCCCTTCGAACTCAGGCCGTGGTCTTCTTCAGCGCTTGATCAATATCAGCCGTGATATCCTCCACATCCTCCAGGCCGATCGACAACCTAATATAATCCTGCGTCACCCCGGTTGCACGCTGTTCCTCAGCCGTCAACTGCTGGTGCGTGGTTGAGGCAGGGTGAATCACCAGGCTTTTCGCATCGCCGATGTTGGCCACATGCGATAGCAATTTCACCGAATTGATGAAGGTCTTTCCGGCCTCCAGCCCGCCTTTGATCCCAAACCCAATCAGGCCGCCAAATCCCTTCTTCAGGTATTTCGCCGCCAGGGCATGGCCGGGATCGCTCTCCAGTCCCGGATACGTCACCCACCTCACCAACGGGTGCTGCTTGAGCCACGTCGCCACCGCCAAGGCATTCGCCGAATGCTGACGCTGACGCAAGGGCAACGTTTCCAGCCCGAGCAGGAACTGGTGCGCATTGAACGGACTCAGCGCCGCCCCGATATCCCGCAGCAGTGTCACGCGCACCTTGAGAATGAAAGCCACGTTCCCCAGCCCCGGCACGTTGCCCAGGGCATCCCAGTAAACCAGGCCGTGGTAACTCGGATCCGGCGTGGTGAATTCCGGGAACTTCCCGTTGTTCCACTTGAACTTGCCGGAATCCACAATCACCCCGCCGATGGACGTCCCGTGTCCGCCGATGTATTTCGTGGCGGACGTGGCCAGAATGTCCGCCCCATAGTCGATCGGACGCACCAGCCCGACCCCGACGGTGTTGTCCACGACCAGGGGGATCCCCGCCTCATGGGCGATTTTGGCCAGGGCCTCAAAATCCGGCACATCCAGTTTGGGATTGCCGATGGTTTCGGCATAAATCGCCCGTGTCCTCGGCGTGATGGCGGCACGGAAGGCGTCAAGGTTACGCGAGTCCACGAACTTCACGGTCCGCCCCAGTTTGGGAAACGTATGATGGAATAGCTGATAGGTGCCGCCATACAGGTTGTTGGCCGCCACAATCTCATCCCCCAACTGCGTGATCGCCAGCAGGGC
>CAYOIT010000061.1:10015-25011 GCA_964404035.1 uncultured Verrucomicrobiota bacterium | reverse complement strand
CGTGGCTTTCAGGGCGGCGCCAGGCTCCCAGTTCGGGATAGGCGGCCGCATAGTCAATCTTGCCCTGCGATTCGGTCTTCCACCCGAGCGGAAACAGCCACCAGACATTATCGCGTTCGCCCTCTTTCTCATCCCAGCCGGCCAACGGAAACAGCCGTCCCGCGGACTCATGATCACCCGAAGTGAGGGAGAAGAAAGGGAATAGGGCGTCATAGCGAACGGTGCCGGTGCGAAGATTGGCGGTGCGGTTGAACACCGGGCCGAGCAGGTTCCGGGTCTCGTACTCACCCCTCTTGTAGAGATGGGCGCCAATCGGAACGATGAAATCAGCGGCGGCCTCTTTTTCGCCGCTCACGAACGTATCGGAATGAAACCAGAGCGGAACCACCAACCGCCCGGAGCGGACGGTCGCTTGACGGGTGTCGTGCCAATCGTGATAGATCGGGAAGAGGGTGTGGCTCGATTTCGAGAATTCGCCGGACGGATCGGTCCCCGAGTCGTGGGATTGCCAGTAAGGCATCAGCCAGAGGGCGTCTTCCGATGAGCGCCTGCGATCCGGCTGATCCGTCATTTGCGACGAAGAGGAGCGGTGATAGACAGGAAACAGGTTCTCACTCGAATCGGTCCGTGCGCCGGTGACGACCCCACCGGTCAGATTCGTGCTGGAATGCCGGTGCCACCAGTTGAACAGCAAAAGCCCGCCGCAATGGCTGGACGAGCGGTACGAGTCGGACACGGTGCGGCGGTGGTTCAGCCACATCAGCGGCAGTACACCAAGGGACCCGCCCGACTGACCGTTGTGGTGGTCGGTGGTTTTCCAGAAGAGGGGCCACAAATAGTGTTCTGATCCGTTCGGCCCCCAGTGGTTATGCTGCAGCAGGGCAAGGTTGAGGGAGGTGGACTCGCCCTTCTCACCGTAGTAGAACGCCGGGAACAGGGCCAGGTGATGGTCATTACCGGAGGCTTCGGCTTTGCTCCACAAGAAAGGAAACAACCACGCGTCGTGACCGTCGCCCGTGCGGACCCCGCTGAACGGCCACAGCAGGTAAAACTGGTGGGGATACTGCTCGGGATAGTCTTGAGGGAAGCTGATGAACTGGTTGGCCACGTACTCCGGGGTGGACTCCCGGACATAGAGCGGCCAGAGCACTTCGGTCCGCCTGGATCGCGTTTCCGTATCACTGTGCTGATAGAAGAGCGGCCAGACCTTGATGTCGTCGGCCAGCGACATCGCGGCCATGATCAACACGATGCCCGACAGCGGAAGAAAACGTGTTTTCATACCCGCAAGGTATCGCCACACCGCCGCTCACGCAAGTTCTTCGGTGCAACCACCTTCTCACAGTCTCACCAATACGACCGCGATTTCTTCAAGGTGGACCGCGCTGTCCCTAGCGCGGTCAGACGCCGGTAGGGACACCGGCGACCACCGGGTTGGAGGGCGGCAACGAGCGTTCAGTCTTCTTTCTTCACGGGCAATTCAGGACGAGCCGCCCATTCGGTCCAGCCGGCATCGTACCAGCGGACCTTTGAATACCCGAGGAGGTGTTTCAACACAAAGAAGGCCTGACTGGCCTGATGTCCCGTGCGGCAATGGACAATGACTTCCGTATCCTTGGAGGGAATCATCCGGGCATAGGCAGCGGCCAGTTCCTCCACCGGCTTAAGCGTCGCCACCTTGTTGGAGCCGGTGGTGACGGTATCTTCCGTAAAGGGACGGTTGAGCGCGCCCGGAATATGGCCGGCGCGCGCCTCGTCCGACTTCCTGCCCGTAAAAAAGTCCACCGGCCTCACGTCGATGATCACTGTCCCTGACTTGCCGAGCGTGGCCGCCACCGTCCCGGAATCCACCGTGAATCCGTCGGGCTGCGGCGGCGCGGGATAGTGGGACGCTGTCACGACGGGCAGCGCGGCGGTGGAGGGCCGTCTCTCTTGTGCCCACTTGGTGTATCCGCCGTTCAGGAGGGCACAGGCCGCATGTCCCATGCGTTCGAACGCCATTCCGGCCAGAGTGGCATCGTGGACCTTGTCGCCGTAAACGAGAACAACGGTATCCGATGGCTGCAAGCCCAGAAGAGAGAACTGGGCGGCCAACAGGGAAGCCGGAAGCAGCATGGAAGGCACCCCCTTGATGTTCCCACGCAGACTCTCCACGTTGAGGCTGAGGGATCCCGGAATATGCGCGGAGTTGTACTCCGGCTGTGGACGCAGGTCGATGATCCGGATTCCTGAAGCGCCAAGTTTGGAGGCCAGCCAGTCAGTCTCGACCGCCCGCTGTCTGGGCAGCGGCTGCGTGCCGCTGACGGCAACGGTAGGGACGGGCGCCGCGAAGGCGCCAAAGAACGCGCGCCACGCCTTCACCCGGGCGGCCGCCGAAGCCGGCATGGGCTCAGACCGCAGGGAGACCGGTTTGAGGCAGCGGTCCCGGAACCCCTGCACGCCGTCGGTCAGCAGATAAGCATTGCCGAACCCGTCACGCTGGAGTGAATCGCGGGCCTGGGCGGGATGGGTCATGCCATTGGAATAGAGCACGATGATCCCCTTGTTCTTGTGGGGTTGGAGCACCTCCGCCAAAGTCGCCAGAGACACGTTGATGGCCCCTCTGATGTGGAAGGTGTTGAATTCCGTCGCCGGGCGAACGTCGACCAGGATGAGATCCGGTTCACCCGCCATCAGGCGATCGGCCAATTCCTCCGGTTCGATATGATCCCGCGCCTGCTCGACGCCGGCCATCAGGGATTTCTCGTCCGTTCCCGGCGCCGCTCCCCCGCCGCCGGGTTGGGCGGACGCTCCCGCCGGGGTGGGCACCAGCATGAACAGGCCCGCCGCGACCGCCACCAGGGCCAGGCTGAACGCTTTCAGGAAAGGCGTCCCCAGATACGGCGAACGCCCGGTACGCGCTTTCTCCGCCCACTCCGCAAGCCAGAAAGACACCACCGCGACCAGGGTAAAGGCCAGAGCGAACGCAGGGCGCGTCAGCCCCACGGTGTCGTACGCCATCTGCACCCCCTGGTCCCCGGCCGTCATGAGCGGTCCGACCACCGGGTACAACTCGTTGAAAAGAATGCTGCCGCCGATGCTTCCGACGAGGAACACCAGAGCATCAAGGCGCCCTGCGGCCAGTCCGGCCGAGGCCGTCCCGGGACACCAGCCCCCCATCACAAAACCCACGCCGAACAGGAGCCCTCCGATAACCTGAGCGCCGTAGAAGGTCGGCATGAGGAAGATCCGATCGAGCGACAGCCAGCCCAAAGCCACAAGGTACGACACCCCCAGCATGGCGGTAATCACCGCCGTGAACATGACCTTCAGGACCGCCATGTCGGTGAAGTAGAAAACTCCGGCCAGGCGCCTCGAGCTGCTGAATCCAGCGCGTTCGAGAGCAAAGCCGAAACCGGTGCCGATCAGGAGCGCCAGAAACCCCGCCATGGGCGTTCCCAGCGCATCGAGGCTGTAGAGGGTGTTGATCATTGCCATTGCCTCCTTACAAACCAGGCCGTGGCGTAACCGCCTGCAAAAACGCACAGCATGAAGACAATGCTGCCAGTCAGCAACAGGGCACCGCCGCTGAGCGCCTGGCCCGAGGTGCACCCCTGCGCGAGACGGCTGGCAAACCCGACGATCACGCCCCCCGCCAGCGCGTATCCCAGCCGGAGGCTCACGGAAGCCGTCGTGCCGCGCTCGACTTGAACGCGCACGCGATGGGCCAGCAGCGCCGAGAAGAGCGCCCCGACAAAGGTCCCCGCCAGCATGAAGACCAGATAGTAGTTCAAGGGCTTCGCTCCCCATTTCCCGAAGTACTCGGTGGCGAGCGTATGCGGCGCCGCGAGGCACAGCGAGACCGAGGCGCCGAGGCGGGCAATCCCCGCCGAGGCCCCCAACCCCGCGCCCAGAAGGACAAAGGAGGCCAGCAGAACCAACCCGAGCAAGAGTCCGGCGAGATACGGGTTTGAGTAAGGCTTGGGCCCATAATTCGGCAGGTCAATTTGTTTTCCCATGATCGCGTCCTCCTCATCCCTTCATCAACACCCGGCACTCTTCTTTTTCGGCGCGGCGGGAGCGGCCGGAGCCGACGGGGCCCCCGCCGGTGCCGTTACAGGCGTTGCCGGTTTGACCTCAGGCGCGGGAGCGACGGAGGGGGCGGGGCCCTGAGCTTCACTCCAATACGCGTCCAGACCGCCATACAGCACCTTGATGGGCCGCGGGGTCTTTTGCGAGAGAATGCCGCCCAGCGCCATCGCCAGGGATCCATCGCGATCGACCAGCACCAGGGGAACGGCGCCGTTCAGATAGGAAGGATTGGCCATCACGTCGGCAATGTCCGCATTCATCGAACCCGGCAGGGAGAAGTCCGCATAGTGCGCCGGCGGGCGGATGTCCACGACCTCGAAGGTTCCGGGCAGATCCATCGTCATCCGTTTGAGTTCCGCAGCCGACAGGCGTTCCGGCAGTCTGATGGCCCGGGTGGGGGTCGCGGGGGAAGCGGCGCCCGCACCGGCGGCGCTCAACGTGGGCAGACCGGCGGCGATCCACGCCTCGCTGCCTCCTTCCATATTGAACACTTCCTTGAAGCCCTGCTTGAGCAGGACCGAGGCACCCATGCTGGACCGATAGGCTGAGTTGCAGACGGTCAGCACCGGCATGCTTTTGGAAAGGCGTTTGCTGTCGTCAAACATCCTGTTCAACGGGATGTTCAGCACGTTGCCGATGCGCAGCGCCATCCATTCGCTCGGAAGGCGGACATCGACGATGATCGGCGCCGTCCCTGCCTGCACCTGCTGATGGAGGGCCTGCGGCGTCAGGAGCTTGAGTGAGCCAACGGGTAGTTTAGCCTGCTTCCAGGCCTCCACGCCGCCTTGAAGCGAGCCGGCCGGCGCATCGTAACCGATCCGCTTGAGGCGAAAGGCCGCTTCACCCACTTCGCCGTCTGATCCCACCAGAATGAACGGCTCTCCCCATGGGATCATGATGCCGGTCCAGGTCTCGAAGCGTCCGCGGATGCCGATGCTGATCGCGCCTTGCGGGTGCGCGACGGCGAACGCCTGGGCATCTCGAACATCAATCAGCCACGTTCCTTTCTGCGCCAGGGTGGCGACCTCGGCGGCGGACAGCGGCGGCGGGGCAACCTTGTCCCAATCCACCAGCGGCGGGCCATCGTGGTTCATCCTGGCATTATGCTTGAAGTACTGGGGCGCGTCAGGAAGGCCATCGATGACCGCCATCACATAGGACAGAAGATCCTTGTGCTGCAGATACACATTTTCACGACGCTGCTCGCCGATGGTGGAGACGGGTTTGTCGCTCAGGTGGGCACCGCAGAGCGAGCCGGCGCCGTGCGCCGGATAGAACGGGGTGTCGTCGGGGAGTTTCGAGAGCTTGTCCTTCCAGGAATGGTAGCCCATCTCGGCCAGCGCGGCGGCGCTCATGCCTTCGCCCATGAGATCAGGACGTCCGACACTGCCGATGAATAGCGTATCACCGGTGAGAACGAGCTTCGGCGTGCTCCCCTCGGCCGGGTGATAGACATAGAAACAGGTGCCGTCCGGGGTGTGACCCGGCGTGGTCACCACGACACCCCGCACCTTGCCGAAGGTGATGGCTTCGCCATCCTTGACCGCTTTGTGCGGATAACCGGCCTGGGTCGCTGCGTTGACCACGATTTCCGCGCCCGTGGCTTTGGCCAGTTCCATGTGACCGGCCACAAAATCGGCATGCGAATGCGTCAGATAGACTCTGGTGATCTTCAGTCCCAGCTCCTCGGCATCCTTCAGGTAGCGGCTGATGTCCCGCGCCGGATCGATGATCAGTGCCTCGCCGCCGCTTCCGATCAAATAGGAATAGTGCGACAGGACCGCCAGATTGTACTGACGAAACACAAAGTCAGGGGACTTCTGTTCCGTCTCCTTGACGAGTTGAACGCTCGCGGCTTCATCACCGTGTGTCGCCGCTTCCGCGTCACCGGGCAGGCCTGCCGCCCGCAGCGTCATAGCGCTCAGTAACAGCCCCGCCACCCCTACACCCAAGCACACTTTCGATTTCATCCTGATGCTCCTTTCCGCTTTCCTTGCGGCCTTGCAGCCTTGGTGCCATACACCCTATCCACATTCGGTTAAGCTACTGCTGATTGCGGCGTTGTCAAGCCAGCGTTTAGGGCGAACGCCAGTGCGGCCGGCGCTACGTCGCCCGCCCCGGCCGGCGGCGTAGCGCCGGCCGTACTGCGCCCCTTCACTTGCACCACATCGCAGATGCACCCCAGGGCCGGCGGCTTACCGGGGTGCCGCCACGAGCGTACCCATCACCACGCCGAAGATCGTGCTGATCCAGGGATTGGAGGTGATCGGGCAGGTCCCGGTGGAACACCCGATAAACCGATAGACGGCATATCCCAGAACGCCACCCACAACGGCACCAACAAGAAGTCTTACAATCACGGTCCACCTCCCTTTCAAGCGCTGCATCCACAGACCCCGACCCTCTCGGGTGAGGCCGCATGAGCTTCGAGTTTGTCACGTAGCGTGGCGGCTGAAGGGACTCCCACCACGGTATCCGCGGCTTTGCCGTTCTTGAAGAACATCAACGTGGGAACACCGCGAACGCGGTAGTCGGTGGCGAGTTGCGGAGCAGTGTCCACATTCACCTTCACGACCTTCAGACGGCCGTCATAGGCCTTCGCAATCCCCGCCAGAGCAGGGGCCAGCAACTTGCAGGGACCGCACCAGGGGGCGTAGAAATCCACCATCACCGGCAACTCCGAGCCGAGCACTTCCTCTTGAAACTCCCCATCCTGTATCTCTCTCACTCCACTCATGGCTTTATCCTCCTTCGGGACATTATCGTCCGCTAAGAAGATTAGAGCCGCGAGGAGCAGAAAGGTTACACAGTCGTCCCACAAAGCCGCCAAGGCTGTAGCGGTTCGCCCTGTGCGCGATCACCCGCAACCCGGCGTGGCACGGGTTTCCAACCCGTTGCTTAGGCAGCCAGGCAAGCGGACGAAGAGAGGAGGCTACGGGTGAGACACCCGTGCCACCTCCAGAAAGAGGGCTGCCAACGTGCAGGCTTTCCCGAACGCCCTACCCAAGAAACTCGGGCAGGTCGTAGCTCGACGGTCCCTTCGCCAGTTGGGTCCTGGTCACACCCAACCGTTCGAGTCGCAGGAAGATGCCCCAGGCCGCGCCGTTGTTGGTCCCTAACGCCACGACGATGTCGTGCTCACCGGCCCCGGCCTGAAATCTGGCCGTACCCTTGTCCGGGGTGGCGGGATTGATGCCGTTCGGATCCTGAAGGAGCAGCTTGCCGTCGACCCAGGCCTTGACCGGCCCGTCATACCCCAGGACCAGCGCCAGGGACATCGCCGCCTTGCACGAGAAACGGCAGGCGAAGTACACCACCTCATCCCGCCCGTGGTGCTGCGTAATCTCGGGATGAAGATTGCAGAAGTTGTCCCCGAACGAGCGCGGCGCCATCTGCAGCGCCTCCATCCCGGACGGGCACTCCAGTTCCTGAAGCTTGCCGGCCGAAGGCTGGAACGCGCTCACCCTCAGTTGCCGGACGAACGGCGTGATCGCACGCGGTACGCCCAACCGGAGGGGGCCGAGTACAGGCAGCGAGCGCCCCGCTTCGTCAACGATGTTGCAGTACGGGTCCGTTCCGTAACCGTAATGGAGCATCGCCTCCGCCAACGCATCGGCCGACAGACCGGAACGGACCCTGACGCAGGCCCCGTCCAACTGGAGGTCAAAGTGATTGGAACAACCATTCGAGTTAACGATGGCGAAGCCGCTGGGCCGGGAACCGGAGACCAGTTTACCCACCACATTCTCGAACTCCACCACGGCCACGCCCAGGCCGCGGACCGTTTCAACGGTCACTTTCTTGAGGGCCAGAGGCGGCAGGCCCGCCTTGCGTCCGACCCGCAGCGTCTGCATGGCCTGGGCGAGACGGCGTCCCAGGACATACTGGCCGGCGCCGCTGATGTGGATACTGTCATCGAGCGGCAGATCGATGGCCGGCACGGTGGCAAAGTGCTTGATCAGAAGCGGCAACCGGCGTTCCTGGTCCTGGACCGAGTTCCAGTGGGCGGCATTTTCCTGCCCCCAACCCACCACGCGCGCGATCTGCACGATGGCGATGGGGAGTGTCTTGTCCCCGGTGTCGCGCCGAAGCGCGGCGACGAGGACTTTCATGCGTTCGGTGTAGCGCTTGGCGGCCTCCGGATTGGCATCGCTGCAGCCCTGGTACCAGATCATCCCCGCCACACGACCGCCATTCTTCCGGACCCGGCGGACCAGGGCGCCATACAGGCTCTTGCCCCCCTCATTCTTGCGCTTGGGATCCCACTGCGTCATCGACGTCCCGCCGTGCCCGCAGGCCATCAGGCCCTGCGGGATGCCGGTCATGCGGCGCATCTCGTTTCCAAACGCCGGGCCGGGACAGACACCCCAGTTGGCATCGGGTTTGCCGGGCCTGGCCCCTCCGCAAAGATCGGCATGGACCTGATCCACGCAGGCCCACATGTTATGCACAGGATCCTTCGCCACCGCCCAACGGTCGTCCATATAGAACGCGCGCACCTGCGGGTCGGCGGCAAGGCGCTGCTTCGGAAAGAGTCCGCACCCCTGCATATTGGATTGGCCGCCGAGCAACCAGACGTCACCCACCATCACATCCTTGACCGTCAGAACTTCCTCGCCGGCCCTGAGTTCGACGTCATACGGTCCGCCCACCGGCAGCCCCTTGAGGCAGCCGCTCAGTTTACCGCGTGACACCGCCCCAACGGTGACGGCTGCAAATCCCTTCACCACACTTTTGCCACGCCGCACGGTCGCGACCACAGGCCCGTTGGCCGGGCAGCGTCCTGAAAAAACAGCTTCGCTGACGTTCTTCCTGTTGCGCTGCACGACCATGTGGTCAAACAATCCCGTTTCAAGTTGCATTGAATCCGCTCCGTGGTTGAAATGTTTGTCGCTGTGACCGGAAAAGGCGGCATCTTGGTACCAAACAGCCCACGATGCCAATCCGAATCTTAAGGGACGGGGCAGTCGATGCTCTGCGGGCAAAGCCCGCCTTGGAAGTGCGGCAGTGTGACTGCCGCCTTGTGCTTGGGCGGCGGGAGGAAAGGCGGCAGTCGAACTGCCGCACTCCGAAGGTTGGCGCCGGGGCGCCAACATGAACGATGGAATAATGCCCTTGTCTCATACGGTTGTCCCTCGTATCGTTGCCGCATCCAAATCCTGGAGATCACAAGCCATGACACCTGATCCCTCTTCAAGGCCGCCGACAGAAACCATCGAGGAACCGTCACGGCGCTTGCCCGTCGTGGAGGCGTGCGACGTGCTGGTGGCCGGCGGCGGGATCGCCGGCGTGGCGGCCGCGGTGGCGGCCGCTCACCTCGGCGCCAAGGTCTGCCTGCTGGAGAAGTTCTGCGCCCTGGGCGGCCTGGCGACCCTCGGCAACGTGATTGTGTGGTTACCGCTTTGCGATGGGCGGGGACGACAGGTGAGCGGCGGGTTGGCGGAGGAACTGCTCCGGTTGTCGGTCGCCGATTTGCACCGCAACAACCCGGCCGCGCAGTTTTCCGGAATACCCGCCTGCTGGCTCCCCGACGGCGACACCCCGGCCCGCCGGAAGACGCGGTTCGAGACCAGGTTCAACCCCTCCTCCTACCTGCTCGCGCTCGAAAAGCTGGCGGTCGACGCCGGCGTGAGGCTGCTGTATGACACCCGTGTCTGCGCGGTGCATCGGAAGAACGACCGGATCAGCCATGTCATCGTGGAAAACAAAAGCGGTCGCTACGCGATTGCCTGCCGCACGGTCGTGGATGCCACCGGCGATGCCGATGTCTGCTTCCTGGCGGGCGAGCCGACGGAATCGCTCGACTCGAACGTTCTGTGCGGCTGGTTCTATTCCCTGGATGAGAAGGGTCTCAAGTTGCACTGCCTCTCGAATCGGTTCCACCCTCGCGCACTGAAAGAGAACGCCGAGGGACCTTTCTTCAGGGGGGATGATGCCGACCAGGTGACGGGGCATATCCTCGGCACCCGCGACTTGATCCGCCAACAACTCGAAAAGCTCCGCCTGCGCAAGCCGGACACGGATCTCCAGATCCTGACACCGCCCACCATGGCCTGCCTGCGGATGACACGGCGCCTGGTCGGTTCCTTCTCGCTGGGGGCCAGTCACGTCCACCAGTGGCTGGACGACACCATCGGACTCACGAGCGACTGGCGACAGGCGGGGCCCGTCTACGCGATTCCCCTGAGTGCGCTTCAAGGAGTGCGCCACAGCAATCTATTGGTGGCCGGACGCTGCATCTCGGCGGACACGACAGTCTGGGACGTGACGCGTGCCATTCCAGGCTGCGCGGTCACCGGGGAAGCCTGCGGCACCGCCGCGGTCCTGGCCCTCTATCAGACGGGAGGCGATGTTCGCGCACTCTCCATTCAGGCGTTACAGAGCCAGCTCAGAAAACAGGGTGTGCTGTTGGATCCAGCCCTGGTGCAGCCTGCGATGGAGACGGACGCGTAGCACCCCGGTTCATAAAGGCGCTACCGTATTCTACAAGGTGGACCGCGCTGTCCCTAGCGCGGTCTGACGCCGGTAGGGACACCGGCGTCCACCTAGAGGAAACTACTTCGCTGCTTTCCCGGCCTACAGCAGGCCCACTTCCTTCAGGCACTCCGTGAGTTTCTTGCGGATGGCTTCGCTGGTCTCGCAGAGAGGCAGACGGAACACCTCCTCGATCATTCCTGCCATGGCCATCGCGGTCTTGACCGGAATGGGATTCGTGTCCAGGAAGAGATCGGTGAACAGCCGGTGGTATTTCGCGTGCAGGGCGCGGGCCTTGTCCCATTGTCCGGCCTGCGCGGCATGCACGAGGTCCGCCACCGGCCGCGGGGCGATGTTCGAAGCCACGCTGATGACGCCACTCGCCCCCACCGCCATCATCGGCAGCGTCAGCGAGTCATCGCCTGACAGCACCGTGATCGAGCAGGCGCGCAAGATCTGGCTGACGCGGTCCACGCTGCCCGCGGCTTCCTTGACGGCCACGACCTTGGGGTGTTTGGCAAGGCGGGCAATCGTCGCCACGTCAATCTCGCGGCTCGACCGGCCCGGAACATTGTACAACACCACGGGCAGACCGAGGTCAGCCACCGCCGCGAAATGGCGATAGAGCCCTTCCTGGTTGGGCTTGTTGTAATAGGGCGTGACCTGAAGGGTGCCGTCGGCTCCGGCCGCGAGGGCATGCTTCGTCAGTTGCAGGGCTTCGGACGTCGAATTGGCGCCGGTGCCGGCGATCACCTTGATCTTGCCGCGGCACGCCTCAACCGAGGTCTCGACCACTTTCTCGTGCTCGTCGAAGTCCAGCGTCGGCGACTCGCCGGTGGTGCCGACGGGAACGATGCCATCCATGCCGCCCTCAATCTGAAGGGCGATCAGGGCCCGCAGTTTGCCGTAATCGACACTGCCGTCCTTGTTGAACGGCGTCACAATGGCGGTATAAGCTCCTTCGAACATGATCGTCTCTCCTTGGTCAGTTGATCTCGCCGCGCACCATATCTTCCATCGTTTCGCGCAGACGGATTTGAACCGCCTGGTCGCCGTCCACCATCACTTCCGCCGCGCGCGGCCGGCTGTTGTAATTCGAGGACATCGAATAACCGTAGGCGCCGGCGCTCATCACCGCCAGCAAGGCCCCTTCCCCGACATCCGGCAGATCGCGGTCGGCCGCCAGAAAGTCGCCGGACTCGCAGATCGGGCCAACCAGGTCCCCCGGCACCCGCTTGTCCGTCGCCTCGACCGCCAGGATTTCGTGGTGCGCCTGATAGAGCGCAGGCCGGATCAGGTCATTCATGGCCGCATCGGCCACGATGAACTTCTTGAAATAGCTTTCCTTCACGTACTGCACCTGGCACACCAGAATACCGGCGTTGCCGACAATGCTGCGTCCGGGTTCCATCACCACACTCAGGCCAAGTTCGCGCAAGAACGGCAGCACCGTCGCCGCGAACAGCTTCGGATCGAGGGCCTGTTGTTCGGGCTTGTAGTCGATGCCCAGTCCGCCCCCGATGTCGATCGTGGTGAAGGAGGGATACCTGGCCTTCAACGTCAGGCACATGTCCTTGACCTTGGCCAGCGCCGTGCCGAACGGATCGGCGGAAAGGATTTGCGAGCCGATGTGCATGTGCAGCCCGGCAATTTCAACGTTGGGAAGCGCGGCCGCCATCTCATAGGCCTTCAGGGTGCGGTCGAGATCGAGGCCGAACTTGTTTTCCTTCTTACCCGTGCTGATGTACTTGTGCGTCTTGGGATCGACATCCGGGTTGATCCGGAACGCGATGCGGCCCTTGAGCCCGAGGCGCTTCGCGCATTCGGAAATGCGTTGCGCTTCGGGTTCCGACTCGCAGGTAAAGAAGCGGATCCGTTCCGTGAGCGCGTATTCGATCTCGTCGCGGGTTTTGCCCACGCCGGCGAAAACGATCTTCGAGGCCTCCGCCCCTGCGCGCAGCGCCCTGAACAACTCGCCCCCGGAGACAATATCAAACCCGGAGCCCGCCTCGGCCAGGGTCCGGATCACGGCAGCATTGGAGTTCGCCTTGACCGAGTAGCAGATCAGCGGCTTCACTTCGGCCATAGCAGAGGCGATCGCACCATACCGTTCGCGCAGGTGGTTACGGCTGTAGATGTACAAGGGGGTCCCGTAGCGGCGGGCCAGATCCTGCACAGCAACATTCTCAGCGAACAACTTTCCGGATCGATACGTAAATGCCTGCATGAAGCTCCTCAGTAAGGTACGTTTGCGCCGACTAGTTATCAAAAGAGCACGGAACTGTCAAAACACCCATGGTCCTCACTTGGCCAGCAGGATGACAATCAGCTTCCCTTTGTCGGACGGCATTCCGCCCAGGATGAGAGGCGTGTTGTTCCGGAGTTCCACCGTGGATTGAATCTGGGCTTTGCCCCCGCGCTCGATGGCCACACTGAGATTGCGCTGGTCGCCCGAACAGCGGGCCTGGATTCCCTCCGCCAATGACACGGTGCCGTTCGCCGGCAGGGGCATGGAGCGGTTCGCGACCAGGCGGAACGAGTTGAAGGGGAGGTTTTCCTTCAGAAGTTGGGCCACATCCTCCAGCCCGCCGCCCGCCCCTTGGCCCGAGTTGCTGGCGTCGACCAGCCGGATCGTCAGCGTCGGCCCGGCAAAAACCGCACCTGCCGACACCATCAGGGCACAGAACCATGCGAAGACAAGAGGTATTTTCATAGGCTCACCCGCTGCTACGTTTTCGATTCCATTCCGGTAATCCAGAGGATGGTTCCCCTGCCCGACTGATCGTTCATTATAATGACACCGCTGTGCGGTGCAACGACTTCCAATGCCTTGATCTGCGTGATCGCGCCCGAATGCGTCGGGAGGGCAAACAAACCCAACGTGATCAGGAAGAGGGCCAGGACCGTGGCAGTCCCCCATCGCAACACCGCCGGCATGCCCTCCCGGATTGCCACGGGTTGCTCCTGCCGGACCAGGGCCGCACGGGCTTTGAAATCGGACCAGAAGTCCTCGGCAGCCCGCGGCACCGGTTTGGGCGACGTCTCATGAAGATGAGTCTGCACGTCTTTCCAGGAAATCTTGTTCATAGAATCTCTCCTCTCAGGGCCACCAGCAGCTTCATCAGTTTACGGCGGCCGTTGAACACCCGGGACATGACCGTCCCGAGCGACACACCGGTCGCGGCGGCGATCTCCGAATAGCTCAGGCCATCGGCGAAGCGCAGCAGCAGCGTCGCCCGATGCTCCGACGGGAGCCGATCGAGGGCCGCGTGGATGCAGGCGGCCGTTTCGGCGCCCGCGACCAGGGATGACGGCAGGCGTTGCGTGGCATCCGGAAGCTGGCTTGGATCGACGGGCTCTTCGTCGGCCGACCCGGTCATTGTCCAGGGCTTTTGCTTCCTCCAGTGATCGATGGCGCAGTTATGGGCGATGCGGCACAACCACGTCCTTGACGCCGAGTGCCCTGTAAACCCGGGAATCGCTTTCCACGCTTTGAGGTAAGTGTCCATAACCACATCCTCCGCCTCGTCCGGCCCGACCACCCTGCAGGCGACGTTGAACACCATGGGCCGGGCTTCCTCGAAAAGTTCCATAAAGGCGTCCATGTCGCCGTGCCTGGCACGCTCGATCACAGCTTGTGTGCGGTCCGCATCCATTACTAGTAGACGTCCGGCGTGGGAACTTTATTCATTCTGTCAGCAGCTTGTTCAGAGCATACCGTTCCGGACCCCGCGATTCCAGCCATAAAGCCCGCCGCGCACAATGACGTGAATAAAAAGGGCGGGTGGTCCGTCCATTCACATAGAAGGGCCAATTCGGCCTGATCGATTGCAGGAGGTGTAAGATGAAGAAGACTGTGGCAGCAGGGCTGGCGGGATTAATGATGGCGGCGGCGGCAATGCCGGGAGCGGCTCAAGCAGGGCAGCGTGAGTGGGCCACGGCAGGAAAGATACTGACCGGCGTCGTGGTCGGCGGGGTTGTTCTCAATGCCACGCGGTCAAGACCGGTGGAACGGGAGGTCGTGTACGAGCGACCGGTCTACCGGCACCCGCTGGTACGGCATGGCACGCCCCCGCGCTGTGAGACGCAGGTGGTGCGATACTGCCCGCCACCCCAAGTCGTACGGTATTGTCCCCCACCCCGGGTTATTGTGGAGGAACGGGTCTGTCAGGAGCCGATTGTGAGTTATCTGAGCGATGGCCGGCGGCTGTATCAGCCGAGGGTGCATGGGCACACCGCCTACCTCCAGATCTGGTCGGAGGTGAACGGGGACTGGGTCAGCATCAAGGAGTACCCGAGCATCTGGTAGAAAGAAACCAAGGGAGGGCGCGAAAGGATTCGCGCCCTCCCTATTGAGAGAACAAACGTTATTCCGTCTTCGCCGGAGCGTCAGGAGCCGGAGGCGGAGGCGGAGGAACTTGATCCGGACCACGGCGCGCGCCACCTTCACG